>NZ_CP139970.1:306779-613558 GCF_034424545.1 Trinickia caryophylli | reverse complement strand
CGAGTCCAGGCTCGGAAGGGTCTGTTCGGTCATGATATCTGCCATGCGAAAGGGGCGGTCGGCCGTGGCGCCGTCCCGGTGCCGGCAGGGGCGAGGCACTTGCCGCACGGTGCCCCTGCCGGCGAATGAGTCACTCGGCGCTTAAACGCCTTGCTTCAGGCTCGCGCTGATGAATTCGTCGAGATCGCCGTCGAGCACGGCTTTCGTGTTGCTGATTTCGACGTTCGTGCGCAGGTCTTTCACGCGGCTTTGGTCGAGCACGTACGAACGGATCTGGTGGCCCCAGCCCACGTCGGTCTTGCTCGATTCGAGCTTGTCCTGCTCGGCTTGCCGCTTGCGCAGCTCGGCTTCGTAAAGGCGCGATTTCAGCATCGCCATGGCTTCGGCACGGTTGCGGTGCTGCGAGCGGTCGTTCTGGCACTGCACGACGATGCCCGTCGGAATATGCGTGATGCGCACGGCCGAGTCGGTCTTGTTGATGTGCTGGCCGCCCGCGCCGGAAGCGCGATAGGTATCGATGCGCAGGTCCGCCGGGTTGATGTCGACTTCGATCGAATCGTCGACTTCCGGGTAGACGAACACGGACGAAAACGACGTATGACGCCCACCCGACGAATCGAACGGCGACTTGCGCACGAGCCGGTGAATGCCCGTTTCCGTACGCAGGAAGCCGTAGGCATATTCGCCCTCGACTTTGATCGTCGCGTTCTTGATCCCGGCCACGTCGCCTTCGGACTCTTCGAGCACTTCGGCCTTGAAGCCCTTGCGCTCGCAGTAGCGCAGGTATTGGCGCAGCAGCATCGCGGCCCAGTCGCAGGCTTCCGTGCCGCCCGCGCCGGCCTGAATGTCGAGGAACGCGTTGTTGGGATCGGCCGGATTCGCGAACATCCGGCGGAATTCCATGTCGGCAACGCGCGTTTCAAGCGCGGCGGCGTCGGATTCGCACGCAACGAGCGTGTCCTCGTCGTTTTCTTCGCGTGCCATGTCGAACAGATCCTGCGCGTCGCGCAGGTCGTTGTCGAGCGAGGAAAGGGCCAGTACGACGCCCTCGAGCATCTTCTTTTCACGGCCCAGGGCCTGGGCGTGCTTGGAATCGTTCCAGACGTTCGGGTCTTCGAGTTCCTTGTTGACTTCGGCTAGACGCGCAGCTTTGGCGTCGTAGTCAAAGATACCCCCGTAGCTCGCCCGCGCGCCGGCGCAGGTCCGCAATAGAGCTTTCGATCGCGTTCAGACGTTCCGCTTCCATGTCGATCTGCTTTTGCTTCGCCAAAAGGGGAAATTATAGCCGATCGACACGTCGCGCACGGAATCCCGCGCTCTGGCGCCGCCGCTACGTCATGTCATGCGGCGGCGACCTCCGTCGCATGCTCGACGATGAGCTGTACGCGCGCAACGCCGTTCCAGCTGTCGCTTGCGAGACGGTAGGCGATATGCGCACGCGCCGGCAACGGCTCGGTGTGATTGAACCAGATCGCCTGAAACCGTTGTCGGCCGCGTAAAAGCTGAAGCTTCAGGTGCTTGTCCTTCACGAGGGCCTGCGAGGCCACCTCGAAATCGCCGGAAAACGTAGGCGCCGGAAATCCCTGGCCCCAGACCGCCGCTTCCAGCATCTCCACCACCTGGGGTGTGAAGTAGGCGTCTTCGAGATCGCCGTCGGTCACGACCATGCGCGCGAGTGCGTCGTCGCTGAGCAGTTCGCGCCCGACCGCCTCGAAAGCAGCCGCGAAGCGCGGCACGTCCGCCGCCGCGAGCGTGACGCCCGCCGCCATCGCGTGCCCGCCGAACTTCGCGAGCAGGCCCGGCTCGCGCTTGGCGATGAGATCGAGCGCATCGCGCAGATGAAAGCCCGCGATCGAGCGCCCCGACCCTCGCGCCAACGCGCCGCTTGCGTCGGCCGGCGCGAACGTGAAGGCAGGGCGGTGGAATTTTTCCTTGAGCCGGCTCGCCACGATGCCGATCACGCCTTGGTGCCATTCCCGGTTGAAAAGCGTGATCGTCGTCGAGCCGTCGGGATCGAGCGCGGCGAGATCGACGAGCGCCTGTTCCTGCATGCCGGCTTCGATTTCGCGCCGCTCGCGGTTCATCGCGTCGAGCTGCTGCGCAAGCTCCCAGGCGCGGCCCGGATCGTCCGTGAGCAGGCACTCGATGCCGAGCGACATGTCCGAAAGCCGTCCCGCGGCGTTCAGGCGGGGGCCGAGCGCGAAACCGAGGTCGAACCCCGAGGCGACGCGCGCCTCGCGGCCCGCGGCGCGAAAGAGCGCGGCCACCCCGGGCTGCATGCGGCCACGTCGAATGCGAGCGAGTCCTTGCGCGACGAGCACGCGGTTGTTGCCGTCGAGCTTGACGACGTCGGCCACCGTGCCGAGCGCGACGAGATCGAGCAGCCCGTCGAGCCGCGGCTCCGCCATACGCCCGGTCTCGAACGCGCCCTGAGCCCGCAGATGCGCGCGCAGCGCGAGCAGTACGTAGAACATGACGCCGACGCCGGCGATGCATTTGCTCGGAAAGGTGCAGCCGGGCTGGTTCGGATTGACGATCGCGCGTGCTGCCGGCAGTGCCTCGCCGGGCAGGTGGTGGTCGGTTACCAGCACGTCGATGCCGTGCGCGCGGGCGGCTGCGACGCCGTCGACGCTGGCTATGCCGTTATCCACGGTAATGAGCAGATCGGGCGAGCGCCTGGCCGCCAGCTCGACGATCTCGGGCGTGAGGCCATAGCCGTACTCGAAGCGGTTCGGCACCAGGAAGTCGACATTGGCGCCGAACATGCGCAGGCCGCGCACCGCCACGGCGCAGGCCGTCGCGCCGTCGCAGTCGTAGTCGGCCACGACGAGCAGGCGGCGTTTTTGTTCGATTGCCTCGGCCAACAGTTCGGCCGCCTCGCTAGCGCCTTTGAGCGCCACGGGCGGTGTCAGACGCGTGAACGCCGTCTCGATTTCCGCGGGCATGCGCACGCCGCGCGCGGCGTATAGCCGCGCCAGTACAGGGTGCAGGCCGTGGCGGATAAGCGCGGCGACGTCGGCGGGCGACGACGCGCGGGTCACGATTCGTGTCATGGAAAACTCGGAAAAGCACGGGGCGATTGCACGCCGCCGCCGCTCGCAGCGAACGGTATGGCGGGGACGCGATCGCGGATCATTCGAAAAGCGAGGCGAGTACGCGGCGGCGCCAGAACCGGCGCAGGTCGCCGCGTGCGGCGGTGAGCGTGGCCGAGCCATGGTCGCCCGCGAGCGTGAGGGCGAGTGTGCCGATCTGACCCGCCTCGAGCGCCGCGAGCGCCGGCGCGAACCATTCGCGCTCGAGCGCGGCGAGCGCATCGCTCCAGCCGGCCCAGTCCTGTCGCACGAAAGGTGCGGTGAAGCGCTCCAGTTCGACGAGCGTCGCGCCGCTCCCGGGTTCCGCCGCCCGCAGTGCATCGAAGGTCGCGGGCGCACCGCTGAGCGCGACGCCCGCCGCGTGCGCAAGCCCGCGCGTGGCCGGGGCATCCGAGAATACGCGTGCGAACGGGCTGCGCAACCGCGCGGCGGCGCCTTGCGCGTGCAGCCAGAGGGAGTTGACCGCAGGCAGCCCCCGCGTCTCGCGCGCTTCGTTCACGGGGTGCTCGAACCAGGTCATCTGGATCTCGTTCTGAAGCTTCATCCAGGCGCGCGAGCGAGCCCCGGTATGAGCGTCGTGCGGCAGCCAGATCTCGATACTGCGGCCGCTCGCCCGCAGCGGCGAAGCGCTCGCGAGCCGCCCGAGCGCCTCGCCGGACAGATACCAGCGTTTGGGCGTAGGCGCCTCGATGCGGACGCCGAGTTCCTCGACGAGCGGTCTGGCCAGGGCGAGCAACGTGGCAGCCTCATCGTCGGCCAACCCGAGCGCGTCCGGATCGATCAGCACGAGATGGTCGTGGGCGACGCGTACGTGGACGGGCTCCACGCAGGCCCAGACGGCGTCGCCGGGCGAGCCGCCGTCGGCGAGCAGCATGTACGGCGCAAGCGGCGCTTCGTCGACGGCATTTGGGTCGACGGCGCCGAACTGCCGCGCTATCCAGCGCTCGTGGGGCAGGGTGCGCTGGAAATCCTCGCCGGCCACGCGTTCCGTGAGTGCGGCGCGCGCGAGCAGCTTGTCGAGCGCGGGGCTTTGCAGGTTGTGCAGCGCGGTTGCCGCGTCGGCGGCGGCGGGCAGCGCGAACGGCAGCAGCAGGTGAAGACGGTTGACGTGCATGATGGTGCGCATTGTATGGCAAACTGCGCCCTTGTCAGGCAACACCCGACGGGCGGCGAGAATCGGGGCGGGCGTTTGCGCGCCCTCGTCGATCGCCATGGGGCGGGGGGCCGCGCAAGCGCTCACTCCCGCCGACATGCGGCATGCGCATTGCAACGCGGGGCTTGCCTGGCCAGCAACGGATTTAAGGACTCGCTTGAAACTCCCCTACGAATGGCAAATCGGCTGGCGCTACACACGCGCCGGCAAGCGCACGACCGGCAACGGCTTCATCTCGTTCATCGCGCTCGTGTCGATGTCGGGCATCGCGCTCGGCGTGGCCGCACTGATCGTCGTGCTGTCGGTCATGAACGGCTTCCAGAAGGAAGTGCGCGACCGGATGCTTTCGGTGCTCGCGCACGTGCAGATTTTCTCGCCGGGCGGCGCGATGCCCGATTGGCAGTTGACGGCTCAGGAGGCGCGCCGCAACCCCGAGGTGATAGGCGCCGCACCGTACGTGGATGCGCAGGCACTGCTCACGCGCCAGGATGCTGTGAGTGGCGTGGCGCTGCGCGGCGTCGAGCCGTCGCTCGAACCGCAGGTGTCGGATATCGGCAAGGAAATGAAGGCAGGGCGGCTCACGGATCTCGTGCCGGGCCAGTTCAACATCGTGCTCGGCGCCGATCTCGCGGATGCCCTGGGCGTCGCCGTGGGCGACAGGATTACGCTCGTCGCGCCCGAGGGCTCGATGACGCCGGCGGGCATGCTGCCGCGCCTGAAGCAGTTCACGGTGGCGGGCGTGTTCCAGTCGGGCCACTACGAGTACGACAGCTCGCTCGCGCTCGTCAACATCCACGATGCCGAGGCGCTTTTCCGGCTGCGCGCGCCCACGGGCGTGCGGCTGCGCCTGAAGGACATGCAGCAGGCGCCGCGCGTTGCCCAGGAGCTGGCGCACACGTTGTCGGGCGAACTCTATATCCGTGACTGGACACAGCAGAACAAGACGTGGTTCTCGGCGGTCAAGATCGAAAAGCGCATGATGTTCATCATACTGACGCTCATCATCGCAGTGGCGGCGTTCAATCTCGTGTCCTCGCTGGTGATGACGGTGACGAACAAGCAGGCCGATATCGCCATCTTGCGTACGCTCGGCGCTCACCCGGGCTCGATCATGAAGATCTTCGTCGTGCAGGGCATGACGATCGGCTTCGCGGGCACGGCAACGGGCGTCGCACTCGGCACGCTGATCGCCTGGAGCATTCCGTGGCTCGTGCCGATGATCGAGCATTTGCTCGGCGTGCAGTTTCTGCCGCCATCCGTTTATTTCATCAGCGAACTGCCGTCGGAGCTCGTGCCCGGCGACGTCATCAAGATAGGGCTCATCGCCTTCGTATTGTCGACGCTCGCCACGCTCTATCCGAGCTGGCGCGGTGCGAAGGTCCGTCCGGCGGAGGCGCTGCGCTATGAGTGAGCTCATGACCGATCAAGCAATGGCGGCCGGCTCGGCACGGCCGGGAGAGGTGGGCGCTGGCGCGAGCGTGCTGGAGGCCACCGGCATCGCCAAGTCGTTCGTCCAGGGCGGCCTGAACGTCCAGGTGCTGAGCGGCGCCGATCTGTCCGTGCGCCGCGGGGAAAAGGTCGCGATTGTCGGCGCGTCGGGCTCGGGCAAGAGCACGCTGCTGCACGTGCTCGGCGGGCTCGACGAGCCGAGCGCGGGACGGGTAGCCCTGCTGGGCAAACCATTCACGCAACTGGCCGAGCGCGAACGCAACGACTTGCGCAACCGGGCGCTCGGCTTCGTCTATCAGTTCCACCATTTGCTGCCCGAGTTCAGCGCGCTCGACAACGTGGCGATGCCGCTGCGCATCCGCCGCCTGCCGACGGAGGACGCGCGACGCGATGCACTAGCGATGCTCGAGCGCGTGGGCCTCGCCCATCGCGCGAAACACCGTCCGGGAGAGCTCTCCGGTGGCGAGCGGCAGCGGGTCGCGATCGCTCGCGCGCTCGTTGCCAAGCCCGCCTGCGTGCTGGCCGACGAGCCTACCGGCAACCTTGACGGCGGCACGGCCGATACGGTCTTCAACCTGATGCTCGAGTTGTCGGAAAAGCTCGAGACGAGCTTCGTCATCGTTACGCACGATCCCGAACTCGCCGCGCGCTGCGACCGTACGCTGCGGCTGCGCGACGGGGTGTTGCGGGAGGACCCGCCGGTGCCCGTCTGACGCGGCAGCCGGCCTTCAAGCGAGTTTGCGCCATGTGGATCGATACGCACTGCCATCTCGACGCCGCCGAGTTCGATGCCGACCGCGACGCGGTCGCGCGCGGCGCGGTGCAGGCGGGCGTGTCGCGCATCGTGATTCCGGCTGTCGGGCGCGGGAATTTCGGCTCGGTTCGCACGCTCGCACATCGTATCGAGGGCGGTGCGTATGCGTTGGGGATTCATCCTCTCTTCACGCGCGATGCGCATGAGGACGATCTCGCCGTGCTGCGGCGCGAAATCGAGGGCAGTCTCGAGGACCCGCGCTTCGTCGGCATCGGCGAGATCGGCCTCGACTACTTCATGCCCGACGTCGACGATGCGCGTCAGCGGTTTTTCTACGAAGCCCAGCTCGCGCTCGCGCGCGAGTTCGAGCTGCCCGTCATCTGCCATGTGCGCAAATCGCAGGACCTCGTGCTCAAGGGCTTGCGCGCGGCCGGCGTGAAGCAAGGCATCGCCCATGCGTTCAACGGCAGCTTCCAGCAGGCTCGCGCGTTCATCGATCAGGGCATGCGCCTTGGCTTTGGCGGCAATGTCACGTTCGAGCGCGCGCGACAGATCAGGCGGCTTGCGATCGAGCTGCCGCTCGAGGCGCTCGTCGTCGAGACCGACTCGCCCGATATTCCGCCCGCCTGGCGCTACAAGGCGCGCAACACGCCCGATCAGACCGCCGCGATCGGCGCTGTGATCGCCGAACTGCGCGGCCTCACAGTCGGCCAGTTGGCCGTCGGCACGACGGCCAACGCGCTCGCCGCATTGCCGCGGCTCGCCGTTTCGTCCGCATAATCGTCCGCTCCACGGCGCCCGCGAACGGGTGCTTGCGAACGGGGGATGAATGCGGCTCGTGCTCTGCGCTTTCGCGCTCGGTGTCGTGTTGTTACAGCAGCAACCTACGCTGCCAGGCACGCTCGCGTGGTGCCTGGGCGCGATTTCGTTCGCTGCGCTGGTGGCCGCGGGTTGCGCGGTGGATACACTCTGCCGGAGACGGCACCCGTGGGGCGAAACCTCGCGCGGCGTGCTCGGGGCGATGCGCTCGGCGGCACCGCTCGCCGCGTTTGCCGCGTTCGCCGCTGCGGCTGCGCTGGCCGGTTACGGCTACGCGGCATGGCGAGCCGATCTGCGCATGCGCGACGCATTGCCGGAGGCGCTCGAGGGACGTGAACTCGTGCTTGTCGGCCATGTGCGGGGGCTGCCGGTGCGCGAGCGCAGCCATGTACGATTCGTGCTGGCGGTCGACGTCGAGGACGCGCGCCGGCGCACCGGCTTGCCGCATTTTCCGCGGCGCGTGCAACTGAGCTGGCCGCAGCGGGCGGGTCTCGCACCGCCGCTCGTACCCGGCGATCGCTGGCAGTTGACCGTACGTTTGAAGCGCGCTTACGGCAATGCGAACCCCGGTGGGCGCGATGCTCAGGCAGCGTTCTTCGCGCGCGGCGTACGTGCCGCGGGGGCTGTCGTCGCCCCTTCGGCGGCGCGGCGTCTGGCGGGCGGGGAGGGCGGGCTGCCGTCCGCGATCGACCGCCGCCGCATGGCGCTTGCGGAACGCATCGACGCCGTGCTGGGCAAGGCCGCGCATCGCGGCATCGTGACGGCGCTTGCGATCGGCGCCCAGGAGGCGATCGGCGCGGAAGACCGCGCCGCGCTGCGGCGCACGGGCACCAGTCATCTCGTCGCTATTTCCGGTCTGCATATCGGGCTCGTGGCCGGCATCGCCGCCGGCGTCTCGGCATGGCTGTGGCGCCGCTCGTGCCTGATCGGCCGCTTTCTCGCACGCCGCTCGGCGCTCGAATGGCCGCTCGTCGTTCCCGTGCCGCTCGTCGCAGTGCTGGCGGGCACGCTCTGCGCGGCGTTCTACGCGGCGCTCGCGGGCTTCAACGTTCCTGCTCAGCGGGCGTTCTGGATGCTCTGCGTCGTCGCGGCCGCATTCGCGCTCGGGCGCAACGTCGTACCGTCGGTCGTGCTCGCATGGGCCGCGGCGCTCGTGCTGCTCGTCGATCCCTGGGCCGTGCTCGGCCCGGGGTTCTGGCTGTCGTTCGGGGCGGTCGCGGTCATCTCGTTCGCGTTGCAAACGAGAATGCGGTCCGCTCGTGCTGGCGAGCTCGCAGGTGCGTGCGGGTTCGATGCCGACGATATGGGTGATGGAGCGCGCACCGATGGCGAGTGGTGGCGCAGATGGTGTCTGCTCGCGCGTCGGCATGCGGCCACGATGCGAGAGCGGATCGCCACGGCATGCCATGCTCAATACGCGGTGACGATCGGGCTGGCGCCGTTGACGGCCTACTGGTTTTCGGAAGTTCCACTCCTCGGGCCGGCGGCGAATGCGCTGGCTGTGCCGTGGGTCAGCGCGCTCGTGACGCCGCTCGTCATCGTCGCCGTCATTCTGCCGGCACCGCTCGACGCGGCGGCGTTCGAGCTCGCGCATACGCTGCTCGCGCCGTTGATGCGGTTGTTGCAACGGCTCGCCGAGCCGGCATGGGCGCAGTGGCGGATCGCGCGGCCGTCCGTGTGGGCGATGGCCTTGGCGGCGCTCGGCGTCGTCTGGGTCCTGATGCCGCGCGGCTGGCCGCTGCGCATTGCGGCACCCCTCGCCTGGCTGCCGCTCGTCTGGCCCGTGCCGTCCGGGCCGCCGCATGGCGCCTTCCGGCTGACCGCCCTCGATGTCGGGCAGGGCTCGGCCATCCTCGTCGAAACGGCGCGTCACGCATTGCTGTTCGACGCGGGGCCGGGACCGGAGTCGACGCACGCCGGCGAGCGCATCGTTGCGCCTTATCTGCGCGCGAACGGCGTACCGGTGCTCGACGCGATCGTCGTGAGCCACGGCGATGCCGATCACGCGGGCGGCGTGCCGGCGGTCCTTGCCGACGCGCAGGTGCTGCAACTGATGGGCGGGCTGCCGCCGGAGAGCACGTTGTGGCGCGAGGCGCGCGCGTGGGGAGCCGACGCGTTGCGCTGCGTGGCCGGACAACGCTGGCGCTGGGACGGGGTCGACTTCTCCGTGCTGTGGCCCGAAGCCGGGCCGTTGCCGGGCAAGGCCAACGCGCAGTCTTGCGTGCTCAAGGTCGAGGCTGCCGGCGGGCGGGCGCTGTTGACGGGCGATATCGATGCCGCTGTCGAGCGCAGGCTCGTCGCCCGCGCGTCCGACGCACTGAAAGCCGAGGTGCTGATCGTTGCGCATCATGGCAGCAAGACATCGTCGACCGAGCTTTTCCTCGACTCGGTGAAGCCGCGCATCGCGGTATTTCAGGTAGGCTATCGCAATCGCTTTGGCCATCCCCATCCTGCCGTATGGTCGAGGTTTGCCGCGCGCGGCATCGAGCTCGCGCGAACCGATCGGGACGGCGCCGTGCGCGTCGAAGTCGCGCCGCACGGGCCGACGCTCGAGCGCCACCGCGATACGCACCGACGGTACTGGATGGAGGGCCGGGAGAACGAAACGAACGAGGCCGGCCGCGTGCCGCGCCGGTCGAGCGAACCAGGAGGCAGCCAGGCGTGAAAGAGGTGATTCACTTTTCCCATGCGAACGGTTTTCCGGCATCGACTTACCGGACGATCTTCGCCGAGCTTTCCGACGACTACGAGGTGCGTTTCATCGAGCGGATCGGCCACGATCCGCGCTACCCGGTCACGAACGACTGGCCCCATCTGGTCGAGGAACTGATCGAGGACATCGACCGCCGCTTCGAGGCGCCTGTGTGGCTCGTGGGCCATTCGCTGGGCGGCTATTTGTCGCTGATGGCGGCACTCAAGCGGCCGCAGAGCGTGCGCGGTGTGGTTATGCTCGATTCGCCTGTCGTTGCGGGCTGGCGTGCGAACGTGCTGCGCGTATCGCAGTGGACCGGGCTCGACGAGCGGCTGTCGCCGGCTGCGGCCACGCGCAAGCGCCGCACGCAGTGGGCGAGCCGGGATGAAGCGTGGCGCCATTTCCGCACGAAGCCGGCGTTCGCGCGCTGGGACGAGCGTGTCCTGTCCGATTACGTGGACTTCGGCATTCCTCAGGTCGCGCCCGACGGCACGCGTACGCTCGCGTTCGATCGCCAGACGGAATATCTGATCTATCGGACGCTGCCGCGCACCTTGGGGGCGCGGCTTGCGCACGGCGCGCCCGTGCCGGTCGGTTTCGTCGCGGGCACTCGCTCGAAGGAGATCCGGCAGGTCGGCCTCGAGGCGACGCGCCGCGCGGCGCTCGGGCGGCTCGAATGGCTCGAGGGTTCACACCTCTTTCCGATGGAAAAACCGATCGAAACGGCACGCGCCGTGCAGAGGATGCTGCGCCTGCTGCGCGCCGGTGGCTAGGCATCGCACGATGCGGATCGAGCGGGGCTTTACGGTATAATCCGTTTTTCCCGCGAGCATTCAGCGATGACCAAATATGTTTTCGTCACCGGCGGCGTAGTGTCGTCCCTCGGCAAGGGCATTGCCGCCGCTTCTCTCGCCGCGATCCTCGAATCGCGCGGCCTCAAAGTCACCCTCCTCAAGCTCGATCCCTACATCAACGTCGATCCCGGCACGATGAGCCCGTTTCAGCACGGCGAAGTGTTCGTGACGGAAGACGGCGCGGAGACGGATCTGGACCTCGGCCACTACGAGCGCTTCATCAGCACGAAGATGCGCAAGGCCAACAACTTCACGACGGGCCAGATCTACGAGTCGGTGATCCGCAAGGAGCGCCGCGGCGATTATCTCGGCAAGACGGTGCAGGTGATTCCTCACATCACGAACGAAATCCAGGCGTTCATCGAGCGCGGCGCCGCATCGGCGACCTGCGGCGAACCCGATGTGGCGATCGTGGAAATCGGCGGTACCGTCGGCGACATCGAATCGCTGCCGTTTCTCGAGGCCGCACGGCAAATGAGCCTGCGGCTCGGCCGCAACAGCGCCTGCTTCGTGCACCTCACGCTCGTGCCGTACATCGCGACGGCGGGCGAACTGAAGACGAAGCCCACGCAGCACAGCGTGCAGAAGCTGCGCGAGATCGGGATTTCGCCGCACGTGCTGTTGTGCCGCGCGGATCGCCGTATTCCGGACGACGAATGCCAGAAGATCTCGCTGTTCTCGAATGTGCCCGAAGACGCCGTAATCTCGGTATGGGACGTGGACAGCATCTACAAGATCCCTCAGATGCTGCACGATCAGGGGCTTGACCAGATCATCTGCGAGGAGTTGAGGCTTTCGCCGAAGGAGGCCGATCTCTCGATGTGGTCCGGCATCGTCGACAAGCTGGAGCACCCGAAGCACGAAGTGACGATCGGCATGGTGGGCAAATACGTCGACCTGACCGAATCGTACAAGTCGTTGATCGAGGCGCTGCGTCATGCGTCGGTGCATACGTCCACGCGCGTCAACATCGAATACATCGACTCCGAGCAGATCGAGCAGGAGGGCGTCGCGAGCCTGGCGCATCTCGATGCCGTGCTCGTGCCGGGCGGCTTCGGGCGGCGCGGCACCGAAGGCAAGATCGCCGCGATCCGCTATGCGCGCGAGGCGAAGGTGCCGTATCTCGGCATCTGCCTCGGCATGCAGCTCGCCGTCATCGAATTCGCGCGCCACGTCGTCGGCCTCGATGATGCGAACAGCACCGAGTTCGATCCGCACACGCCGCACCGCGTCGTCGCGCTCATCACCGAGTGGTACGACCGCGAAGGCCGTGTCGAGAAACGCACCGAGGAGTCCGATCTCGGCGGGACGATGCGCCTCGGTTCGCAGCGCTGCCCGATCAAGGCCGGTACGATGGCCGAAGAGATCTACGGCAAGGACGTGAACGAGCGTCACCGCCACCGGTACGAGGTGAACAACCGCTACGTGCCGGAACTCGAAGGCGGCGGGCTCGTGATCAGCGCGCGCACGCCAAGCGAGGACCTGCCCGAGATGATGGAGCTGCCGCGCGACATGCACCCCTGGTTCGTAGGCGTTCAATTCCACCCCGAATTCACCTCCACGCCGCGCGACGGTCATCCGCTCTTCAAGTCGTTCGTGGAAGCGGCGCTCGCCTGCCGGCAGGCACGCGTCGAGGAGAAAGCATGAAGCTCGTCGATTTCGAAGTCGGCCTCGACAAGCCGTTCTTTCTGATCGCTGGGACCTGTGTCGTCGAGTCGGAGCAGATGTCGATCGACACGGCCGGCGCGCTCAAGGAAATCTGCGCAAAGCTCGGCATCCCGTTTATCTACAAATCGTCGTACGACAAGGCCAACCGCAGTTCCGGCAAGTCGTTTCGCGGCCCGGGAATGGACGAGGGGCTGCGCATTCTCGGCGAAGTGAGGCGCCAGCTGAACGTGCCGGTCTTGACCGATGTCCACTCGATCGACGAAATCGAGCGGGTCGCGGCCGTCGTCGATGTACTGCAGACTCCGGCGTTTCTGTGCCGGCAGACCGATTTCATCCATGCCTGCGCGCGCTCGGGCAAGCCCGTCAACATCAAGAAAGGGCAGTTCCTCGCGCCGCACGACATGAAAAACGTGATCGACAAGGCGCGCGATGCCGCCCGCGAGGCGGGCCTCTCGGAGGACCGGTTCCTCGCATGCGAGCGTGGTGTTTCGTTCGGTTACAACAATCTGGTGTCCGATATGCGTTCTCTTGCGATCATGCGCGAGACGGGCGCCCCTGTCGTTTTCGACGCAACGCATTCGGTGCAATTGCCGGGCGGGCAAGGCACGAGTTCGGGCGGGCAACGGGAATTCGTGCCGGTACTCGCGCGCGCGGCCGTGGCGGTAGGCGTGGCGGGCCTGTTCATGGAGACGCACCCGGATCCGGCATGCGCGCTCTCGGACGGCCCCAATGCCGTGCCGCTCAAGCGCATGGGCGACCTGCTCGAGACGCTCGTCGCGTTCGATAGCGTGGTGAAGCGCGCGCCGTTGCTGGAAAACAATTTCAACTGACCTGACTGACTGCGGGCGCGTCCCGATGTTCGCGGGGCCGTAAGGCGCCGCGCCGTGGGCCGGCGCCGCGACAATAACGAGAACAAGCGGAACAAGCGGAATTCAACGTCATCTCTAGAGGAAATCATGAGTGCAATCGTAGACATCATCGGCCGTGAGATTCTGGATTCGCGAGGCAATCCGACCGTCGAATGCGACGTGTTGCTCGAGTCGGGCACGATGGGCCGCGCGGCGGTGCCGTCGGGCGCATCGACGGGCTCGCGCGAGGCGATCGAACTGCGTGACGGCGAAACGGGCCGTTACAACGGCAAGGGCGTGCTGAAAGCCGTCGAGCACATCAACACCGAGATTTCCGAAGCGATCATGGGCCTCGATGCGTCCGAGCAGGCGTTCCTCGACAAGACGCTGCTCGAACTCGACGGCACCGACAACAAATCGCGCCTCGGCGCCAACGCGATGTTGGCCGTCTCGATGGCGGTGGCAAAGGCCGCCGCTGAGGAAGCCGGCTTGCCGCTTTATCGCTACTTCGGTGGCTCGGGTGCGATGCAACTGCCGGTGCCGATGATGAACATCGTCAACGGCGGTGCGCACGCGAACAACAGCCTGGACATCCAGGAATTCATGATCGTCCCGGTGAGCCAGCCGACGTTCCGCGAAGCGCTGCGCTGTGGTGCCGAGGTGTTTCACGCACTCAAGAAGATCCTGGGCGACCGTGGCATGAGCACGGCGGTGGGCGACGAAGGTGGCTTCGCGCCGAACTTCGGCAGCAACGACGAATGCCTTTCGACGATCCTTCAGGCCATCGAGAAGGCCGGCTATCGCGCGGGTGAGGATGTGCTGCTTGCGCTCGACTGCGCGGCGAGCGAGTTCTATCACGACGGCAAGTATCAACTGGCGGGCGAGGGCCTGCAGTTGTCGTCGGCCGAGTTTACCGATTATCTTGCGACGCTGGCCGACAAATTCCCGATCGTCTCGATCGAAGACGGCATGCACGAAAGCGACTGGGATGGCTGGAAGCTGCTCACCGATCGGCTCGGCAAAAAGATCCAGCTCGTCGGCGACGACCTTTTCGTGACGAACACGCGCATTTTGAAGGAAGGTATCGAGAAGGGTATCGCCAACTCGATCCTCATCAAGATCAACCAGATCGGCACGCTGACCGAGACGTTCGCCGCGATCGAAATGGCCAAGCGCGCGGGCTACACGGCCGTGATCTCGCACCGCTCGGGCGAAACGGAAGATTCGACGATCGCCGATATCGCGGTCGGCCTTAACGCGGGGCAGATCAAGACCGGCTCGCTCTCGCGCAGCGATCGCATCTCGAAGTACAACCAGTTGCTGCGCATCGAAGAGGATCTCGGCGATATCGCCAGCTACCCGGGCAAGTCGACGTTCTACAACCTGCGTTGACGAAGCCGCTCCCCTTTCTCGTTCGTTTTGCCCGCCGCCCCGTGTATCCGAACACGGGGCGGCTTTGAATTTACGGCGTCATTCGCATGCGGCTCGTCACTGTCGTTCTCGTCGTCCTGCTCGTGCTGATCCAGTATCCGCTCTGGTGGGGACACGGCGGCTGGCTGCGCGTGCACGAATTGCGCGAAGCGCTGGCCGCGCAGGCGCAGAAAAACGGCGACGCGAAGCTGCGCAACCAGCGCATCGAAGGCGAAGTGCAGGATCTGCAGTCGGGCACGGCGGCGGTCGAAGAGCGTGCGCGCTACGAGATGGGGATGGTGAAGGACGGCGAGGTCTTTGTGCAGTTCGTCTCGCCGAACACGCCTGCGAGCGCCGTGACGCCGGTGCCGGCGAGTAACACGTCGACGCGTGGCGAGGTGTCGGCCGCGCCGGTGAGCGTTGTACCGAACCCGGTCTCGCGCGTGAAATCCGACAAGCCGGGCAAGAAGCACGGCGGCGCCGAAAAAGAGAAGAACAAGCGCTGAGCCGCCGGGCGACACCGCTCATCCGCTCATCCGTGCGAACTTACCACCACCACCCTGGGTAGAAGCCGGGGCTGTAATATCCGAGCCCCCAACCACTGTAGTAGCCGCCATACATGACGGGCGGCGAGTAATAGTAGGGCGCATAGCTGCGTGCCCACACCGTGACCGCCATGGCCGCGTTCTGTTCGCGCTGAACTTGCTTGTCGATCTCGTCGTAGCGCTTCTTTTCGGTGTCGCTGAGCGGCTGCGCCGACGATGCGGCGCCGGGCGCACCGGGCGGCAGACGGCTCAGGATCGGACCGGGCGGCGGGGCAACGACGCATCCCGCCAAAACAAGCGCGGCAGCGAGCGCCGCAACACGCGGCACTCGCGCGCCGAGCAAGCCGGTCAGGCGTTTTGGGGCATTCATGGCGGGCCTCTTCCAGTGGAGCTCGAGCATCGACCATTCGCGCAGCACGCGCGGCCGGGCGCTCAGTGACGCTGCGACGCAGCCGGTGTCACGCCGACCGATGCGTCGACCGCGGCAAAAAGCTGTGCCACGTCGACGGGGTCGAATTCGTAGCGCTGGTTGCAATACTCGCAGTGAATCTCGACGTGTCCGCGCTCGTCGAGCACGCTGTCGACTTCTTCGCGCCCGAGCATCTTCAGCATCGAGCCGACTTTCTCTCGCGAACAGCTGCATTCGAAATGGGCGAGGGCAGGCGGGAAGTGCTGCACGTTCTCCTGCCAGAAGAGACGCTTGAAGAGTGTCTGGGGCTCTTCCTTGAGCAGTTCGTCCTGCGAAAGCGTGGAGCCGAGCACGCAGACGCGCTCCCATGTATCGGCGTCATGTTCCCCCGCATGCGGAACAATGCCGCCGTCCCCCGGCAGCCGTTGCAGCAGCATGCCGACGGCACGCTCGGTATTGGCCGCGAGCCACAGCCGCGTATCGAGCTGCTCGGAATGATGCATGTAGTGCTCGAGCACCTCGGCGACCGACTGCAGCGGACCGGTTTCGCCGGCAAGCGGAACAATCCCCTGATACGGCTGTTGCCCCGGCTGACGACCCTGTGGGTCGAGGGTAATGACGCAGCGGCCATGGCCGCTCGCGTTGACGAGTTCGGCGAACGGCATGGGCTGGCCCGCTGTTTCTTGCCCGTCGAGCTCGGCGGTGAACTTGGCTGTCGCACGCATCTTCAATTCCGAATCGCACTGGACGACAAGCATCTTGATCGGCCCGTCGCCGAACACCTGCATGATCAGCGTGCCGTCGAACTTCAGGTTCGCCGATAGCAGCGCGCAGGCGGCCATCATCTCGCCCAGGATGTCCCGCACCGGCGCGGGATATTGGCGGCGAAGCAGCACCTCCTGCCATGTGTTGCGCAGCGAGACGATCTCGCCTCGCACGGGCGCGGTGCTGAACATGAATTTTTGCAAATGATCGTCCACGACTTCTTTCCTTCACACATCGATGAGGCGGTGTACCGCCATGCTCGTTCGTCAGCCGATGCGCACGAGCTGTTCTTTGAAGAGCGCCCGGCGCTCGATATAGCCCTTTGCATTGAGGGCGAGGCGGGCGACCTCTTCGTCGCTCAGTTCGCGCACGACTTTCGCGGGTGCGCCCAGAATCAGCGAGCGCTCGGGAAAGACTTTGCCCTCCGTCACGACGGCGCCCGCACCAACCAGACAGTTGCGGCCGATGACCGCACCATTCAAGACCACCGCTTGAATGCCGACGAGGGCGCCTTCGCGAACCGTGCACCCATGAAGCATGGCCTGATGGCCCACGGTGACGTTGGATTCGATGACGAGCGGGTAGCCAGGGTCGGTATGGAGCACGGCTCCTTCCTGGATATTGCTGCCGGCCCCGATTCCGATCGGTTCGTTGTCCGCGCGGATCGAGGCTCCGGGCCAGACGCTCGCGTTTTCCTCGAGGGTCACGCGACCGATGATGGTCGCGGAATCGGCGACGAAGACGCTTTCGTGAATCGTCGGGGCATGCTCGCCCAGCTTGTACAGCGCCACTTTGTCTCCTGTCGGCACGTATCGGACTGCGCCGGGCGGTGCCGCGACGGTTACAATTTCCGCTCGGCACGGCGCGTCGGCAAACGCGCGGGGTATCGAATCGCATATTGTAAACGGTCCAGCCAGCGGGCGCGGCAATTGCGCCGTGGCGCGCGGGCGCTTTGCTGCTCTTACGTCGATGTGTTCTCTTCATGAAATCGCCTCTGCGGGCGACGCGTGCATCCGCCAAACGGCGCTGATCATCCTGCTCGAGCGCGATCCCGCATCGAAGGCCGCGGCAACGCGCGCCTTGCAGGCGAGCTGGCTCGGCGGCCATGCCGTCTGCCGGCCGCAGACTCCGATTGCCGAGCCTGCCGGCCTGCCGGGGCGGCCCGACGCCCCGGTGCTCGTGGAGCCGCGCGCGCTCGGGCATCGCAGCATCCAGTCCCGCCAAGGGCGGGCGGTACTGCTGCACGCGCTCGCCCATATCGAATTCAATGCGATCAACCTCGCGCTCGATGCCGTCTGGCGCTTTGCGGGCATGCCGGAGGCGTTTTATGCCGACTGGCTGCGCGTGGCCGCCGAGGAGGCGTATCACTTCACGCTGCTCGCCGAGCGGCTGGCTCAGTTCGAGCATCGGTATGGCGACTTTCCGGCCCACAACGGGCTTTGGGAGATGTGCGAGCGCACCAGGGAGGACGTATTGGCCCGGATGGCGCTCGTGCCGCGCACGCTTGAAGCACGCGGGCTCGACGCCTCGCCGCCGATCCGGGCCCGTCTCGTGCAGGCCGGGGATCTCGATTCGGCCGCGATCCTCGATGTCATTTTGCGCGACGAGATCGGCCACGTGCGTATCGGCAATCGCTGGTTCCGCCAGCTGTGCGCAGCGCGCGAGCTCGATCCACATGCCGCTTACCTGCATCTGGCGGAGCAATACCGTGCGCCGCGCCTGCGCGGTCCGTTCAATTTCGAGGCGCGCCGCGACGCGGGATTCGACGAAGACGAACTCGCGGCGCTGGCCGCTCGCGATGCCGCGGCTGGGGCCTGATCCGGCCCCGGCAAGCGGCGGCCGTTCAGAGTGGGGTGCCGGTGGCGCGCCTCCTGGAGGACCGATTCGGCACTGCCCAAATTCTTCCGAGACTCTTTATAATAAAACGATCATTCGTTCTTTTTTTGCGAGCCCATGAATACTCCGCGATCTGAATTCGTCACCGTGCGTGGCGTCCGGCTGCATGTACGGCGCTGGGGTGCGCCGGATGCGCCGACGCTTTTCATGCTGCACGGCTGGATGGACGTATCGGCCTCGTTCCAGTTCGTCGTCGACGCGCTTGGCGGCGACTGGCAGGTGATTGCGCCCGATGCGCGCGGTTTCGGGCTCTCCGGCTGGCCGGTGGCCGAGCGCGGCGGCGGCCATTACTGGTTTCACGAGTACCTTGCCGACCTCGAGGCACTGCTCGACCACTATGCGCCGACGGGGCAGGTCAATCTGGTGGGCCACAGCATGGGCGCGAACGTCGTCTGCCTCTATGCGGGCGTGCGCCCCGAGCGGGTGCGCCGCGTAGTCGATCTCGAGGGATTCGGCCTGGCGCCAGCCCGCGCAGACCAGGCTCCGGGCCGCATGGCGGCGTGGCTCGACGATTTGCGCGAGCCGTCGTCGCTCAGGCCTTATGCCACGCTCGAAGAGGTGCAGGCGCGGCTCGTGAAGACGAATCCGCGCCTCGCGCCGCAGCGCGCGCGCTTTCTTGCCGAGCATTGGGCCCGGCGCGACGACGACGGCAGCTATCGTCTGCTGGCGGACCCCGCGCACAAGCTACATGGCCCGCTGCTTTATCGGCTCGACGAGATCATGGCGGTTTGGGCGAGGGTGCGCGCGAAGGTGCTGCACGTCGAGGCTGTCGCCTCGCCGACGCTTGCGATGCTCGCAGGCCGTATTCCGCTCGATGAATTCAAGGCGCGGTTCGAGGCATTTCCCGACTGGCGCGAAAAATTGATCGAGGATGCGGGCCACATGGTCCACCACGATCAGCCGGAGCAGGTGGCCGCGCTGATCGAGGCGTTTTGCTGCTGAGCGCGAACGCGTGCGGCGGCTGTTGCCGTGGCTGCGCTACGCGGCCCGCCATCCGGAGCGGCGCGTCGCGTTGCAGTAAAATAGCGCATGGTTCTCCCCAGCCTCCGCATGAACGCCGATCTGCATTCTCATTCCACCGTCTCCGACGGCCAGCTCGCGCCCGCTGACGTCGCGCGCCGCGCACACGCCGGCGGCGTCACGCTTTGGTCGTTGACCGACCATGACGAGATTGGCGGTCAGGCCGAGGCCCGCGAGGCGGCCGAGGCGCTGGGAATGCAGTACCTGAGCGGCGTCGAGATCTCGGTGACCTGGGCGAACCGAACCGTGCACATCGTCGGGCTCGGCGTCGATCCCGAGTGCCCGGCGCTCGTCGAAGGGCTGTACGCCACGCGCCACGGCCGAACGGCACGCGCACGCGCGATCGCCGAAGCGCTCGGGCGCATCGGGATCGAGGGCGCTTACGAAGGCGCATTGCGCTACGTATCCAATCCCGAGTTGATTTCCCGTACTCACTTCGCGCGGTTTCTCGTCGAACGGGGGCTGGCCGCGTCGACGCCCGATGTGTTCGATCGCTTTCTCGGCGAAGGCAAGCCAGGCTACGTGCCGCATCGGTGGGCGACGATCGAGGATGCGCTGCGCTGGATTCAGGCGGCCGGCGGCGCCGCGGTGCTGGCCCATCCTGGCCGCTATCGCTACACGCAGCTCGAATTCGACGCGCTTTTCGGGCAGTTCATCGATCTCGGCGGTAAGGCGATCGAGGTCGTGACGGGCAGCCACACACCCGATCAGTACCGCGAGTACGCCGATGTCGCGCGCCGGTTCGGCTTCGAAGCATCGCGCGGCTCGGATTTTCACTCGCCGGGCGAAGCCCGCGTCGAGCTGGGCAGCCTGCCCGATCTGCCTTCCGATCTGAAGCCCGTCTGGGAGCGCCTGCTTTGACGCGGCCTGCTGCGCGCCCGGCGGTGGCCGAGCGCATTGCCGCCAGCGGGGCGCGGCGCTCGCATTGCATCGGCTGATCGTCGGCCGCCCCTTATCGACCCGCCCACTCATGTCCCAATATTTCAGGATCCACCCCGAAAACCCCCAGCCGCGATTGATTGCCCAGGCCGTGCAGATCGTGAAAGACGGCGGCGTGCTGGCGCTGCCCACCGATTCGAGCTATGCGCTCGCATGCCGGTTGGACGACAAGGACGCGGTGACTCGCCTGCGGCGCATTCGCGGGCTCGACGAAAGGCAGCACCTGTCGCTGCTCGTGCGCGATCTGTCGGAGCTGGCTGCCTTCGCGATGGTGGACAATCGGCAGTTTCGCCTCATCAAGTCGGTGACACCGGGGCCCTACGTGTTCATCCTGCAGGCGACGAAAGAAGTGCCGCGGCGCCTGTCCCATCCGTCGCGCAAGACGATCGGGCTGCGCGTGCCCGATCATGCGATCACGCTCGCGCTGCTCGAGGCGCTCGGCGAGCCGCTGATCGCGACCACGCTGATTCTTCCGCCTGAAACGGATCCCCTCAACGACCCCGAATCGATTCGCGAACGACTGGAAAAGCAGATCGACCTCGTCATCGACGGCGGCGCGTGTCCGCGCGAGCCCTCGACCGTGATAGATCTCACGGCCGACGAGCCCGTGCTCGTGCGCAAGGGGCGGGGCGCGTTGGAACCGTTCGGGCTGGCGGCGTGAGCGCCGCATCGGGCGGTATGCGCGCAAAGCCGTTCGAGGGGCCTCGCGCGCCGGCCCCCTTGCTACAATAGCCCGCTATGGATTCTTCCCTGATTCAGACCATCGCGGTCTACGCGCTCCCCGTCATCTTCGCCATCACGTTGCACGAGGCCGCGCACGGCTACGCCGCGCGGTTTCTTGGCGACAACACGGCCTACGTGCTGGGGCGCGTGTCGCTCAATCCGATGCGTCACATCGATCCGCTCGGCACGATCGCCATCCCGCTGCTGCTTTATTTCGCGACGGGCGGCGCATTGATGTTCGGCTACGCGAAGCCGGTGCCGGTCGCCTTCGGCAATCTGCGCAATCCCCGCTGGGGCGGGCTTTGGGTATCGCTGGCGGGTCCCGCCTGCAATTTCGCCCAGGCCCTGGTGTGGGGGCTCGTCGGCGTGGGGCTCGCGCTCGCCGGCATCGACGAACCGTTCTTCACGCGCATGGCCGCGGCCGGCGTGGGCGTGAATCTCGTACTCGGCGTACTCAATCTGTTTCCGCTGCCGCCGCTCGACGGCGGACGTGTGCTCACGGCGTTGCTGCCGGCGCGGCAGGCCATCGGCTTCGCGCGCATCGAGCCGTACGGTTTTCTCATCGTGATGGCGCTCATCATGACGGGCGTGCTGACCAAAATCTGGCTGACGCCGCTCGTCTCGCTCGGCTATGACGCGCTGACCGCGCTGTTGACTCCTTTTGCCTCGCTCCTGAACTGAAACCATGTTTCCAGACCGCATTTTCTCCGGCATGCGACCCACGGGCTCGCTCCACCTCGGCCACTATCACGGTGTGCTGAAGAACTGGGTGCGCTTGCAGTCCGAGTACCCGTGCTTTTTCTGCGTTGTCGACTGGCACGCCCTGACGACTCACTACGAGACGCCGGACGTTATCGAAAACAACGTCTGGGAAGTGCTGATCGACTGGCTGGCCTCTGGCATCGATCCGGCGCAGGCCACGCTCTTCATCCAGAGCCGCGTGCCCGAGCATGCGGAACTCTCGTTGTTGCTCGGTATGAGCACGCCGCTCGGCTGGCTCGAGCGCGTGCCGACCTACAAGGAGCAGATGGAGAAGATCAAGGACCGGGATCTCTCGACTTACGGCTTTCTCGGCTACCCCGTGCTCATGGCCGCCGACATCCTGCTCTATCGCGCCTCGCTCGTGCCGGTGGGCGAAGACCAGGTGCCGCACGTCGAGATGACGCGCGAAATCGCACGGCGTTTCAACCATCTTTACGGCCGCGAGCCGGGCTTCGAAGAGAAGGCGCTCGAGGCGGCGAAAAAACTCGGGGGCAAGCGGGCGAAGCTCTATCACGAACTGCGCAACGCCTATCAGCAAGAGGGCGACGACGAAGCGCTGGAGCAAGCACGTGCGCTGCTGCAGGAGTCGCAAAGCCTTTCGATGAGCGACCGCGAGCGGCTTTTCGGCTATCTCGAGGGTGCGCGCAAGATCATTCTCGTCGAGCCGCAGGTGCTCTTGACGAAGGCGTCGCGCATGCCGGGCCTCGATGGGCAGAAGATGTCGAAGTCTTACGGCAACACGATCGGTCTGCGCGAGGATGCCGAAACGATTGCGAAGAAAGTCCGCACCATGCCGACCGACCCCGCGCGCGTGCGACGCACCGATCCGGGCGATCCGGACAAGTGTCCCGTCTGGCAACTGCATCAGGTGTACAGCGACGAGACGACGCACCAGTGGGTCCAGCAGGGCTGCCGTTCGGCCGGAATCGGCTGTCTGGAATGCAAGCAGCCCGTGATCGAAGGCATTCTGCGCGAGCAGCAACCGATGCTCGAGCGAGCGCAGAAGTACATGGACGACCCGACGCTTTTACGCGCGATCGTGGCGGACGGCTGCGACAAGGCGCGCAAGTTCGCGACGGAGACGATGCGGGAAGTGCGCGAGGCGATGGGCCTTTCGTACTCCTGAGCATGATGACCGCGGGTCCCATGCCGCCCGGTGCGGTTGTTCGAGCAGACGATGCGCCGTCGGGCTGGGTCGTGCGCTGGGCGCATTTGATCGCCGAGGGCGGCGAGGTGCTCGATATCGCGGCCGGACATGGCCGTCACGCGCGATGGCTGGCGGGGCGCGGCCATCGCGTCGTTGCCCTCGAGCGCGACGGTGCGGCGCTGGCGACGCTCGCGGGCATCGCCGCCGTCACCCCGGTGCAGGCCGATCTCGAAGACGGCAGCCCGTGGCCGCTTGCGGGTAGCCGGCGGTTTGCCGCAGTCGTCGTCACGCGCTACCTCCATCGGCCGCTTTTGCCGCGGCTCGCCGCATTGCTCGCGCCGGGCGGCGTACTCCTGTATGAAACGTTCGCGCACGGTAACGAGACGGTTGGCCGGCCGTCGAATCCCGCGTTCCTGCTGGCGCCGGGCGAATTGCTCGATGCCGTGCGGCCCGCGCTGCGAGTGGTCGCCTTCGAGGATGGCTTCGAAGCCGCGCCGCGCCCGGCATTCGTTCAGCGGATTTGCGCGCTCAGGGAGCGACCGGGTGACCAGGCGCCGCCACGCTATGCGCTTGACGGCGGTGAGGGGCGGTGACGGTAAGGGTTTTCGCGCCGGAGCAGGTTGGCCTGAACGCTCGCCGATCCGCTACAATCGCGCTTTCGGAATGAAATTCATGGCGTTTCATGGCTAACGGCACATCCAGCAGCGCGCGCAACGGCGTGCGCATTCGCGGCAGCATTCCCGCAATCGTCACGCCGATGCTCGAAGACGGCGGTCTCGATCTGGCTGCGTTTCGCAAGCTGATCGACTGGCACATCGAAGAGGGCACCGATGCGCTCGTCGTCGTGGGTACCAGCGGCGAATCGGCCACGCTGTCGGTGCAGGAGCACGTTCTGATGATCGAGACGGCTGTCGAGCACGCGGCCGGACGGATTCCAATCATCGCGGGCGCGGGCGGCAACTCCACGGCCGAAGCGGTCGAACTCACGCAGCGCGCGAAATCCGTCGGTGCCGACGCCACGCTGCAGGTCGTCCCTTACTACAACAAGCCGACGCAAGAGGGCATCTACCGCCATTTCGCGAAGATCGCCGAGGCAGTCGACTTGCCCGTCATCCTGTACAACGTGCCCGGCCGGACGGTGGCCGACATGTCGAACGAAACGATCCTGCGCCTCGCCGAGGTGCCCGGTATCGTCGGCGTGAAGGACGCAACGGGCAACATCGATCGCGCCGCCCAGCTGATCAAGGCTGCGCCGGCCGATTTCAGCATCTTCAGCGGCGACGATCCGACCGCGATCGCGCTGATGCTGCTCGGCGGCCACGGCAACATCTCGGTTACGGCCAACGTCGCGCCGCGCGCGATGAGCGAGCTTTGCAAGGCCGCGCTGGCTGGCGATGCGAAAACGGCGCGTGAGATTCACATGCGTCTGCTGTCGCTGCACAAGACGCTTTTCATCGAATCGAACCCGATTCCGGTGAAATGGGCACTGCAGGAAATGGGGCGCATCGCGGGCGGCATCCGTTTGCCGCTGACGCCGCTCGATGCGCGCTATCACGAAGCCGTGCGCGCGGCGATGCGCGAAGCCGGCGTACTGCGCTGAGCACGCGTTCATGTGGGGTGCCGCCTCGCGGCTGCACCCACGTCGTTTGTCATTAACGTCGATTTTCGACCCACGCTCCGGCATCCGTTGCAGGCAGGCGTTTGCATCACGAAGGGCTCCATGAAACGTTCCGCATCCTCCCTCCACGCCGTTCGCGCGGCCGCGCTCGTGCTTGCGCTGAGTTCGCTTGCCGGCTGCGATACGCTCAACGACTGGTTCTCGTCGGACAAGGTCGACTACAAATCCACGCGCTCCGCGCCGGCGCTCAATGTGCCGGGCGACCTGTCCGCGGTGGCGGGCAAGCCGCAATACACGGCACCGCCGGCCAATCTGGCACTGGGTGGCGCACCTGACCGCAACAAGACATCCGCGGGCAATTTGTCGGAGGGCGTGCCCTCGGCGCAGGATCCGCTCGGCATGCATATCGAGCGTGACGGCGATCGGCGCTGGCTCGTCGTGGACGGACGCTCGCCCGATCAGCTGTGGCCGCAGTTGCAGGAATTCTGGCAGGAAAACGGCTTTTCGCTGAAGACGAACGCGCCGGCCACCGGCATCATGGCGACTGACTGGGCGGAAAACCGCGCGAGCATCCCCGATGACTGGTTCCGACGCACGATCGGGCGCGTCATCGATTTCGCCTACTCCTCGGGCACGCGCGACCGCTTCGTGACGCTTGTCGAGCGCGGGCCGAACGGCGCAACCGACATCTCGATCACGCATAGCGCGCTCGAGGAAGTGCTGACGGGGCAGGACAAGGACTCGTCACGCTGGGTCGAGCGCCCGCGCAATCCCGTGCTCGAGGCAGTGTTCCTCTCGAAGCTGATGCAGAAGTTCGGGCTCACGGAGGCGCAGTCCAAGGATCTGATCTCGAGCGCGCGGCCCGGTACCCCGCCCGCGAAGATCGACATGGCCGGCGGGGAGACGACACTCGATCTGCAAGAGTCCTTCGATCGCGCGTGGCTGCGCGTCGGGCTCGCGCTCGATCGGACGAACTTCGCGGTCGACAACCGCGACCGGACGAAAGGCATCTATTACGTTCGGTACGCCGATTCGATGCAGGAACTCAAGGGAGAGGGTCTTCTCGGCAAGCTCTTCACGCGCAAATCCAGTGAACGGAAGGCCGGGCAGGAGTTCCTCGTCAACGTCCGCGCCAGCGGCGAAAACCGGACGCAGGTTGCCATCCTCGACGCGCAGGGGCAGATCGACAAGTCGGCCGAAGCGAAGCAGATTCTCTCGCTGCTGCACGCGCAGTTGCGTTGATTGGGGCCATGCGCTTTGCCAGTCTCGGCAGCGGCAGTGAAGGCAATGCCCTGATCGTCGAGGCACGCAGCGGCAGCACGACCACCCGCGTGCTGCTCGATTGCGGGTTCTCCGCGAAGGAGCTCGAGCGACGCCTCGCCCGGCTCGATTGCACGATCGATATGCTCGATGCCGTTCTCGTCACGCACGAGCATAGCGACCATATCGGCAGCGCGCTGACGGTCGCGCGCAAATGGTCGATTCCGCTTTATACCAGCTGGGGCACCGCTCGCGCTGTGGGCGCCGATTGCGCGCCTGACGTCGAGCTGCATGTGCTGTGGGGCGATGAAACGGCGTCGATCGGGGATTTGCAGCTTTCTCCCTACACTGTCCCGCACGATGCGCGCGAGCCGCTGCAGTTCGTTTTTTCGGACGGCGCCCACCGGTTAGGTGTGCTCACCGACGTCGGCACGTCCACGCCCCATATCACGTCGATGCTCGATGGCTGCGATGCGCTCGTGCTCGAATGCAACCACGACCCAGCGATGCTTGCCGCAAGCCGCTATCCCCAATCGCTGAAGGCGCGCATCGGCGGTAATCATGGGCATCTCAGCAACGAGGCGGCCGCAGGTATCCTGGCCTCGCTCGATCGCAGCCGGCTGCAGCATATCGTCGCGGCTCATCTCAGCCAGCAGAACAATCAGGCGGGTCTTGCTCAAGCAGCGTTGGCCGACGTTTTGAACGCGCAGCACCATGACGTCGTCGTGGCGTCACAAGCGGACGGTTTCGCGTGGCTGGCGTTAGGCGGGCAATGACGGTGGCGGTGCGGGCAGGGAGGTGAGCGCACGGGATCGAAAGGGTTGACGGCGCGTTGGTTCGCGGCTGCTCCCCGTTTGGTTCCAGGCAAGAAAAAACCGGCTCGCAGGCCGGTTTTTTCTTGCCTTGTAGCAGCTCGAAGCTTACTGGCTGGCGCCCGAAGCGGGAGCGGCGGCCGAAGCAGCAGCGTCCGAAGCCGGGGCAGCAGCAGCGTCCGAAGCCGGTGCGGGAGCGGCTTCGCTCGCAGCAGCGGCCGGAGCCGACGATGCCTCAGCAGCAGCCGGCGCCGAAGCAGCCGCCGCGTCGCTCGCCGGGGCGGCGGCTTGGTCGCTGCTCTTGTTGCAAGCAGCCAGGGCGACAGCAGCGAGCAGGGATGCTACGAGGAGGGATTTCTTCATGATCACGTCCTTTTATGGTTAAAGGTAAGCAACAGCGCGAAATAATACCGGTAATGTGCTCCAACACCAACCTGAGCCGCTGGCGGGATACACATCTAAGCGTGAATCTTCCCCACACGGCTTGGGCGGAAATTATATGCACTTTCGTACCGACCGTCGACAAAGCAGGGTCAATACGTTGCCTTTCCCATACAAAATTTCACGTTTTTGAACAATAGGGGGCGACCACGTCACGCCAACGCGCCTATCCGTAGCCAGCCGGCAAGATACCACTCGTGCAGCAGCGCTGTCATCGACGAATCTCGGCAGAGTGTTACAAACCGTTTCCCCTCGATCTGTCGAGTATCCGCCAATTCGACGAGCCATTTTTTGCGCTGCGGCAAACGTTGCTCTTCACCGTTGATGAAATAACTGCGTTCGCTGTAGAGCAGAGCAGTTTTCCTGTCGAGCCTCACGCCGTCGCGTGCGGCCTGCTTGGCGAATGCCGCCTCGCTGGCTGCCCGGGCGGGCGCGTCGAACACGACGTTCGCTTTCGGCTCACTCAGATAGCTGCCGAGAAACGATGCAATGTCGCGTTCGTCCCAGCGGATGCGAGCAAGGATCGCGCCGACTTGCTCCACGAGCGCGGCCGGCAGCTCCGCCGGATGAGTAACGGCGCCCTGGCGCGGATCGCGATAACGCTCGTCGTCGCGCGCGCGCTGCGTCACCGCGCCGCGCTCGGCCAAATAATAGAGGAACTGGCCGATCAGCTCGTTGACCGAGGGCGAACGAAAGCCGATCGAACAAGTCATGCATTCGCCGATGGCCACGCCGTCATGCGCGATATGCGGTGGCAGGTAAAGCATGTCGCCCGGCTCGAGAACCCACTCGTGCGCCGGTTCGAAATGCTGTAAAACTTTCAAAGGAAGGCCGTCTTTCAACGTCAGATCGCGCTGAGCCGAGATCCGCCAGCGTCTTGAGCCTTGCACTTGCAGCAGGAATACGTCGTACGAATCGAAATGCGGCCCTACGCCGCCGCCGTCGGTGGCGTAAGAGATCATCAGATCGTCGAGTCGGGCATCCGGGACGAAGCGAAAACGCTCGAGCAATGCGCGGGCGCGATCGTCGTGGAGGTCCACGCCTTGTACCAGCAGCGTCCATTCGCGGCGTTTGAGGCTCGGCAGGTCTGCACGCTCGAACGGGCCGTGAGCAAGCCGCCAGGCGCCTTTGAAATGCGTAATGAGCCGCGCCTCCACGTCGTCGCTCGCGGCGATGTCGAAAAGCGCGTCGCGCGGTACGGGCGCGCCGATGCCCGGAACCGCCTGGCGGACGAGCAGGGGCTTCTTCTGCCAGTACCGTCGCATGAATTCGGCTGGCGTGATGTTGCCGAGCAGCGGTGTGGGTACGTCCGGTGGCGGGGGCGATACGGGGAAATCGGCGGGAGCGGCGGGGGGGAGCGGGTGGTCGGAGGGCCGCTTGGGCATCGTATAATGGGACCGAATTTGGGAGAGTTTGAATGAAAATTGTGAAAAACACCGTCGTCTCGGTTGCCTACAAGCTGTCCGACGCCCAAGGCAATCTCATCGAGGAGAGCGAGGAGCCGATGGTATATCTGCACGGCGGCTATGATGGCACGTTCCCCAAGATCGAGGAAGAGCTCGACGGGCACGAGCCCGGCTACCAGACGCAGATTCAGCTGGAACCGCAGGACGCGTTCGGCGAGTACGATCCCGAGCTCGTGAAGATCGAGCCGCGCAGCCGTTTCCCGGAGCCGCTCGAGGTCGGCATGCAGTTCGAGGGCACGCCCGAGGATGGCGACGACGAAATCGACGCCCTCATCTATACGGTGACCGACTTGGCCGAAGACAAAGTGGTGTTGGACGGCAATCACCCGCTGGCAGGCATGGCGCTGCGTTTCGCTCTGACTGTCAAGGAAGTGCGGGAAGCCACCGCGGATGAAATCGAGCATGCGCACGTGCATGGCGCGGAAGGCATCGACGTGCTCGACGAGGACGACGAAGACGACACCGACGACAAGGACGGCCCTTCAACTCCCACCTTGCACTGACGCTGGGCGCGGCGGGACGGCCGGCGCGGGAGCGGGCGCGGTGCGGCTTTCGGGCAGCAAAGGCGGTTCCGACGCCGGAATCTCGGATGCCGGAAAATAGCTGGGCAACGAACTCGGCGCCGGCGCCGGCATCAGACCGGGTATCGAGCCCGACGCGGCCGATGTAGCCCCAGGCGGCAATGCCTGTGCAGGCTGCGGAGTGCTCGCCGTCACGTTCGGTGGTATGCGCCGTACGCTCACGTGAAACGGCGGCGCTTTCGCGAAATTCACATCGATTCTTACCCATTGCAGATCGCGCTCGCGCGGCGCGATGGCAATGCGCGTCACGTTCGTCATGCGTGCGCCTTTGTCGTCGAACAGCGGCTGATCGATGGCGAAGCCGCGCGGCAACGAGGTGTGGGCCGCATGAATGACAATCAGCGGGCCGCGAAACGTGCGTGCCGCTTTCACAAGGCTGCGTTTGAACTCGAGATACCCGTCCCGCGTGCGCCCGCTGCCGAGCCTCAACCAGGCGAAGCGTTCGGGCCGCTCGTAGCGCTCGAATTCCGGGTCTGCTTCGACGAAAACGACCAGCGCGCCCGCGTTGCGGCGCCGAGCATATTCGGCCGAGTGCTCGAGCCAGAAGCTCGTAGCGATCGCCCGATCGTCGTACTCGCCGTTACGCCCGCCCGCTGTTGAATAGTGGTTGTTGCCGCCTACGACGTTGAGTCCGACGAACACCGTGTCGTCGAACTCCCATCGCACGTTTTCGCGATACGCGCGAAAACGTGCGACCTCGCTTTCGCGCTTGAGCGGCAGGGAAGTCTGGCCGAGCGACACGTTGTTCCCGAACAGCGTTTGTCGCAAAAGATCCAGGCGCTCGGTAACGTCGTAGCCGCCGGCTCGAGCGCTGCCGCAAGCGGACCAGTCATGTTCGCCCGGCACGACGATGAGCGGCAGCGGCGACGTATCGAGCAACTGTTGCCGTTGAGCGTAGAGGCTGTCCGAGCAATTTTCTGCGGAGCCTTTGAGGTTCCCGTCATAGGCAACGAAGGCGATCTGGCCGTCGAGTGCGATGGCGTCGAGCAGCCGGCGCGTGGCTGTTTCGTCCGCACTCGTCCTGAGGGTGTTGCCGATTACGGCGAAGGCGAGGTGCGGCCGCGCCGCGGCTGCCGGCGCAGCATACGAAACGACGAGCGCGAGCGCGGCAGCGGCGAGCCAAGCTGCCGCGCGTCCTCGCGTGCGTGCGTCAGTGGCGCTCGCTCTTGTCCGCATTCGCCAGTTCGTGCAACTCATAGAGGAGCTCGAGTGCGTCGCGTGGCCGCAGATCGTTCGGATCGATGGCGCGCAGCCGTTCCACGGCGGCGTGTGGAACCGGCTCTGGCGGATCGTCGTCGGGCGCATCTTCTGCCATGGCGGGCGAGGCGAACAAGTCCAACTGCGGTGTTCCGTGGCCGGCCGATTGCTGTTCGAGCCATGCCAGGTGCTTGCGCGCGGCGCGGATGACAGGCGACGGAACGCCGGCGAGCTGCGCCACCTGCAGCCCATAACTCTGGCTGGCCGGGCCTTCGTCGACCGAGTGCAGAAAGACGATGCTGTGCCCGTGCTCGACTGCGGACAGATGCACGTTGGCAGCTTCGGGGAACTCCGCAGGCAACTGCGTGAGCTCGAAGTAGTGTGTCGCGAAGAGCGTCTGACAGGCGTTGTGGCCGAGCAGGTGCCTCGCGATGGCCCACGCGAGTGCGAGACCGTCGAATGTTGAGGTACCGCGGCCGATTTCGTCCATCAGTACGAGACTTTGCGGCGTCGCGTCGTTGAGAATCGCCGCCGCTTCGGTCATTTCCACCATGAAGGTGGAGCGGCCGCCGGCCAGGTCGTCGGCTGCGCCGATGCGTGTGAAGATGCGGTCGATCGGCCCGAAGCAAGCTCGCCGCGCCGGCACGTAGCTGCCCACGTAGGCGAGCAGCGCGATGAGAGCGGTCTGGCGCATGAACGTCGACTTACCGCCCATGTTCGGGCCGGTGATGAGCAGCAGCTTGCGGCCCGTGTCGAGCCGGCAGTCGTTCGCCGTGAATTGTTCGACTTGGGCTTCGACAACGGGATGCCTGCCTTGCTCGATATCGATGCCGATTTCCGGTGAGAAGGTGGGGGCGACCCAGTCGAGTGCGCGCGCGCGTTCGGCGAAGGCGCCGAGCAAGTCGAGCTCGGCCAGTGCCGAGGCAACGCGCTGGCAATCGGCGATGAAGGGCAGCAGCGCTTGAAGCACCGTATCGTACAGCGAGCGCTCGCGCGACAATGCGCGCTCCTGTGCCGACAGGGCCTTGTCCTCGAAGGCCTTGAGCTCCGGCGTGATGTAGCGCTCGGCGTTCTTGAGCGTTTGCCGGCGGCGGTAGTCGTCTGGCACCTTGTCGACTTGGCCGCGCGTGACTTCGATGTAAAAGCCGTGGACCTTGTTGTATTCCACGCGCAGATTGCCGATGCCGGTGCGCGCGCGTTCGCGAGCCTCGAGGTCGATGAGGAACTGGCCGCAGTTTTCGGAGATGTCGCGCAACTCGTCGAGCTCCGCGTCATAACCGCGAGCGATCACGCCGCCGTCGCGCACCATGGCCGCGGGTTCTTCAGCGATTGCGCGCCGGAGCAGATCGACGCATGCGGCCGGCGGCTCGAGATCGGCGGCGATGCGCTCGAGTGCCGGGCTGCCGTTTGCCATTTGTTCGACGTGGGTACGCAGGCTGGGCAGGGCGATGAATGTGTCGCGCAGGCTCGAGAGATCGCGTGGCCGGGCCGAAAGAAGCGCCAGGCGGCCCGTGATGCGTTCGACGTCGGAGATGCGCCGCAAGGTGGTTCTCAGCGCATCAAGCCCCACATGGGCGGGGGCTTCGATGAGCGCCCCGATCGCCTGCTGCCGCGCTTGGGCTCGTGAGGCGTCGCGCGGCGGGTGATGGAGCCAGTGGCGCAACAGCCGGCTGCCCATCGTCGTGCAGCAGGTATCGAGCAGCGAACACAGCGTCGGCGATTCTGCGCCGCGCAAGGTTTCCGTCAGCTCGAGATTGCGGCGCGTGGCCGGGTCGAGGCCGATGTATTCCGACTCGTATTCGACCTTGAGGCTGCGCACGTGCCGCAGTTGCTGGCCCTGCGTGGCGGAGGCGTAAAGCAGTAGCGCACCGGCCGCGCCGCAGGCGCTCGTGAGCGTTTCGGCGCTGAAGCCGTCGAGGCTCGCGACGTTGAGCTGGTCGCAAAGCCGCTGCTTGCCCGACGTGACGTCGAAGTGCCAGCCGGGTACGCGCGTGAGGGTGCCGCTGGGCGCGGACGGCAGCGTCTCGGAGGACAGCATGTCCGACACGAGGATTTCCGCGGGACGGATGCGTTCGAGCGCCGCGTCGAGTTGCCCGGGCGGTACTTCGGCAAGACGCAACGCGCCGCTGGCCAGATTGAGCCATGCGAGGCCCACCGACGCGACTCCGCCGCGTTTGTTGTGGGCCGGGCAAAGCGCGAGCAGGAATACGTCGCTCTTATCTGAAAGGAGCGCTGCGTCGGTCAGGGTGCCGGGCGTGACGACGCGCAGGACCTTGCGTTCCACGGGCCCCTTGGAGGTGGCCGGGTCGCCGATCTGCTCGCAGATGGCGACCGATTCGCCGAGCTTGACGAGCTTCGCGAGGTACTGCTCGACTGCGTGGTGCGGCACCCCGGCCATCTTGATCGGGTTGCCGGCCGATGCGCCGCGCTGCGTGAGCGTGAGGTCGAGCAGGCGCGCGGCTTTTTCCGCATCGTCGAAAAAGAGTTCGTAGAAGTCGCCCATCCGATAGAAGACGAGCGTGCCGGGGTGTTCAGCCTTGATGCGCAGGTACTGCTGCATCATCGGCGTGTGAGCGGCAATGGCGATATCGCCGGGAGCTTCGGTTGGAGTGCCCATCGTCGTGTTCTTTGGTGCTTGCGAGTACAGGGCGAGAGTGTACCTCGGCGGCGGGTTTGGGCAGTCGGCCGAACGGCTAACGGGGGACGTATGGGGGCGAGATGCGTCGTTTGCGAACTCGGCTGAAGACGGCGGATCACTGGCGGCTGAATGCTGAGGTATCCACTTTGCCCGACCATCCGCGAGCCCGACTCGAGTGCCGCGTGCCGGTAATGCCGTCCGAAAATTCTCCGTCGGGGATCGACTTCAATATCTAAATCGCTATCTTCTCGCGGCCCTGCCTGCATCGGGGCATTTATACGGGGAGCGGGATGAAGAAGATGGCAACCAGTTTGTCTTGTTCTTGTTTGAGGCTTGCCGCGCTGCTTTGTGGAGCAGGGCAACCGAACATGACTCGGCCACGGATCGAACTGTCAGCGCGGCGAGGCTATCGAACGACAACATATCGGAGCGGACGGTTCTGTCGTGGGCTGAGCAGGCATAGAGCCATTCGCGTATTCGGGCAATCCTTTGAACAAGTTGTCGTCGGACATCAAGTTCGGGTTTTGCATGGAATCCACGTCGTCCAACGGACAGGGCTCTGCGCTTGCGCTCCAGGCTCCTGTCCCGCTGGAAACGCGCCGTGAATCAGCGCTTAAACCGTCCTCCAGGCTCATGAGCCGGTGGGCAGCGCGAAAAGTCAAATATCGTCAAATCCGGGGCTGAACCGTGGATTCTCTATTCGGCGCCTGATACTGTCCCTATTCCAACTCGCACGAGGTGATCCGGCAGGGCCATGCAGACGACTATCGATGCCATTCTCAAGCACCCGAGCGCTCGGCTGCGGCAGTTGCTGCGCCTGAAGGTCGCCGACTATGCCACGTCGCTCTCGGTCGTGAAGAGCAAGCTTACCGCGGCATTCAACGAACCCTATCGTTTAAGCCTTGTCGTGACGTCCGCCGACAGGGAGATCGACAGTGCGCAGTGGGTGGGGCGTCGGGCCACCTTCACGCTCGAAGAGGAGGCCTCCGTTCCCTCGGTGCCGGGGCTCTACGATCCCGCCGTCATCCCCGAGTTGATCGTCCACGGCGTCATCACACGGTGGAAGCGCATCAAGGTCACGCGCGACGAAGCAACCTACAAGCTGCGTATTGAACCACGTGTCGCGCTGTACGACCGGGTAATCGACTCCGGCGTGTTTCGGGACAAGTCGGTGAAGGACCTGATCAGCGAGCTGTTTATCGACCGCCAGAACATCGAGTCGTTCGATGTCGAATTTGCGCTCGAGGATGCGCGCGAGAAATTCGAGCAGACCGTCATCTACGAGGAATCGTTGCTCCATTTTGCCGGTCGTCATTGCCGACGGGCCGGCATTTTTTGGTATTTCAAGCAAGCCACCGAGGAGGACAGGCCGAAGCGGGAGACTATCGTCTTCGGCGACAATCCGCGCGCTTACGTTCGTTCGGTGAAGGTGCCTTACGAACCCCATTCGGGCCTGAGCCGTGATTGGAGCAAGGCGGTTCTGAGCATCGAAGCCGTGCGCGATCTCGTGCCGGCGTCGATTCAACTCTGGGACCACAATTATCGCACGCCCGACAATTCGCTTGAAGTGCAGGCTGATGTGGCGAAGGAGGATCGTTCGGTCTACGGCAGCGTCAATCGCAGCATTGAGCACCATCGGGATGCGGATGTCGGTCAGATGCTTGTCACGGCGCGTCGGGACGAGCAGGTCGCCCGGCAGACGACCTTCAAAGGCACGAGCAACATCCCCGGTCTGATGCCGGGGATGGTTGTGCAGCTCACCAATTACGAGTTACCCGAGGCACCCTACGGCCTGGTGGTCACGAAAGTCGAGACGAAGGCGGGTCGTGTCCAGCCGGCATTCAACCGATTCGAGGCCACGCCTGCGCACCTGACGTGGCGGCCGGAGTACATTCCGGCCAAGCATTGGCGCTGGGTGACGGGGACGATTCCGGCCGTGGTTGAGCCGTATGGCAAGAGCCCGTATGCGCCCGTGGACGAGCACGGCCGGTATCCGGTGAGGCCATTGTTCCTGCGCAACGGCAGTACACGCGGCACCGACTTGCTGGCGTTACGGCTGATGAAGCCTTCGGCCTCGTACCAAGGCGGGTTTCATTCGCCGCTGTTGCCGGGCACGGAAGTGCAACTGCAATGCGAGCATGGCGACGTCGATCGCATCTACATCGCGGGTGCATTGAATGATTTCAAGCGGCCCGACCCGGTCCATGGGTTGTCGGGCTGGGACAGCCGGGCCGTCTGGCGCTCGCCGTTGCTGGGTGCCGATATTCGGCTCGAGGACCGCAAGGGACAGGAAGGCGGCAAGTTCGCGACGGTGTACATGAAGTCGTCGGTCAGCCTGGGGTATCTGGTCGACAGCCAGAAGCACAAGCGCGGCGAGGGTTTCGAAGTCGCGACTCAGGGCTGGGGCACGCTGCGTGCGTCGAAGGGGCTGTTCTTTTCGGCCGATCCGTTCTCAAATCCCGACGCCCCTCATCTGGAGATGCAGGCTGCGCTGACGCAGCTTCGGGCCGCTCTGGCCGAAGCCGAATCGATGCGAACGGTTGCCCGGCGCGCCACGGCGGAACTGGCCGATGTCAAAGCCCAGCAAGCCCAACTGGAGGACCATTTCAGGGATCTGCAGAAGGCGGTCCTGCTGCTGTCGGCGCCTGACGGTATTGGTGCTGTCACGCCTAAGAGCATTCAGCTCTCGGGGGGCGAGCATCTGACCGTAACGGCGGGAGCGAATGCCGATCTGAGCGTCGGCCGTAATTTCACGGTGGCATCGGGCGAAGCCGTTTCGCTGTTTGCCAACCAGAACGGAATCAAGGCGCTGGCCGCAAACGGCGCAGTGGATGTTCAGGCGCAGCACGGCGCGATGAACCTGATATCGCACGAAGGGATGAGCGTGGCGAGTGCGAACGGCCGCGTCACGATTACTGCCAAGGACGAGATCCTGCTTGTATGCGGCGGTTCATATCTCCGCATCACGCCGAGTGGTATCGAAGACGGCACGCGTGGCGACCGGACCATCTATTCCGCTTCTTACCAAAAACTCGGGCCACAGGGTATATCGGCGGCGATTCCCGCGTTGCCGTCGACGGCCGGTGCATTTGATCAGGCGTTCGTGGTGCGCTGGAGCGGTACGCAGATTCCGGCGAGCAACACGAAGTACCAGTTGCTTTCCGAAGGGAAGCTAATCGCTGAAGGCGTTACTACCGACAAGGGCGAGACTTCGCTGGCGCAAAGTCATGTCCCGCAGGACGCGGTGCTCAAGCTTCTGGATGATTGAAACATGGCCGAAAACGATAACCCCGGGGTGATAGGCGTCTTCCATTCCTACATGACGCCGTCGGGCTATACGCAACGTGCCGACGCGGAACGCACGAGATGCGACTCGATCGTGCCGCCTGCGGCCGATTCGATGATTGGTCATTGCGAGTACTACTATCGCCCGCTGGGCTGCGCTTATACGGAGACTGTCGAGAAAGTCAGTACTTCGAGCGCGTGGGTGACCATCAAGGCTTTCGCGACCTCATGGAATCCGTGGACTGACAAGGAGCTTGTTCACCGCCTTCTCTATCGCCGGGAGCAACTGATTCCGCCGAACTGTACCGACTCGGACTGGTCGCGCCACAGCAACTTCATGATGCGGCACATCGGCTGTGGGCACAAGCCGCCGTCTTACTACGTCAGCTATGGCTACTACTATTGCTCGCACTATGGTGCCGAACTCTTTCCCAAGCTGAGCGCCGCCGGACAGGATTGGCTGCGGAGCGCCAGGTGGTATTTGCAGAAGAATATGGAGGATGGCCTTAGTCAGAACATGAAAAGAAACGTGATCAAGGAAAGTAGCGCGAAGCCGGGAAATGGAGATTTCCAGATGATTGTTCAGCAATATCAGCTCGAGCTGAACGAAGAGAAATTCAAGGACTTTGCGTTCAAGACGCATCCGCTGGCTTACCTGGACGGCGGAATCGCTCATCTTCCACCCGAGGATCTCTTCAACATCATGCGCCAACCCCGTCTACAGGAATGGGGCAGTTGGGGTACGTTTGAGCAGGTGGGCAAGACCGGCTGGGGCTCGGTGAAGACATGGGTCGGTGACGGCGCGGATGCGGTTTCTACTGGCACCGAAGATCTAGTCAGTCGAGCAATTGATTTCCTGATGGCGAAGTGATCGTGCACAGGCTCATGCGCTGGAAAATTCTTCTTGGCGGTCTGATCGTGCTGGCCGCCGCAGGCTATGGATATCGAACGATGACGATACCGCAATGGACAACGGTTACCACCGGCTTCATGAATAACGACAAGCCCTACGGAGGAGGCGCGTTCCGTTTGCGCGGCAACGATGTGATGACGCTCAAGCTTGCTGATCCGGTGATCACGTTTAAACCTGCCGAGCAACTGAAAGATCCTCAGGTTGCTGAGCCGACTGAGGCGTGGATGAATAATTCAGCTGAACGGCTTAATCGATCGACGGTCACCTTTCTTCGAGGAACCATAGAGAGCGGTCTGGTGCGCTCTTTCCAACAACCCGCGCAGGATACCGCTTGGTGGTATTCGAAAGACTGGGTGACACAATACGTCAGCACCGGATGGATGGATTACAAGTTGCCCACTCCGAAGGATGGCTTGTCGCCACAGATCACCAAGCTGTGGCGATCGGTCGACGGTGGCAAGACATGGACGCGGCTTTCCTGGCCAGAGAATCGCAATATCGACAGGCTCTTCTTTGTGGATGCGCGGCGAGGCTACGCGATTGGCTGGGGGCCGCAGGTGTGGCGCACGGCAGACGGTGGGCAGTCCTGGCAGGAGGTTTCACTGCCGCCGATGGCGACCGACTCGCGTGAACCACGCAAGACGTTCAGCGCGGTGGACTTGGGGCCGGACGGCGTGCTGCGTGTGGCCTACTACGTACCGATGCTTGGCAAGGTTCAATTGTCGAGCGTGGTATATCGGCTGCGGTGGGACGCGCCTCAGTTCGAGCGGGATGTTGTGTTGCCGGACCAGGTCGTTGTTCAGTTGGCTACGGCCGACGAGGCGCCCGGGCACACCTACTCGATCTATGCGCTGTCACAGCTTGGAGCGCCGCGCAACTACCAGGATCAAAGCGACAAGGGCGACCGCACAGGTGCAATCTCGACATGGGCGAGCTACGAGCAGCCGAAGGTCGAACAACTGCATACATTCGATCCGCGCTACAAGCTCGACGGCCTGAGCGCGGGGAAAAAAGGAGTGCTCCTCGTCTATGCGACGGACGACAAGCGTGAAGGTGCGCCGCACGACTATACGTTCTATAGCCGCGATTTCGGCAAATCATGGAATGAGATCGACGACGGTATCGGACAAGGAGGCTGGTTCGACCCGCAGACCAACGCCCAGTACGCGCTCTATGCCTACACGCTCAAGAAACGCTCGTTCTAAGTCACCTCTCGTGCTGGTTGCCGCCATGTCCGGGTTGCCGGCATGGACGCACGCAAAGACGGGCAAGACCTGCTTTGAAATCGCGTCCACGTGGGCGGTTCCTGGCAAACCGCCTGCGAGCGATACGCCTTATGCAATTTACGATCGCGATAAAAGAGAACTTTACCGTGGTCGGACGGATAACAGAGGAATAGCGCATATCTGTGTGAATCGGTTGCCGGGCGACGCAACGATGCTGCTCGACCCGGATCACAACACAGTTGCGCCGTCTCTCATCTTCGAGAACAGGAACCCATGAGTCGACGCCCCTATATCCGGAACGGAGATCGGACCAGCGTTGGCGGTCAGGTCGAAACGCCTGAGCGTAACGATATGCTCGATGGTCGCATCGCGGCTTACGAGGACGATCGGATCTGGTGCCCGAAGTGCCAGACCTATGGCCGTATCGGCTGCATCGGAGCGCGACTGCCGGAATTTGGTGCGGGCGGCAAACGACCGGCCCTTGCCGACGACCTGTGCCTGTGCGAATGCCAGCCGTATCCGGTGTTGATTCCGTCGCAGACCAACTCGTTTTCCGGGACGTAAGCAATGCTGGCAGACCGTTCGATTCATAAGGCCGCGAACGCGGCACCCGCGCTGCGCGACGATGCCGGTTGAGCTCATGCAGATCGGACCGCCCAGGCAGTATCCGTCACATGGGCCGGGGCTCCGTATATGGCTCGTTGTATGGGTCGCATGCGTGCTGTCTGTCGATGGCGCGGTGCTGCTGTTGTGGCCGAAGGACTTGCCAGCGCACGGTGCGTTGTTCTGGCTGCTGATCGCAGGGCTACCCAACGCGGTGTTCGTTGCGCTTGTGGCCTTGAACCGGGCGGACTACGAGAGCAGGCATCTGCGTGTGCTGTATTACAACGACCATCGCGAGCGCCGACGCATGGAACTGGTCGAGGAGGGGCAGCAGTCTTTGAAGGTATTCGGGTATGCGTATCGTCTTCCGCTGGAGTGTGGGACATTTGCCCAGACGGTCGCGAAGGGAATGAGCCTCCTGAAGGCGCAGCCGCTACGAGACGGAACCACGATAGTGCGTCATCTTCTCCTGCCCGAAGATGACGAATCCGATGTCGTCGATCCGAGGCTGAGGCAGGTGCTTGCGCAGTCGTCGCTTACGCGCGAAGGCAAGCTCTATGCGCAGCTGCTGGCTCCGTTGCTCGACATTATTGATGGGCTTGCTGTCTCGGGTGTACTGCCAGCGGTTCGATTGATGGTAGACGATGACGTGCCCCCCGGGCAGGCGCTGCAGCAGATCCGCGTCGTGCTGGGCGCCTTTCACCTTCCTGCACTCGAGTGCAGGGTAATTCCCGGCTGCGATGGCTTGATGCCGGTTGACGCATGGCTAGACGCGAAGGAGACCCGCCCGCTACTACTCATGGCGGCCGCACTGCATGATGTGCCTCCAGCGGAAAGCACCGAGGGGGGCGTTGCCATCCTGCTGGCGCCGGAAACTCTGCGTCTTCCCAGCGAGCTTGTCTCATGCGCAACGATTCACCGTCCCGTCTCACGGCCTGCCGACGAGTTTGGCGAAGGTGTTGCGCTCTCCTTGCTCTGGGGGAAGGCTGCACCATCATCGGTGGAGCGGGCGTGGGTGACGGGGTTCGCGGAAGACCAGCATGCGCTGATCGGCGTAGCGTGCCGCCGTACGGGACTGGAGCGCCTGACTACCCATGAGTCACGATTCAACCAAGACCGTGTCGTCGGCCATGCAGGCAATGCGGCCGGCTGGCTGGCCGTTACGGCGGCCGCCGAATACGGCGGGGAACGCCCGCAACTCATACTGAACCGCGCGCGGACAATGCAGGCAGCCATTGTGCGAGCTCATCCGCCCCGAAAATCATGAAAACGGAACCGACAATCACCCCGGAGAGCATCGCAGAACCTTCCCCGAAACCGCGCCCGCTTGCGGGGTGGGGCTTGCCTGCGTTCGTCTTTATTCTAGGGGCCTTCGCGCTGGCGATTGTTTGGGTCAACGGGGCAGCATGGGGGCCGCCGTCGACGGATGCGAAGAAGACGGCCAGCCTATGGATTGTTGGCGTGATGCTGGGCATCGTTCTGCTGCATGCGTTCGCTTCGCGATTGGGGGCTTACGAGATCGCTGGCGTGACTTTCCGGGCAAGGTGCGGCGCCGGGTCGAAAACCTCAAAAAACGAACGGGAGCCGGCACGCGATGCGCGCCTGCAATTGCTGCGCGATGAACTGGCTGTTTCTCACGGCTGGCGCTGGCGCTACCGGGCGCCGTGGCTGCTGATCCATGGTTCCGACGCGCGCGTCGAACAGGTCGCACCAGGCCTGACGCGCGCGGGCGTGCTGCTGGTCGAGAACCGGGTGCTCGTGCATGCGGCGCCCCACGGCATCGCGGCGAGCGTGTGGCGTCGGCAGATTCGCCGCCTGCGGCGCTGGCGCCCGGTCGACGGCGTCGTGCATGTGACCCATGCAGACGAGCATGAGTCCGACCTGCCGCAAACCCTGGCGATGCTAGCGATCGATCTCGGCTGGGCCGCGCCCGTCACGTTCCTGCATGCGGTACCGGTTGAAGGTAACCTGCCTGAGACTTTCAGGGCGATTGGCGCCTATCCGGATTTCCGAGGTAACGCAGCGAAGTCCGCCGCCGACCTGCACGACCAGCTTGGGATCATCGAGATAAACACAGCCGATACCGGCATGCAGCTGATCGCCTCGCCCGCACGCCTTCAGTATCTGGCGCAGGTTTCGCGGTATATCGGCCAGCAGCGTGAGCGTATCGTCATCAACTGGAACGCTCTGTTTTTGTCGCCGTGGCTGCGAGCGACGCTCGCCGGGGTCGTGTTCGCGCCCGTAGTCGAGGATCGGGGGGGCACTACGACGGCTGTCCCTGTGCCGATGGAGGGGCGGGCGACCCAGGCCGCGTCTCACGCCGCGGATGAGCGCTATCCGCGTCAGCCGCGCGCGCTGCTGCCCGCGTGGGAGTCGATCGCGTGCCGGCGCGGTTTCGGCCGGCGGGTCGGCTTCTATTGGCCCCATGCGCTGGCGTGGCTCGTCACCATCGCGCTGATGGCCTGGTGTGCCTGGATGATCGTATCGGCTATCGGTAACCGGCAACTGATTCGGGAGGGGCACGCCGTTGCTGAGGCCGCCGTCGACGAGCGCCCACAAACCGCACAGTCCTGGCGTGCCCAACTCGCGCTGCAACACCTGATCGAAAAGCTCGAATATCGCGAGCAGCACGGCGTGCCGTGGTACCTGCGCGCGGGCCTGTCGCGCAACGACGGTCTCCTGGCCACTTTGTGGCAACCCTACCGGATCGCCGCGACCCGCAATCTGCAAACGCCGGTCGTGCAGACGATCGGCGAGCTGCTCGAGACGGCGAGCCAGGCGCGCGCCGATGCACTGCAATCGCAGGCCGCGCGCAGCACCACCTACGACGCACTCAAAACCTATCTGATGCTGGGTGATCCGGCGCGCGCCGACGCGGCGTTCCTGACACGCCAGTTCGTCATGCTGTGGCCGCGGCAAGTCGACATGCCGATCGGTGAGCGCGACGACACCGGCCAGCGGCTCGCCGCATTCTATGCCGGTCATCTTGCCGCGCACCCCGACTGGCGAATCACGCCGGACGCGAGCCTTGTGACGGCCACCCGCAACATGTTGGTCACGCAAACGGGGCTCGCGTCGGCCGCCGACACGGTGTACCAGCGCATCGTTGACGACGCCAGCGGCAAGTACGCGGACGCGTCGCTCGGCACGCTGCTGAGCGGCACCGATGCGCAGGGCCTGTTCACGACGTCGCAGACCGTGCCTGGCATCTACACGCGGGCGGCCTGGGACGGCATGATTTCAGACGCCATCGACAAGGCGTCCGCCGAACGACGGGTCAGCAGCGACTGGGTGCTGACCGGTGCGCAACCACCGGGCAACGCCGGTAACGCGCTGTCTCGGGGCGCCGTCGGTACCGGGATGGCAATCGACGAGAAGCGCTCCGCCGATGATCTCAAACAACGCCTCACGGCACGCTACTTCGCCGAATACACGGCCGCGTGGCAGCGCATGCTGAACAGCCTCCAGTGGCGGCCGGCGTCGAACCTGAATGGCGCGGTCGAACAGTTGGCGCGCCTGGCCGACGCGCAGACCTCGCCGCTGATCGCGTTGATGAAATGCGTGCAACTGCAGGCGCAGGCCGGCAGGCCTTCGCAGGCGCTGACCGACACGCTGGTGCGCAAGGCGCAGAGCCTGATCGGCAATGATGACCCGCCGAACGCACCTGCCGTCAACCCGCTCGACAAGCCATTCGGGCCGCTGCTCACGTTGATGGGCGATGCCGGTGTCGGGACGAACGGCGGTACGAGCAAAGGTGGCGCACCCGCGAATGTCGCGCTGACCGGCGTGAGCCTGTCGCGCTACCTGACGGCGGTCACGACGATGCGCCTGAAGCTGCAGCAGATCCAGGCAAGCAACGATGCGCAGGCGATGGCTCGCGCGCTCGCACAAGCGGTGTTCCAAGGCAAGCTCTCGGACCTGTCGCAGGCGCGCGACGATGCGGCCCTCACGGCCGCGAGTCTGGGCTCCGCGTGGTCGGGGTTTGGCGAGGCCGCGTTCGCGCAGCCTCTCGAGGCCGCCTGGCAGACGATTCTGCAGCCGGCGGCAGCGAGCCTGAACGAGGCGTGGCGAGCGAGCGTTGCCGCGCCGTTCAACGCGGCGATGAACGGCCGCTACCCATTCTTTGACACCCAGGCGGATGCGTCCTTCGCCGAACTCGGCCGCTTCGTGCGCCCCGATACGGGCTTGATCGCGCGCTTCATGTCGACGCAGCTCGGCGGTGTGCTCAAGCCTCAAGCCGACCAGTGGGTGCCGAACGAACTGGCGCCGCAGGCGCTGCAGTTCGACCCGAAGTTCCTCGCCGGCCTCCGGCAGCTCTCAACCATCGGCGCACAGCTTTACGTGCAGGGCGACGCGGGCGAGAAGTTCGAGATGATGGCACTGCCAACCCCGAACGTGACACGCTCCGAGCTGTCGGTCGACGGCAAACAAATCGTGTACTTCAACCAGCAAGAAAGCTGGACGCCACTTGCATGGCCAGGCAACGGACTGAACGGGCACGCGGGACTCACCTGGCAGACGGTGGATGCCGGGTTGCGTCAGACATTCGACTCGACGGGTGACTGGGCTTTCCTGCGTCTGCTGGCCAAGGCTGAGGTGAAGCAACTGGACAGCACGCGCTACCAGATGACGTGGAACGCGGCGAACGGTGCCCCGCTGAGCTACGTGATGCGCACGCAGCTTGGCGCGGGCCCCGTCGAACTGCTGAAGCTGCGCGGCTTCCGTATGCCCGAGCGGATCTTCATCGTCGGCAAGGCGGGCGTGCCGCCCTCTTTGCCGCCGCTTCCCGAAGGGATGGCACAGTGAGCGTCGATCAAAACGACGATCCGTTCCTGCGCTATTTCGATGCGGAAATGCGCTATCTGCGCGAGGCCAGCAGAGAATTCGCCGAGGTGCATCCCGAGGGGGCCCGCCGATTGGGGCTCACCCTCCCGGGTGCGCGCCGCGACAGCGTCGAGCAGGTCTTCCAGGGATTCGCTTTCCTCTCGGCTCGCCTGCGGATGAAGCTCGACGACGGTTTCCCGGAAATTGCCGATCCGTTGCTCGATCACCTGTGGCCGCACATGTGCCGCCCCATTCCGTCGCTCGCGATTCTCGAGTGTGTGCCGCGCGCAGACGACGCGCGTATGCTGGAGACGCTGCCAGCCGGCCTTCAGGTGCACTCGACGCCAGTCGGACCTGATGGCACGGTGTGCGTCTTTCGTACCACCCAGCCGGTGCGTCTGCTGCCGCTTGACGTGTGCGAGGCGGGGGTACGCATGCGTGAGGACGGCCGCACGGTGCTTCGCCTTGCGTTCGCGCTGCGGCATCGTGAACAACGCCTGCTCGACGATCTGTCGCGCATCCGCCTGTACCTGCACGGCGACCGGCCGACAGCCTCGGCGCTCTACGCTGCATTGACCCGGCAAGTCGAAACGATCGGGGTGCGCATGCCACGCGTGCTGGATGGCCGGTTGCAGCCGCAGCCGCGCATAGCATTCGAGGGGGCCGGTTTTGGGCCGGACACGCGCCTGTGGCCCGTCGATCACGAAGGTCGCGATGCCCGCCACGACCGCGAAGCGACGATGCTCGAATACTTCGCGTTTCCCGAGAAGTTTCATTTCGTGGATCTGTGCGGTTTCGACGCACAGATCGTGCCCCCGGGGGAGACTCGCCTCGAATTCGAGATCGTCATGCGCGATCGGTTACCGGGGGACATCGCGTTCGGCGCGGGCAATGTCCGTCTGTTCTGTACGCCGGTCATCAATCTTTTCGAGCTGGACGCGCAGGCAATCCGGCCCAACGCGCACGAGCGCGACTATCCGGTTCTGCCGCCTGCCTATGCCGGTGAGCACGTCGAGCCCTATGATGCCCTGTCGGTCACCGCAGCCGACCCGCAAAATGCCACTCGCTTCGAATACCGGTCTTTCGCGGAGTTCCGGCATCGCGGCGGGATGATGCGTTACGAGTCGCCGGGTCGCCTTTACCACACGTCAATCCGCGCCGGCGTGACGGGCCGGCGGGAGATGTGGGTGACGTTAGGCGGTGATTTATGGGATGAGCCGGCCAGCGTGCCGGACAGGCACGTGACGGTCCGCGTGCTGGCGAGCAACGCCCGTCTGCCGCGTATGGCGCTACGTGAGTCGACGATTACTGGCCCAGGATCGTCGTTCGCCGGTGTCGAACGGGTCCGCAATCTCACCGCGCCGACCATGCCGCTGTATCCGCCGCGCGGGGGGGACTACGACTGGAAGGTGATGTCGCACTTTAGTGCCGGCGGGGCGAGCGAGCTGAGCATGATGAACGCCGATGTACTGCGCGGCGTCCTCTCGCTGTACGACTGGACACTGCATGACGACAATCAGCGGCGCATCGAGGCGATTCACTACGTGTGGCTGGATAGGGAGACAGAAGTCGTGGGTGCAAGCGCGATGGATCTCGTGAACTTCAATGTCGGAATCGAGCCCTCCGGCTTTGCCGGTCCCGGGGACGTGGCGCTGTTCGGTGACGTGCTGAGCCGCTTCGTCAGCCGGTACGCCGACGTTCATTTCTCGATACGACTGGTGTTGTATGAGGGCGTGGGTGGCCCGATCCGGCGCTATCCCAAATCGGTCAAGACGGGAGGTTGGCTGTGAGCGCAGAGATAACCGCGGTTCGTAAGCAACGATGGATCGCCGCCAGCCTGTTGGCGAGCGCGTTGTCGGGCTGCGGCGCCTGGCAGTCGGTCAAGAACGGAACCGTCGACGCGACGCGCGCGATATTCGTCGCAAAGGTCGACCAGATGAACCTCGTGGTCGCGAGCCGCGCGGCGCTGAATCAGAATGACCGGGGGCAGTCGCTGCCGGTCGTGATGCGCATCTATCAGCTCAAGGATGCAAAGGGGTTCGAGAAGGCCGGCTATGGACCGCTGCTCGCCGACGACCGTGATGTCCTGAAAACCGATCTCGTCGGTCGCATGGAGATCACGCTCGATCCCGGCGCGACCATCCGACTGTCGGAGACGATGCCCGATTCGGCACAAGACGTGGGTATCGTGGCGTTTTTTCGGGATCAGACGCATGCGCAATGGCAGCTCGTGATTCCGAAGTCCCAGTGGAAGAAAACCGATCCGGTCACCCTCGTGGTGTCGGGCAATCATGTCGACATGGCGCCGCCCTCGAAATGAACGAGATCCGCCGCGTCGCAAACTCGCTCTTGCTGCGACGGCTAGTGATACGGGCGAAATGACATGAATGCCGTGAAAGAAACGACGGCCTGTACGTTCTACTGCGATCGCCTGAACAAGCGCGGTGGCACTTCATGAACGGAACGCAGCGCCCGGAACTCGAGCGTCGCGCTCGCGATTTTCTGATAGCGGTCGACTCGACCATGCGAACCAGTCGGGCACTGCCGCCCGCGCGGGCGGCGCAGGTGGGCTTGCTTCCCGCTTGGCGAGCGTGGGTGGATACGCTGCGTCGGCGAGACGGCGAAGTGCCGGCGGGATTCGTCCCGCGTGCCGACAGCGACTATGGCCCGCCCGTTGCTGGAGACGCGGTCATGAAGCTGCTGATCGAGGCCGTCCGCGTCAACAATCCGGCTCATCTCGACCGCCTGAAACCATGGGAAGCGCAGAAGATGGCGACGCTGAGCATGGCGGCCGGCCTCTACCTTGCGAGGCCCCACGCCGTGATCGAACCCACTGCGGCTTTGCAGGACTGGCTCGTGCGCACCGACATCGGCGGTGATGTTCCCGCTTCGCTATTCCAGTTGCCGTTTCCAGCCGTATTCGTGCGCTTCGGCCCGGCGATGGCCGGGGCGATCGACGAGCCGCTGTGGGCCCACACGGGCGAAGACGCTATCACCGTGGGTGTGTACATATTCGATACCCGCGTCGGAGCGCGACGTGACTTGCTATTCGTACCGGTGGGGGTGGGCAGGCGCACGCAACCCGGCCAGTGCGACCAGCCGGTCATGGTTCAACTGATTTTTCGGGACGAGAACGAGTCGTTGATGGCGCATGTGGCCAATAATATGTCCGCAGGGGCCAGCCTGTCCGCAGCGGAGCTCAAGCCGGTCATGGAGATGTGCATCAAGGTGATGCTCTACCTGCAGACTGCCGGTGCCGTTCGGATCGATGATATGCGCGCCGACGACACCATGGAGCGAATGGCGCGCGTCGGCAATCGGAAGGCGTCGCGCATTGAGCGACAGTTGGCGAGTCGCTATAACCGGATCATCGTCGGCCCCGAGCATATCGAGCGGCCGACAGGCGGAGAAATGTCGCCCCACTGGCGACGCGGGCACATGCGCATGCAGCCGTATGGTCCGCAGCATGGCCTGCGCAAGCTCATTTTCGTGGCGCCGACGCTGGTCCGGGCGGATCGCCTCGGCGTGTCGTCGTAGGGATCGTTTCAGCTACACGATGCTCGACCGGTTGTGGGTTTCCTTTCTGCGCTGACCGAGTCTGTCGTTCGTCGCCTCACCGATGGCAGCACGGCAGCGAACTTCGCTGAGCCGGCGCAACCGTGGACGGTACACGCTCGATGCATCCCAGCTGATACCCGTAGCAGTAATCGCGACCGCCTTGCGGACGTGGACCGAGCATTGTACTATCGCCTCGGGTTCGTCTGAGCAGAGCGGGACAGAAGCCTAAAGATGATGATAAGGTGTCCAGAGGGACATCATTTCGTCAAAAAACTAAGAGAGATGGGGGCTACGTGTTCAAGATAATCACCATTATTGCGCTTTGCTTTATGGCCGTCGGTTGCAACACGATGTCCGACTCGGCAATGGGCTCGGCGCCGGTCGGCACCGCTTTTGGTCGAGACAAGTATAGTTTGGCCAATCTGAAGGCCAACCTCGTCGTCGGCAAGACCAAGCAAGCGGACGTGAAGCGGATTTATGGCGAACCGCAGCGCACGGATACCTATATGGAAGATCCGAACGGTCGATGGGTTTACTCGAATGATACATCGCGCGGTGCATTTAGCTTGCTTCTGAATCACCTGCCATCCATGGGTGGGGCGGGCAATGCAGTTGCAGGGCATGAGCCAGAATATGGCGCGATAATCGATTTTAAGAACGGCGTTGTCGCAAGCTTCAGGCCGGTTTGTCCTAATGGGAAATGCTGAGTCGGCGATCATCATGCGACGTGTTCGGCATGTCGCATGAATGTCGCGGGGCATCAAGTTCAGGTTTCGCACGAAATCGACGTCCGGCCAATGGACAGGGCTGCAAATCAAGCCAATCGTTGAATGCGGAGATAGGTGTACCGTTACAGCTACTGATGCAGTGGATGTAGTCCCTGGTGGCCTATCGGAAGAGGTAACGGCGGCCGAACATGGGCAGTGACAACCCCTTCTTCCACTCGCGCCGAACGGCGAGTGGACCATCTACGCGGTAGGCTCGACGGACCCGAGTTCACGCGGTCGATCGTAGCACCGGGCCGTGGAATACCTTGCGCCCGCTCACCCAGGTCTCGATTACGTCTATGTCGCGCAATTTCGCGCCGATCGGCGCCGTCAGCGGATCGCTGGCGAGAATCACCAGATCGGCCTGCTTGCCCGCTTCCAGCGAGCCGATCTGCGTGTCGAGATTGCATTGCCAGGCGGCATCGATCGTGATGGCGCGTAACGCCTGATCTGTGCTCAAGCGTTCGGCCTTGTTAAGCACCGGGTAGACGCGGCTCGGATGCACTGCCTTGTCTTTCCAGTAGCCCTCCATCCATCGGCCAATCGCCTGCTCCATGTTGCGCAGGGGGCCGAGCGGCGTCACAAAATGGTCGCTGTGCAGGCTGATTTTCAGGCCGGCATCGGCCGCCGAGCGGCAGCGGTCCAACAGATCCGCGCGGTCCTTGCCGAGGATCGTCTCGCTGAACGTTTTCCCCCAGTAGCCGGCGTGACCGATCAGGAAGCTCGGCGAAATATGGAGCCGCTTCATGGCGTCGATCGACTCGTCGGTCAACAGCGACGCATGTTCGATCCGGTGGCGCGACGCCGGCGGGACGTCGACGGGCTCCGGTTGCGGCGGCTCGCCGGGTGGCGGCACTACATTCAGTGCGAGCCCATACGCGGCCAGCACGTTGGCGATTGCGGCGTCGCCGTTGGCGTGCGTCATCATCGGCCAACCGAAATGGGCGATCTGCTGCATGAGCGCCGACAAGCGCAAGGCCGGATCGAAATTGAACAGGCCGCGGCGACCGACGCCGGGCACCGTATGCTCGCGGCAGCACTTGTAGTCCGTGCTCTGCAACCCCGTGAGGCCTTGGTTCGAGCCGTCGGCCACCAGCTTGATCGCGCGCAGCGAGAACAGCACCTCCGGCGCGCTGTTCAACTCCGGACGATAGGTCGCCAGCCACTGGGCGAGATTGTCGCCGTTGCCGAATAGCGCCGCGCCCACGCGCACCGTCATCCACGAGGTCGTGGCAAGTGCACGCATCACGAGCACCTCGAGCGGCCCCATCGTCATGCCCAGCCCCGCATCGAACAGCGTGGTGATCCCGCACGCGTTCGCTGCCTCCATCACCTTGCGCAGGCCGTTGATCAGCGCGAGAAGCGAAGGCTGCGGCACGATCGACGTCACCGCGCGGATCTGCAACTCGGTCAATACGCCGTCGGGATAGCTCTCGAGCAGCCCGGCCTGTTGGAGCGCGACGGTATTGGCGTATCCGATATGCCCCGAGGCGTTGAGCAGAAAAACGGCCACCGGAGGCTTGCTGTCGGTCCTGGCGACGATGCCATCGAGCTGTTTTCTGTCGATGTCGGTCCAGACCTCCATCAAAGACGGATCGATGCCGTAGCCGCAAATCCACACCGGCCTGGACGGATCCGTCGGGGCGCGCGTGGCATTGCGGATAGCGGCCTCGAGCCTCGCGGCGATGCTCTCGATGCAGTACTTGTAGTTCAGATACTGTTCATCGAACGCGGACAGATCGGTCCAGGTGGTCATCAGAGCGCTCGGCACCATGTGCGCGTGCGGCTCGATCAAGCCGGGAAGCAGCGTCTGTTCCGCCTCGAGCTGCTGCTCGCGGAACGTGATGCCCTGCGCTGTCATCGCCTCGCGCACCTCCGGCAGCGGGCCCGTGGCCACCACGCGATGATTGGCGATGCCGATCGCCTCGACACGCAGGCTGGTGTCGTTGGGGTCCGGGTAGATGTTGCCGCTATGGAACACCACGGATTCCGGTGGCTTGGGCGTGGGCAACTGCTTGATCGCGTCGAGCAGGTCGTCCTGCCAGGTGTCGTCGGGGCCAACAGCCGACAACATCAGATGGGGACTGCAGCACGCGCAACCAAATGAGGCGTCTGGAGACATCGATCGATCCTGTGCTGGAGATGCTGCCGGGGACGGGAAGCCGCACGTCGGTTTTCCATCAAACGATGGACGGCAGGCGTGCCGAAAAGTTCAGATGATTGATGCGCCGGGGCTGCCGTAACCGCGCTTGCTCATTCGAGCTCGTTGTCCGCGTACCAGCTGTAGCCGCAGGTTTGGTTTATTTCCCTCGCGCTAGAGGTGGATCGGTTTGTCTTGGCCTCTTGTACCGATGGTCTCCCGCCGCGCATCCTGCCCGAACCGCCTACGGTACGTAGCCGGACTCGTCAGCGCGATCCGGCGGAAATGCCTGCGCATCGACTCCTCGGAGCCAAATCCGGCCAACTCGGCAACGCGCGCTATAGGCAACGGCTCCGGCGCCTCGAGCATTTCCCGAGCCACGGCCACGCGCTCGCGCACGACCCACTCATAGGGCGCCATGCCGGTGGCGTCGCGAAACTGCCGCTGCAGCGTGCGCGGGCTCATCGCCGCCCGCGCGGCGAGCGAGCGCAGCGTGTGCGGCAAAGCAGGGTGCTGGCGCACCCAATCCATCAGTTTCGCCAGCCGGCCGTTTTCGTCCGGCCCCATTGGGCGCGGTACGAACTGCGCCTGTCCGCCTTCGCGATGCGGCGGCAGCACGAGCCGCTGCGCGATCCGGTTCGCCACTGCGGCGCTGAAATCGCGTCGAATCAGATGCAGCAGCATATCGAGCCCCGCGGCCGATCCCGCCGACGTGATGATCTGCCCTTCGTCCACATAAAGTGCATCCGCCTGCACTCGCAACTGCGGGTACCGTTGCTGCAGCTTGGCTGCATAGCGCCAGTGCGTGGTCACGGTTTTGCCGTCGAGCACGCCGGCCGCCGCCAGCACGAATACGCCGGAGCAGATAGAGCAAAGGCGCGCACCTCGTCGGTAAGCCGTACGGATCTTCTTGAGCACCGCCTCGGGTGGCACTTCATCCGCGTCGCGCCAGCCCGGCACGACGATCGTATTGGCGCGGTCGAGCAGTCTGAGCGTATAGGGCGCGGCGACCGTGATACCGCCTGCCGCGCGCAGCGGGCCCGGCTCCGCCGCACAAACCGCAAAACGATACCAATCGACGCCCAACTCCGGGCGTTCGAGCGCGAACAATTCGGTCACGCAACCGAATTCGAATGTGCAAAGGCGATCGTAGGCAAGCGCGACAACGAGATGAAGGTTCATGGCGTGATGTTACCGAAAATCGACGATTACGCCACTTATGCGATGGGCGCGCCGAAGACAGAATAAGCACACCCGGGACAGATCCCCGGGGCAAACTCGGATCGCACTCATACGGACCAAAAAGAATGTCGACGACAAACCCGAACAATGCCGTTATCGCCATACCCGCAGCCGACAGTACCGCCGCGCTCGCGCATTTCGAGGCATCGCTGCAATTCGAGACCGATTGCGCCGACGTGGCGGCTGCACTTGCCAGCGCGACGCCGGGATTCGTGCTGCTCGACGTCCGCAGCCCCGCGCTCTTCGCGCAAGGTCACTTGCCTCAGGCCGTCAATCTGCCGCACGGGAAGGTCGTCGCATCGAAGCTCGCCGGCTATCCGCTCGATACGCTCTTCGTCACCTACTGCGCGGGGCCGCATTGCAACGGTGCGACGCGCGGCGCCATACGTCTCGCGAGGCTGGGGCGGCCCGTGAAGATCATGATCGGCGGCGTCACCGGGTGGCTCGACGAGGGATACGACCTGACTACTGAAGATAGCGCACGATGAGCCGGGAAGCCTCGTCGACCAGCAGAGCGAACGCTGCGTCGGAGAGGCGGTCCGAATAGCGCAGAACGGCCGTATGCGTCAGTGCCTCGATGGACGTCGCGCAGACGAACGTAGCCAGCTCGAGGTCGGTGATCCGCACTTCGTCGCGATGCGCTTCCAGGTAGGCCCTGAACGACAGATGCACGTCGCGAGCCAGATACTCCCCGCTTTCGGGCCGCCCCGTATGCGGCAGTTGCTCTGCGAGCACGCAATGCAGTTGAGGGTCGAGCCGATGCGCGGCAATGGCTGCCGCTACCAGCTTCGGCACGCCTTCCCGGATGGGCAGCGTCTCGACCTGCGCCAATGCGTGGTGCATGAGCTGCGTGAGCGCCTGGCCATGGCGCTCGGCGACCGCCGCCACGAGCGCCTCCTTGCTGGGGAAATACTGATAGAGCGAGCCGACGCTCACGCCGGCTTTCGCGGCGATGCGGTTCGTACTCGCCTTGTCGTAGCCGTCCGCCACGAGAATGCGAGCGGTTGCCTCGATCAGCGCATCCACCGTTACGCGCGATCGTTCCTGTGTGGCGTACTTCCTGGGTTTCGTGAGCGGTTTGCGTGCCATCGTCCACGCTCGGAATGCGAGTAGATGAATGCGAGTAATTACTCGTATTATGCATGCGGACGGTCGGCATGCAATGGGGTGGTCGATGTCGATCGGATCTACCCCGAGACTTCAATGCGCAAGGAGGCGTTTCATGGCCTGTGAGCCTTATTCGAAACTCATCGCCGTCAAACGATGGGCCGATCGCGGTCTTTGTGATGCCGTCACCGCGAATCTAGACCGGATGACGGCCGAAGATGGCTCGCTCATGCTTCGTGTCCTCGATCACATTCATGTGGTCGATAGAATCTTCCAGCATCATTTGCAAGGGCGGCCGCACGATTTTCGCGCCGCGCGATCCGAGCGCATGCCGGCACTCGAGGCGCTGAGCGAGGGCATAAAGCGAATTGACGACTGGTACGCCTCGTATGTCGAAGGCCTGAGCGAGCGGGACCTCGACGAGACGGTCGATTTCGTTTTCACGAGTGGAAAGCCCGCACGTATGCAACGAAGCGAAATCATCCTGCATGTTTGCCTGCATGGCACTTACCATCGCGGGAATGCCGGTGCCTTGCTCCAGTTGAGAGGGCTCACGCCCAGCCGAGATGCAATCACGGATTTTCTGGAGGATGCGGCCTGATCCGGTTTGACGATGCGCAGGGCAAAGCCGCGGCCGATACCGAAACGGTAGCCGTGCAATGAACTGCACATTGAACCTGACCGACGAGACGGCTTAGAGTAGCCCGATTCGCGCTTTCTGGCCCCCGCCATGCTGAAGATCCTGGGAAAAGCGTCGTCGATCAACGTCCGCAAGGTGCTCTGGGTTTGCGCCGAACTCGATCTGCCATTCCAACGCGAGGATTGGGGATCGGGTTTTCAATCGATGCAGACGCCCGCATTCCTGTCGTTGAACCGGAACGGTATGGTGCCCGTCATCGAGGACGGCGACGTCGATCTGAGTGCGGCCGCGTGCGGTCACGCGTCAGGAACGTCGATTGTGCCCGCCAGATACTGGACGGCATGGCCTGAAATACGTACGCGGCCGGCATCGACTTCGCAATGGAGAACACCGCCGCGTTTCGAAGCCTGGAGTGCCAGCAACTTCGTCTTGCCGAGCCGCGCGGCCCACAGCGGCGCGAGTGCGGTATGGATCGAGCCGGTTACCGGATCTTCGTCGCCGCCGCTCGCGGGCCAGAAATAGCGCGAAACGAAATCGTGGCTGTTACCCGGGGCGGTCACCGCAACGTCGCGCGGGCTGAGCCGCGCAATGACCGGCAGATGGGGAACGACGGCGCGCACTTGTTCCTCGTCGTCGTACACCGCGATATAAGCCTGCTGATTCACGAACACTTCGCGGGGGGCAATGGATAGCCCGCGCGCGATTTCCTCGGGGACTTCGCTGACGCGCTCGACGGGCCGTTGCGGAAAGTCCATTTCGATCAGCCCTTGCGCTCGGCGGTGGACCGTGAACGAGCCGACGGCTGGCGCGTGAAAGTCGATCCGCTGAAGTTCAGGCTGCCGTTGGAAGAGCACGAAGGCACTGGCGAGCGTGGCGTGTCCGCAAAACGCAATTTCGGTGATCGGCGAGAACCAGCGGATGTCGAATACGCCCGTCGCATTGCGCACGAGAAACGCCGTTTCGGACAGATTGTTCTCGGTTGCGATCGCTTGCATCAACGCCCCCGGCAGCCATGCGTCGAGCGGAACCACCGCTGCGTAGTTCCCTTTGAAGACGCTGTCTGCAAAGGCGTCGATTTGGTAGATCGGAAGTTTCATGTCGGCTGTTCGCTTCTCGGGTTGGTTGCCAGATAGGATGGCTCATCGTACAAAACCCCGTGCGTTGCCGACAGGGCCACATTTCCTCGCCGCGCGACAGGAATTGACTGCGCTCGCGCGGGCAATGCACGCGAAGCGACGGCCGGCCGCGACCGCGCGAACCCGCGTGCCGAACGGTGTGCGCCGTGCGACACGGATGCACTCAGCCGATGGTTGCGATGCCGTCGAGTTCGCGCGCCGCATCGTCGGGCAAGGCGATGGCCGCGGCGGCGAGGTTTTCCCGCAGATGTGCAACGGACGATGTTCCGGGAATAAGCAGAATGTTCGGCGACCGGCGCAGCAGCCAGGCGAGCGCGACTTGCATCGGCGTCGCGCCGAGCCGCGTGGCGACGTTGCTGAGCGAGGAGGATTGCAACGGGTTGAAGCCGCCCAGCGGAAAGAAGGGCACGTATGCAATGCCGTCGCTTGCCAGCGCATCGATGAGATCGTCATCGGTGCGGTGTACGAGGTTGTAGTGGTTCTGCACGCAGACGATTTCGCAGATCCGGCGCCCCTGCGCGATTTGCGCCGGCGTGACGTTGCTCAAGCCGATGTGCCGGACGAGTCCTCGATGCTGAAGCTCGGCCAATGCCGTCAGCGGTGCCTCGATCGATCCTTCGACAGGCGCATGCGCATCGAACATGATTCGAAGATTGACGGTGTCGAGCACCTCGAGACCGAGATTACGAAGGTTGTCGTGCACCGCCTGCGCCAGCGCTTGCGCGGAAAAGGCCGGCAACCATGAGCCGTCTTCACCGCGGGCGGCGCCGATCTTCGTCACGATGACGAGGTCGTCCCGGTACGGGTGCAGCGCTTCGCGGATCAGCTCATTCGTTACGCGCGGGCCATAGAAATCGCTCGTGTCGATGTGATCGACGCCCGATGCCACGGCTTCGCGCAGCACGGCGAGGGCGGCATCGCGATCCTTGGGCGGACCGAAGACGCCCGGCCCCGCGAGTTGCATGGCGCCGTAGCCAAGTCTGTGGACAGTGCGGCTGCCGAGGTGAAAGGTACCGGCTCGGGTGATGCTGGAAGACATGGTCGCGCTCCTTGGGCGAGTGGGAGACACGAGATTAAGCTCGATCGTCCTGCACGATAATGGGTCATAATCCGCACGGGCTATACGAAAAAACGAACAATGCAAATCGATCTCGGCGATTTGAACGCATTCGTGGCGGTTGCACGCGCCAAGGGCTTTCGAGAAGGCGCGCGAATGGGCGGCGTAAGCGCGTCGGGGCTCAGCGAAGCGGTGCGCCGACTCGAAACGCAACTCGGCGTCAGGCTGCTCAATCGCACGACCCGCAGCGTCGTGCCGACTGAAGCGGGCGAGCGCCTGCTCGCCCGGCTCGGGCCCGCGCTGTCGGAGGTCGAGGCCGCGCTCGACGTGGTCAACGGTTTCCGGGAGCGGCCTGCCGGCACGCTTCGGCTCAATGTGCCTCTCAGCGCGGCCCGTTTGGTGTTGCCGGCCATCGTGCCGCCGTTTCTGGCCGCGTATCCCGAGATCCGCCTCGAAGTGATGGCCCAGGAGCGCTTCGTCGATATCCTGGCGGCGGGATGCGATGCGGGTATCCGCTATGAGGAGCGCCTGGAGCAGGACATGATCGCCGTGCCGATCGGGCCGCGTTCGCAGCGCTGTGCGACCGCGGCGGCCCCCGCTTATCTCGATCGACGCGGCCGGCCGGCCCATCCGCGGGAGTTGCTCGATCATGCCTGCCTGCGGGGCCGTTTCGAAAGCGGCGTCATGTCCCCGTGGGAGTTCGAGCGCAGGGGCGAGGTGATCCATCTCGATCCGTCGGGGCCGCTCGTGGTTCAGATCGGCGGTGCCGTCGAGCTCATGATCGACGCGGCGGTTGCCGGCGTCGGCGTGATCCATCTCTTCGAGGACTGGCTGCGGCCGCATTTGGCGACCGGTGCGCTCGAGCCCATGCTCGAGCCGTGGTGGCGCCCGTTTTCAGGGCCCTTCCTTTACTATCCCGGGCGGCGTCTCGTGCCGGCGCCACTGCGCGCATTCATCGATTTCATCAAGCAGAGCGGCGCCCCTACGGTGCCCGGCGGGGAAGCGTCGCTGCCGTGACGGCAGGCGCCCGCGTAAGCCGGCGAGCCGAATCGATCCGCTCGGAACACAGTGAGGAACGACGATTGGGAGAACGAATGCGTAAATCAGCCATGCTGGTCGTGCTTGCAATGCTGCTCATGATGATCGGCGTGCAGAGGGCGGCCGCCGAACCCACTCTCGCGCTGACGACGGGTGGCGTGAGCCGTTCGTTCACGTGGCAGGCCTTGCTCTCCCGCTCGGATGCGGCCGAGATTCGCTTGCCGCACGATGTGGCCTACGGAACGCAGGCCAGCTACCGGGCGGTGCCGCTCGCCGGCCTGCTAGAAGGCACGGCGCTGCCGGCCGACAGTGTGCTCGAGGCACGAGCGAGCGATGGGTTCGCCGCGCAGTTGCCGATGGACCTCGTGCGCAACCGCGATCCGGCGCACGCCGTTGCGTGGCTCGCCGTGGAAGATCCCGCGCATCCATGGCCGAATCTGCCCGGTAAAACGGTTAGCGCCGGGCCGTTCTATCTGGTGTGGGTGGGGGCCGAAGCCGGGTCGGTGCGCAGCGAGCAATGGCCTTATCAGATTGCGCAATTCGCGACGCAGCCGTCGCCCGCCAGGCGCTGGCCCGCCCTTGCCGTCGATCCCGCGCTGCCGGCAACCGATTCCGTGCGCGCCGGGCAGAGCCTCTTCGTTGCCCAGTGCCTGGCTTGTCACCGGCTCAACGGTGCGGGCAGCGCTTCGATCGGGCCGGACCTTGGCGTGCCGATGAATCCGACCGAGTACTTCCAGCCGGCGGCCTTGCATCGTTATCTGCGTAATCCTGCGTCGGTGCGGGACTGGCCCGGCCGGACCATGCCCGGCTTTTCGCCGGATCAGTTGAGCGACCGGGAGATCGATCTGATCGTGGCCTATCTGGCGCACATGGCTCAGCGCAAGGCAGCAAGGTGAGGGACGGAGACGGACCGGCTGAGCGCGCGGCGGGCCGTCCGTGTCCGGACAGCGTGCAAGGCCGGGCTCACGCCGGCTTCATCATCGCCACGACGCTCCAACTGACGTCGCTTCTTTGTTGCACGTCGGCGCGCGTTCCGCGGTATCGCTCGGCGAGCCCCACGGATCGCCCGAGTGCAAGAGTTTCTTCGGCCGAAACATCGAACATTCGGCGCCCGGCCGGCACCGGACCATGCCGCAGCGACATTACGACCACGCCGCCCGGCGCGAGCAGCGACGCAACGGCCGGCATCCCTTGCGCGCGTTCCTGCGCATCGAGATGCATCCAGACGGCGGTGAGCAGGACAAGGTGGAAGTGCCGCCCGAGCGCGTGGACTTTCGCGAGTGGCGGCAGCGCATCGTCGATCCACTCGATCGGCACATCGGCATGGAGGCGCTGGCCTTCGAGGCGTAAGGCTTCGGCCGGCTCCGCGGCCGTCACCCGATAGCCGCGCCTCACGAGTTCCGCCGCATCGCGCCCCGATCCCGCGCCGATATCGAGCACGTCGGCCGGAGGCGGGGGAAAGACCGGCAGCACGTCGCGATGCAGTTGGTCGAATCGAATGTTCTCGTACTGCTGCGCCAGTGCCGGCGCGTGAGCTTTGTCGACGTAGCCCGCGGTTCCGGCGACGGAGGAGGATGATGTCGGCATCGGTGTCTCGCTTTCGTTTCGCGGTCATTCGTCTGTCAACGCCTGCCGATCGAGCGCCGTAATGTTCGCGTCGGAGCGGCGCTTTGCCAGCCAGATCATCAGGCAGACGAAAACGCCGAACGCGACGATGATCCATCTTATCGGCAGGCGGGCTACCAGTAACAGCGTATAGGTGCCGAGCATCAGGAGTACCGCAACGTTCTGATTGAAGTTCTGCACCGCGATCGAGTGTCCGGCCGTGATCAGCGTGGCGCCCCGATGCTGCAGCAGTGCGTTCATCGGTACGATGAAAAAGCCCGCCAAGGCGCCGAGCCCGACCATGATCGGGTAGGCAAGCAGGAGATAGGCAGGAACGAAGGCGTTCGCTGCGTGCAGCCCCAGTGCGGCCGGAAAGAGGTCTTTGTCGTAAAAGGCCAGCGCTCCCGTGACGATGCCCGCCACCATGCCGACCGGCAATACGCGCAGCGAGCCTGCAAGCGGGACGCGGGCCGCGGCCCACGCCGCACCGAGCGCGATGCCGATGCCGGTAACACCCTGCAGCAGGGCGCCCTCGGAAAGCGTGAGGCCAAGGTTCGCGCTTGCCCATTTGAGCACGAGCAGTTGCAGCGTCACGGCGGCGCCCCACATCAGCGTCGTGACCCATAGCGCGATCTGCGCGAGCTTGTCGGCCCACAGCGTGTCGAAGCAGTGCATGAAGTCGGCGACGAGCCGGCCCGGCTCGCGCAGTCGGTTTGGATAGCGGGCGCCCGTGTCGGGGATGCCCACGTTGACGAGCGCGGCCAGCACATAAACAAGCATGACGGCCAGCATCGCGAACTCGGGCGCGTGATGCATCAGCGGCAAATGCAGGCGTGCGACCCTGTATTCGACGTAGTGGCTGACGAGTGCTCCGCCGAGCGCGGTACCGGCAATCGTCGAGACGACCGTGGCCGATTCGAGCCAGGCGTTCGCCGCCACGAGCCGCTCGGCGGGCAACAGTTCGGTGAGGATGCCGTATTTGGCCGGCGAGTAGGCGGCGGCGCCGAAGCCGACCACGCCGTAAGCGAGGATCGGATGCACACCTGCGATCATCAGCGCGCAACCGAGCGCCTTGGCCGCATTGGCGGCGAACATCACGTGCCGCTTTTGCAAGGCGTCGGCGAATGCGCCGACGAAGGGCGCAAGCACCACGTACGATACCGTGAAGAAGATCTGCAAAAGGGGCGTGAACCAGCCGGCCGCGTGTATGCCGGCGAGCAGCGCGATGGCCGCGATCAGCAGCGCGTTGTCGGCAACCGATGAAACGAATTGGGCCGCGATGATCGTATAGAAGCCTTTTTTCATGACCTCATGGGTTCGGGGCGCCAACGGCCCCGCCAAACGAAAAGGGGCGGCCGAAGCCGCCCCGTCCTTCAGTTCGCCTGCCGGCCCGTTCGTCAGCTCTTTTCGGCAAGCCGGGTGAACGGCGCGAGGATCGGCACCATCTGCGCGTAGATCTTCGGGTTACCCGCGACGATCTCGCCCACATGCAGAAACTCGGAATCGCCGGTGTAGTTGCCCACGAGCCCGCCCGCTTCGGTGATCAGCAGGCTGCCGGCAGCCATGTCCCATGCGCTGATGCCCTGCTCGAAAAAGCCGTCGAGCCGGCCCGCCGCCACGTTGGCGAGATCGAGCGCCGCCGCGCCCGGCCGGCGCAGGCCCGTGCAGGCACGCGTCATTTCCGCGAAGAGCCGGCAGTAGGCCTCCAGCCGGTCGTTTTCACGGAACGGAAACCCGGTGCCGATCAGTGCATCGGCCAGCCGATCCCGGCGGCCGACGCGGATGCGGCGGTCATTCAGGTAGGCCCCGCGGCCGCGCGAGGCGGTGAAGAGATCGTTGCGGGTGGGGTCGTAGACGACGGCCTGTGTCACGACGCCGCGATGCGCAAGTGCGATCGAGACACAGTAATAGGGCAGGCCGTGGATGAAGTTCGTGGTGCCGTCGAGCGGATCGATGATCCACTGATAATCGGATTCGTTTTCGGAGCGCCCCGACTCCTCGGCGAGGATCGCGTGGTCGGGGTAGGCAGTCTTGAGCGTATCGATGATGGCGGCTTCGGCTGCTTTGTCGACTTCGGTCACGAAATCGTTGTGCTGCTTCTTGCTGACCTGGACCAGATCCAGATCGAGCGATGCGCGGTTGATGATCTGCCCGGCGCGCCGAGCGGCCTTGACAGCGATATTGAGCATGGGATGCATGAGCCGATTCCTTGTGCCGCGCAACAGCCGGTGCTGCCACGACAATGGTCCAAAAGCCGATGGGCCGAAAACCGCCCGGAAAGCGCCGGGCGGCGGTGCTTTCCGTCGACGAAAACGAATTGAAGAAGAGCAATGCGCGTACTGGACGCGCGACCAAGGCAGGATTTTACCCGAGTCCGGGCATGCGCGGCGCGACCGATGGCCGGCGAGCGCCGCACAGGCCCCGATCCGGCCGTATAATCGCGACCCGCGGCGACGGTGCTGGCGTCAGCCGGCCACCGCGATGCCGATTGCGGCCCGGATTGTGGCCCGGTTGCGGTCCCGATTGCGACCCCGATTGCGGCCCCGATTGCGGCCCCGATTGCGGCCCGATCAAGAGCGTAATCGGCGTATCACGCGCGTGGGGGGCATTGAGCGCGGCGGGGCGTCGTACCGCCGGGTGGACTTGGCGCTACCATAGCGCCATACCGCACGCCGCTGCCTGAATTTTCTTTCCGTTTTTTTCGCCGATCTTGAATTTCTCGCCTTTCCAACCGTCATCGCCGCGCGAAGCCGCTGCTGCAAGCCCGCATGGCGGGTTCACGTCGACGGTGTTCGTGCTCGTCGAGCCGAGCCATCCCGGCAATGTCGGCGCGGCCGCGCGGGCGCTCAAGACGATGGGCTTTTCGCGGCTCGTGCTCGTCGCACCGCGCGTTGCGCACGTGAAGACCGACCCGGATGCCGTGGCCATGGCAAGCGGCGCTGACGATGTCCTCGCATCGGCCACCATCGTGCCGACGCTGGCCGACGCGTTGGCGGGGGTGCAGTGGTCTGTGGCGCTGACCGCGCGCTCGCGCGAGTACGGCCCGCCGCAGCGCGCGCCGCGGGCCGCGGCGGACATGGCCTGCCGGCATGCCGCGCGCGGCGACGTGGCGTTCGTGTTCGGCAACGAGCGGACTGGCCTGTCCAATGAGCACGTCGAACGCTGCAGCGCACTCGTGCATATTCCCGCCAACCCGGCCTACAGTTCGCTGAACCTCGCGCAGGCGGTACAGGTGCTCGCCTATGAATTGCGCCTCGCGTATCTCGGCGAGGAGACCAAGCCCGGGCCCGAGGCCGCGCAGGCCGCGCAGGCCGATGCGGGGGCAGCGCTCGCCGCCGGCGACGAAATCGAACGGATGTTCGTGCATTTGGAAAACGCGCTGATCGCGCTCGATTTTCTCGATCCAGCCAACCCGAAGAAGCTGATGTCGCGGCTCAGGCGGCTTTTTGCGCGGGCGGGGCTCGAGCGCGAGGAGGTCAATATCGTGCGCGGCATTGCCAAGCACATCCTCCTGAAAGTGCCGCCAGAAGGCAGTAAGCGCTCGGATTGAGGGGCCGCCCGGTTCGGTGGCGCCGCGCGCACAGGGGCGCGCCGCTCCGCTCGCGGGCGTTCCCTGGCACATCGCCAATAGCCCTTATCGGTTCAGGGGCGGACGGGCGGCGCGAGCAGAGTCGGCCCATTGCTTCTACAATCTACTCGCGGTGATATGCATATCGCCGCTTCTCATATCGATTCGACGCTGTCGCCACCTCGGGTGACGGGCGTTTTTGAGCGAGCCACCATCATGTTCACGAGACTTCGGGAAGACATTGCCGCGATTCGGGCGCGCGATCCTGCCGCCCGCAATGCCTGGGAAGTCCTGACCTGTTATCCGGGGCTGCATGCGATCGTGCTCCATCGTCTCGCTCACGCATGCTGGCGGGCTGAGCGCCGCTGGCTTGCGCGCATGATCTCCCAGTTCGGGCGCTTCATGACCGGCATCGAGATCCACCCCGGCGCGACGATCGGCCGGCGCGTCTTCATCGATCACGGCATGGGCATCGTCATCGGCGAGACCGCCGAGGTGGGCGACGATTGCACGATCTATCAGGGGGTGACGCTCGGCGGCACCGCGCTCACGCGTGGCGCCAAGCGTCATCCCACGCTCGAGCGCGGCGTAGTTGTCGGCGCGGGTGCGAAGGTGCTCGGCGGCTTTACGATCGGAGCCGAGGCGAAGATCGGTTCGAACGCGGTCGTCGTCAAGCCCGTGCCGGCCGGGGGAACGGCCGTCGGCAACCCCGCGCGGGTGATCATGCCGGCCGATGCGAAGCGTACGCCCGAGCGCGCCGCCTTTTGCGCGTACGGCATCACGCCCAATGCGGAAGACCCCGTTTCGCTCGCGTTGCACGGGCTGATCGACCACGCGGCGAAGGAAAGCCAGCGCGTGGACGATATCGTCGCCGCGCTCGAGCGGCTCGGCGAACGGCTCGAAGCCTTGCATGGCGCCGATGGCGCACTCACGGACCTGCGCCGGTTGTCGGAGGCGATAGAAGGCAAAGTCCCTCAGTCCTGAGCAGCAAACGGCAGCGCCCGCCCGCTTCAGTCGAGCGGCAGGGCGTGAATGCCTTCGGCGTCGATCCGCAGATAGCCGCCGCGCCGCGTGCCGTGATCGAGATCCCAATCGGGCAACACCCAACGCGTGCCGTCTTTTTCCTGATGGCGTGCGGGCTTGTGCGTATGCCCGTGAATCATCGTGGCTGTCCGGCTCGTTTTGAATAGCCGCGAAACACCTTCATTCGTCACGTCGTAAAGCGGCGAGGGCGGCCGGCTCCGGCCTTCCTCGCTCGAAGAACGCATGCGCTCGGCGAGCGCTTGCCGCCATCTGAGCGGCCACGCGAGAAAAAGCCATTGGAACGGCCGGCAGCGGGCAAAGCGGCGAAACGTCTGGTACTTGTGATCGGCGGTGCAAAGCGCGTCGCCGTGCGCCAGCACGATGCGCGAGCCAAAGGCCGTCATCACGAACGGATCGGGCAGCCAGATCGCGCCGGCCGCGCGCATGAACCGTTTGCCCAGCAGAAAATCGCGGTTGCCGTGCATCAGGTAGAGCGCAATGCCGCGTTCAGTGAGCGTGTGTAGAAGTGCCGCGATGCGTGCGGCGAACGGATCGACTCCGAGCGTGTCGTCGCCGATCCAGTATTCGAAAAGATCGCCGAGTACGAACACCGAATCGGCGCTGTCGGCCGTGACGAGGATGAAGTGCTCGAATGCGTCGACGGTGCGCGGAATCGCCGGGCTCAGATGCAGATCCGAGATGAACAGCAGCGGGCGGGGCGCATGCGCGCGCGTGTGCCCGTGCTCGTACGGCACGGTCGACTCGTGGCCGGGGGGAGGCGCGTCTCGCCGCGCCGTGATCCCCACATCGCGCAAGACGCTCGTGTTCAATCGACGACGACCGCTTTCTGGATGATGACGTCGTCGGTGGGGACGTCCTGGTGGAACCCCTTCGAACCCGTCTTCACCTTCTTGATCTGCTCGACCACGTCCATTCCTTCCACGACCTTGCCGAACACCGTGTAACCCCAGCCTTGCGGCGTGGGCGACGAGTGATTGAGGAAGTCGTTGTCGTTGACGTTGATGAAGAATTGCGCGGTGGCGGAATGCGGATCGTTCGTGCGGGCCATCGCGATCGAGCCTTTCTCGTTCTTCAGGCCGTTGTTCGCTTCGTTTTCGATCGGCGCATCGGTCGGCTTTTGCTTCATGCCGGGCTCGAAGCCGCCGCCCTGGATCATGAAGCCGTCGATCACACGGTGAAAGACGGTGTTGTCATAGTGGCCTTTCTTCACATAGTTGAGAAAGTTCTCGACCGTCTTCGGCGCCTTTTGTGCGTCCAGTTCGAGCTTGATGACGCCGTGATTCGTATGCAGTTCGACCATGATGGATTCCTTCGCGTGAAAAGAGCGGCGCCCGGGAAAGAGGGCGCTCGCCGGAGGGTTAGGCGTGTTGCGTTACTTCGATACGATGCGCGCCGATTCGATGACGATCGGCTTTTGCGGGACGTCGGCCATCGGACCGCGCGTCGTCGTGGGCGTCGCTTCGATCTTCTTCACGACGTCCATGCCCGACACGACCTTGCCGAACACGGCATAGCCGTAACCGTCCGGATTCGGGTAGTCGAGCCCCGCGTTGTCGACCGTGTTGATGAAAAACTGCGCCGTGGCGGAATTAGGATCGCTCGTGCGCGCCATTGCAATCGTTCCCGCCGCATTTTTCAGGCCGTTTCGGCTTTCGATGGGGATCGGCGCGCGCGTGGGCTTCTCCTGGTAGCTCGCGGTGTAGCCGCCGCCCTGGATCATGAAGCCGCGGATCACGCGGTGAAAGATCGTGCCGCTGTATTGCCCGGATTTCACATAATCGAGGAAGTTGGCCACGGTTTTCGGGGCCTTGTCGGGGTAGAGCTCGACGCGGATGTCGCCATCGGTTGTCGTCAGCAGCACCTGCGGGTTTGCAGAAGCATTCGAAGCCGTTTGCGCGAACGCGCTTGCGCTCGCAATCAGCGCGGCGCCACCGAGCGCCAGCCAGAAGCGTTTCATGAGCATCCTCATGCGTGGAAGAAAGCGAAGGGCGCCCTCAATTCGAGGGCGCGACGTAAGGTGTGGACATGAGCGGCACACCCGAGCCGGTGCCGAGCGCCGGCTCATCCGGCATCGGCACGGAAGGGCGCATCCGCGCGGGAGCGGCGGCACGTCGCGCGGGTGGAAGGTTGCCGGCCGCCACGAGCTTGTCGATCGCGGCCGCCCGCCGCGCGCTCGTGGGGTTCGACGTGCCGAGCTTTTGTGCGCGCTTGTAAGCTTCGGCCGCGAGCCGGAGGTAAAGGTCGCCGAGGTTGTCGTATGCGAGGCCGTAGCCGGGGTTGGCCTTGACGGCTGTTTCGAGCGCCGCGCGCGCTTCCTCGTAGCGGCCGGCTTTCGCATAGAGCGCCGCGAGATTGTTGTAAGGCTCGGGCAACTCGGGGTAGAGCTGCGTGAGCTCGACGAACTGACGAATCGCTTCGTCGTCGCGGCCGAGGCGCGCGAGCACGGTGCCGCGCTTGAACTTCGCCTGCGCGTCGCGCGGGTTGGAGGCAATGCGCGCGTCGAGCTCGGCGAGGGCCGCGTTCCAATTTCGCGCGGCAATCGATGCGTCGATTTGCGGCGTGCCGTCGGTGCTCGTGCGCGCGGTTTGTGCATGCGCCGTGGCAGGCGGCAATGCCGCGAGGGCAAGGCCGATCGCGGTGCTTGCAGCAAGGGCCGCGATGCGCTGGATGCGGCCGCAGGAAGGTTTCATAGGCTCAGTTCGAGGTGTTATACTCCGGCCCATTCTAACAAAACGTTTGCTCGTTTCCTCGAACGGCAGACTGTCTTTTCGCCAGTCGTGGCCGTCTTCGCCTCGATCGCATCCTGAAGCGGCACAACGCGAAACAGGCTTTCGCGGCAGGCCGTGCCGCCGCGGAGGTGTTTCGTACCTTCTCGCGTGGTGCCGAGCGCGGCTCGCTCAAGCGCGGATGACTCGGGGCTCACGCATCGTCTCTATGGAATCACTGCGCATCTACAACACGCTCGCGCGTGACAAGCAAGACTTCGTGCCGCGCCAGGCGGGCGAGGTGCGGATGTACGTCTGCGGCATTACGGTCTATGACTACTGCCACATCGGACACGCGCGCATGATGGTGGTGTTCGATGTCGTGCAGCGATGGCTGCGTGCGCTCGGCTTTCGCGTGACCTACGTACGCAACATCACCGACGTCGACGACAAGATCATTCGCCGCGCGGTGGAAAACGGCGAGACGATCAAGTCGCTGACGGACCGTTTCATCGCCGCGATGCACGAAGACGCCGACGCACTCGGCGTCGCGCGTCCCGACATCGAACCGCGTGCTACCCAATTCATCCCGCAGATGCTCGGCATGATCGAAAAGCTCGAGACGAACGGCTACGCCTATCGGGCGAAGGATGGCGACGTCAACTATTCGGTGCGCAAGTTCGAGCACTATGGCGCGCTGTCGGGCAAATCGCTCGAGGATTTGCGCGCGGGCGAGCGCGTCGCCGCGAACGAGGCGAAGGAAGATCCGCTCGATTTCGTGCTGTGGAAGCGTGCGAAGCCCGCGGAGCCGGCCGAGTCGAGCTGGGACTCCGCGTTCGGGCGCGGCCGCCCTGGCTGGCACATCGAATGTTCGGCGATGAGCTGTGCGTTGCTCGGCGAGCACTTCGATCTGCACGGCGGCGGGCAGGATCTGCAGTTTCCGCACCACGAGAACGAGATCGCGCAAAGCGAAGGGGCGACGGGGCAGACGTTCGTCAACTACTGGATGCATAACGGGTTCGTGCAGATCGACAACGAGAAGATGTCGAAGTCGCTCGGCAACTTCTTCACGATCCGCGAAGTGCTCGCGAAATACGACCCGGAAGTCGTGCGCTTTTTCATCCTGCGTGCGCATTACCGCTCGCCGCTCAACTACAGCGACGTGCACCTCGATGACGCACGCGCCGCGCTCACGCGCCTTTACACCGCGCTGAAGGATGCCGCGCCCGACGATCTCGCGCTCGACTGGAGCGAGGACCATGCGGCACGTTTTCGCGCGGCGATGAACGACGATTTCAACACGCCGGTGGCAGTCGCGGTGCTGTTCGAACTTGCGAGCGTCGTCAACCGCACGCGCGATGGCGCACTCGCGCGTCAACTGCGCGCGCTGGCGTGCACGCTCGGATTGCTCGGCCGCGAGCCGCGCCTGTTCCTGCAGGCGGCCGCGGGCGACGCGCATGGCGCGTTCGACGAAGCGGCCATCGAGGCGAAGATTGCCGAGCGCGCCGCCGCGAAGGCGGCGAAAAACTATGCCGAGGCAGACCGGATTCGCGCAGCGTTGCTCGAAGCCGGGGTTGCACTTGAAGACAAACCGGGCGGGCTTACCGAGTGGCGCCGCGTATGAGCGCGCATCGCGTCTCGCGCTGATCGACTCGCCAGGCAGGAGGCAAGATGGCAACGGCCAGGAAGGCACCGGCAAAAAGGGCCGCGCCGCAACGGTTTGCGGCGGCAACGAAAACGGCTCGCGGGCGCGGCGCAACCGCGCCCGCGAGCGGCAACGGCATCGACGACGAAGCTTCGAAAAAGCGCTCGGCAGCGGCCAGGCGCGTGTCGAACGGCGCCGCGGGCGCGAAGCCCAAGGCACCGGCGGCACGCGGCAGTAAAGCGAAGGGTAACGGCGCGCTGCCCGATGCCGGTGCAGACGAACGCACGTTGGTCGCCGACCCGGTGCACGAAGGCGAAATGGTGCGCAAAGCGCGCACGGGCAGCAGTGCGAAAGCCGCAGTGCCGGTACAGATTGGCGGGCTTACACCCGAGGTGACGCGGCCGGCCTACTGGGACCGCGCCTGCGCCGATCTCGTGAGGCGCGATCGCATTCTGAAGCGCCTGATTCCGCAGTTCGGCCCCGTGCATCTGATCAACGGCAGCGATCCGTTCGTCACCCTTGCGCGCGCGGTGGTGGGACAGCAGATTTCGGTGCCCGCAGCGCAGGCCGTATGGGAGCGTATCGAGCTCGCGTGCCCGAAGCTCGCTCCGCAGCAGTTCACGAAGGCGGGCATCGAGAGGCTCACCGGCTGCGGGCTCTCCAAGCGCAAATCCGAGTATCTGATCGACCTCGCGCAGCACTTCGTATCGGGAGCGCTCCATGTGGACAAATGGATGTCGATGGACGACGAGGCGGTCATCGCCGAGCTCACGCAGATTCGCGGGATTGGGCGCTGGACCGCGGAAATGTTCCTCATCTTCAATTTGTCGCGCCCGGACGTTTTGCCGCTCGACGACCTCGGGCTGATCCGTGCGATCAGCGTCAACTATTTCAGCGGCGAGCCCGTCACGCGCAGCGAAGCGCGCGAAGTGGCCGCGAATTGGGAGCCATGGCGCACCGTCGCCACATGGTATATGTGGCGCAGCCTGGATGCTGCGCCCGCACAGTAAACTATCGCTGCTTTGCGTCGATAGTTTCAGTCGATTTTGACGCGCGCGGCGACGGTTAGAATACGCGCTGCCGAAGCCCCCAGGATTGGAACTTATGAAAACGACGTTTCTGGATTTCGAACAGCCCATCGCGGAGCTCGAAGCAAAAATCGAAGAATTGCGTTTCGTGCAGGACGATTCGGCCGTCGATATCTCGGAAGAGATCGAACGACTCTCGAAGAAGAGTCAGCAACTGACCAAGGATTTGTACGCGAACCTGACGCCCTGGCAGGTTTCGCAGATCGCACGGCATCCGCAGCGGCCGTACACGCTCGATTACGTGAACGAGCTGTTCACGGACTTCCACGAACTGCATGGAGACCGGACGTTCGCGGACGATCAGTCGATCGTCGGCGGCCTCGCCCGGTTCAGCGGCCACCCGTGCATGATCATCGGCCATCAGAAAGGGCGGGACACGAAGGAGCGCGCCGCGCGCAACTTCGGCATGCCGCGGCCCGAGGGCTATCGCAAGGCCGAGCGTCTCATGCGTGTGGCCGAAAAATTCGGCCTGCCGATTTTCACGTTCATCGATACGCCGGGCGCGTACCCCGGTGTCGGTGCCGAGGAGCGGGGGCAGTCGGAAGCCATCGGCCGTAACCTTTACGTAATGGCCGAACTCAAGACGCCCGTGATCGCGACCGTGATCGGCGAAGGCGGCTCGGGCGGCGCATTGGCGGTTGCCGTGGCGGACAGCGTGCTGATGCTGCAGTTCTCGACTTACTCCGTCATTTCGCCGGAAGGCTGCGCGTCGATCCTCTGGAAGAGCGCGGCAAAGGCGCCCGAAGCGGCCGAGGCGCTCGGCTTGACGGCGCACCGACTCAAGGCGCTCGGCCTCATCGACAAGATCGTCAACGAGCCGCTCGGCGGCGCGCACCGCGACGTGAAGGGCATGGCCGCACTGTTGCGCCGCGCATTGGCCGATTCGCTGCGGCAGTTCCAGGGCATGAGCGTGCAGGATCTGCGCGAACGCCGCTTCGAGCGGCTGATGTCCTACGGCAAATTCAAGGAGACGGTGCCGGGCGTTTGATGCCGGCTATATCGCTCGATGAGTGTATCTCCGTTCGATGCGCGCAGCCACGCGCGGTCTTTCGTAAAGGGCCGCGGGGCAGCGCGGAACGCGGACTGATCCCATGACGCTTTCGGTCGACCCTTCCGCCGAGCGCATCGTTCTCGATGCGCTCGGCGGTGTGCTTTCGAGCCTGCCGCGCGAGACGCGCATCGCGATCGCGTTCAGCGGCGGCCTCGATTCGAGCGTGTTGCTCGATGCGGCCGCACGCGTGGCCGGCGCCACGCGCTGCATTGCCTTGCATGTACATCATGGCTTGAGCCCGAATGCGGAGCGGTGGCTCACCCATTGCGAAACGACAGCGCGCGCGCTCGATGTCGAATTCGACGCCGCGCGCGTAGACCTGCATCGCGAAAGTGGCGAGAGCATCGAGGCCGTGGCGCGCGAGGCCCGTTACCGCGCCCTTGACGCCCTGTGCGTGCGCCACGATGTCACGGCGCTATGGCTTGCGCACCATGCCGACGATCAGGCCGAGACCGTGCTGCTGCAATTGTTGCGCGGCGCAGGCGTGGCCGGGCTCGCGGCGATGGCGCCGCACCGTGTCGACGGCGCTGCGGCGATCGTCCGCGTGCGTCCGTTCCTGCATCTGCTGCGCGCGCAGCTCGAGCGTTATGCGCACTCGCGCCAGTTGCGCTGGATCGACGACGAATCGAATGCCGACACGCGTTATGCGCGCAATGCGCTGCGACACGATGTCATCCCGGCGTTGACCGTGCATTTCCCGGGTTTCCGCGATGCGCTCGCGCGTACCGCGGCGCACGCGGCGAATGCGCAGCGGCTGCTCGACGATCTCGCGCGCATCGATCTCGAGAACGTCGTGCGCGACGAGGGGCGGGCGCTTTCGCGCGAGGCATTGCTCGCACTCGACGACGTGCGCGCGGCCAATGCGATGCGCTGGTGGATTCGAACAGCCGGCCTGGCGGCGCCCTCGGCTGCGCGCCTCGCGGAAATGCTGCGGCAACTGCGCGAGGCGCGCGCGGAGCACGCATTGCGCGTCGTGCACGCGGGCCGGGTGCTGCGGCTTTATCGCGACGCCATTTACTGGGAAAGCGCGGAGCGTCCCGCGCTGCTCGATCGCCGGGTGGCGGTGGCGATCAAGGAGTCGACGACGCTCGTCTGGCGCGGCCAGGAGGTCTGGCGCCTGCCGCAGTGGCGCGGCTCGCTCGTGTTCGTTCCGACCGTACCGGGCGAGGACGATGCCGATACCGTCGACGAAGCCTTGCTCGCGAGCGCGCCTTTGTCGGCCAGGCCGCGAACGGGCGGCGAACGCATGCGCCGCGCGCCGGGCGCGCCCTCGCGCACCCTGAAGAATCTGTTCCAGGAATCGGGGGTGCCGGCGTGGCAGCGCGACGTACCGCTTTTTTACGTCGGCGACACCTTGCTTTACGTACCGTTTCTCGGCGTGAACGGCGTACTCGAGCGCGGCGGCGGGGCACAGGGCGGCGCTTGCAGACGCCTGGAATGGCGGCCCGATCTGACGATTGCGTGAGCATCCCGCGCTTGTCTTTTGTGCCTCGATCGAGTACGCTCGAACGCTTGTCCGACCCGCTCCTGCAGCCGTTTGTGCGCTATTTTCCGCAATTCGCTGCAAATTGCCGTGCGGCGGCGCGTGCGACGCACATCCGCGCCCGAATCAGCCCCCGCCGCCATTTACCGTCGTCGTCCAGCGCTCACGAGGCCGCGTGACCGAACGGCATGCCGCGGTTGTTGCTCGTGGCGCGTCGGCACGGTTACTCCTCAAGTTCAGAACGACAATGGCACTCATCGTACATAAATACGGCGGTACCTCGATGGGCTCGGTCGAGCGCATCAAGAACGTCGCCAAGCGTGTCGCGAAGTGGCACAGGGCGGGGCACAAGATGGTCGTCGTGCCTTCGGCGATGTCCGGCGAAACGAATCGGCTACTCGGGCTCGCCAAAGAGATTTCGAGCCAGCCCGACCCGCGCGAGCTCGACGTGATTGCCGCGACGGGCGAGCAGGTCAGCGTTGGCCTGCTGTCCATCGCGTTGCAGGACGCGGGCGTTGAGGCCGTGAGCTACGCGGGCTGGCAGGTGCCGATCAAAACGGACAGCGCGTATACGAAGGCGCGTATCAGCGAGATCGATAGCGAGCGCATCATGCGCGATCTCGACGCCGGCAAGGTCGTGGTCATCACGGGCTTTCAGGGCGTCGATCCGCTAGGGCACATCACGACGTTGGGCCGCGGCGGTTCCGATACCTCGGCGGTGGCTATCGCGGCTGCGCTCGAGGCGGACGAGTGCCTCATTTTCACCGATGTGGACGGTGTTTATACGACCGACCCGCGGGTGGTGGAAGAGGCGCGCCGGCTCGACAGCGTGACCTTCGAGGAAATGCTCGAGATGGCGAGCCTGGGCTCCAAGGTGCTGCAGATCCGCTCGGTGGAGTTCGCGGGCAAGTATCGCGTGAAGACGCGTGTGCTTTCGAGCCTGACCGATCCGATGATCGCGCTCGAAGACGAAATGAAGTCCGGCACGCTGATTACTTTTGAAGAAGACGAGACCATGGAAAAAGCAGTCATTTCCGGCATCGCGTTCCAGCGCGACGAGGCCCGCATCGCAGTGCGCGGCGTGCCCGACAAGCCGGGCATCGCCTATCAGATCCTGGGCCCGGTGGCCGACGCCAACATCGACGTCGACATGATCATCCAGAACCAGAGCGTGCTGGGCAAGACCGACTTCACGTTCACGGTGGCGCGCAACGACTATAACCGCGCGATGGATATTCTCGTCAATCACGTCAAAGGGCACGTGCAGGCCGAGGAAGTGGTCGGCGACCCGAAGGTGTCGAAGGTGTCGGTGGTCGGCGTGGGTATGCGCTCGCACGTCGGCATTGCGAGCAAGATGTTCCGCACGCTTTCCGAAGAAGGGATCAACATCCAGATGATTTCGACCTCCGAAATCAAGATCTCGGTGCTGATCGACGAGAAGTACATGGAGCTCGCCGTGCGTGCGCTCCACAAGGCGTTCGAGCTCGATCAGGCTTGAGCGCCGATATGGCGTGAATGCGGGCCGCCTTGCGGGGCGTTCGTTCGGGCAGGCGCGGGCGTCGATCCCGCAGTGAAAAAATTGCACTGCGGAAATTGACGGGCGCGATACTTCACGCTAATATCTCCGACTCGTTGCGCTGCCTCCCGGCGCTAACGACGATTTTGGGAGACGTGGCCGAGAGGTCGAAGGCACTCCCCTGCTAAGGGAGCATCTGGGCCAAAACCTGGATCGAGGGTTCGAATCCCTCCGTCTCCGCCATAAGCGGTGACAAAGCCCCGTAAGTTCAAGGACTTACGGGGCTTTTTCTTTTGTTGCGCTCATCGGCCTGCCGATCGGCGAGCGTTGGCCTGTAGGGCGCCGGCGGGGCAGGTTGCGGGAGGCGGAGGCTGAACGGCGGGATCTTGCCGTGCCGGCGATCGAGCTGACACCTAACGAAAGGCGTTCAATTGCAACGACATCATCTGCAGCATCTTGTTGGACGCAACGGATAGCGTGCGCCCCACGCGCGTCACGAGATGCGCTTCGGCGTTCTGGAAAATCGGATGTTCGACGGGGATTGCCTTCAGTTCGCCCGCCTTCAGTTCGCTCGCGACGGCAAATGCCGGCAGCACGACGATCCCCAGTTCGGACCGGGCGAACTGCTTCATGATGTTGATCGAGTTGGTTGTGACGACCGGCTCCAGACTGACCTTCTCGGCGAACTCGACTGCCTGCAGCATCTGCCGGGTGCCGTAGGTGGCATGCGGCGCGGCGATCGGATAGGACGCCAGATCCTGCACGGTCAGACTCTTGCGCTTGATCGCGCGCGCCATCTTGATACCGACGATCGCCATCATTGGTTGCTTGCGGAAGGCGCGAGACACGATGCGCGGCTCGTTCGGCGGGTTGTAGACGAGGCCGATGTCGCCCTCGTCCTCCGCGATCCTCGTCATCACGTCGTTCGTGCTGCCCAGGTCGAGATTGACTTTGATGTTCGGGTACCGCTTGCAGAAATGCTGCATCGGTCCGGACAGCATGTCCGACACGAATCCTTCCCCTAGCACCACGCTGACGTGGCCCGAACGCAGGCCATGCAACGCCTGCAGGCGGGACAGCAAGTCCTCGCGATGCGCGCGCTGCTCACGAAAATACTGGATGACGAACTGGCCGGCTTCGGTCGGCGTCACGCCGCGCGCGTGGCGTTCGATCAATGGGGCATTCAATTCCTCTTCCAGCAAGGTGATCTGGCGGCTCACTGCGGATGGCGCGACGTCCAGCCAGTCGGCGGCCGCGCGAATAGTGCCGCATCGCACCGCTTCAAAAAAATAGGCGATTCGGCTTTCGGTCAGACTGTTGGCCATGACGACTGTTCGAAATATTAGAACGGTTTCAATATTGGCACTTATTGGTTGAAAGGGTCAATGGATCGAAGATCGATGACAACCGGAGCGGGCCGCGAAATCCGCCCGGGCATTTCAATGCACGGATCAGGAGCGTGGTAATGAAAACGGTAGGCGTCATCGGACTCGGAAACATGGGGCGCGGGATGGCCTTGTCGCTGAAGCGGGCAGGTTTCGACGTGCTGGGATTCGATGCCGATCTAGACAGTGCACGAAAGCTGGTCGAAGAGGGCGTGCGGCCGTGTGCATCGATCGCCGAGATCGCCGGTGCGGTCGACGTACTGATTCTCTCGTTACCGACGTCTGCGATCGTCGAACAGGTCGTGCTCGGGGAAGGCGGGGTGGCGTCGAATGCGAAACGCGGCTTGATAGTGATCGACACGACCACCGCTGATCCGAACAGCACGCGCAAGGTTGCGGCCGCACTAGCGGAATGCGGCATCGCATTCGTCGATGGCCCTGTGAGCGGTGGCCCGAAGGGCGCGGCGACTGCGACGATGACGATGGTGCTGGGCGGCGCCGACGAACACATCGCCGCCGTGCAGCCGATCCTCTGCGCGATCAGCGCGAAGCAGGTTCACGTCGGTCCGGTAGGCGCGGGCCATGTCACGAAGCTACTCAACAACCTCCTGACAGGCGTTCATCTGCTGGTGACGAGCGAGGCGGTTCGGGCGGCCGAATCAGTGGGCGTGGATAAAGCACGTCTGATCGAAGCCCTCAGCGGCGGCTCGGGCAAGAACAGCGCGACGCTGACCAATTACCCGATGTGGATTCTCAACGAGAAATTCGACTCGGGGTTCACGATGAAACTGATGCGCAAGGACATGCGCCTCGCGCTCGAGCTGCTGCACAGCCAGAACGTCAGCGCGCCGGTCGCGAAGGAAGCGGGCCGTCTCTGGGCGAAGAGCGAGGAATCGATCGGCGACGCGGAGGATTTCAATCGTATCGTTCAGTTCGTCGACAAACAGTAAGTGCTCACGGAATACAACGAGGACAGGTCATGAAAGGCAGCATCGCAGACAACTTGCTCAAGGCGTTTCAACACTTCTTTCCGGGTGCGCAAACCATTGGTTCGTACGTGAACGGCGAACTGGTCGACGGGCAGGGTGAAACCATCCAGCTGTACGACGCGGCCACCGGCGAGAAGAGCATCGCTTACCGCGATGGCGGCGGGGAAGTCGTCGCACTGGCGGCCTCGGCGGCGCAGAGCGCGCAGAAGCAATGGTGGTCGCTCACGCACGCCGCGCGAGGACGCACTATGTTCGACGTGGCGCGCGAAGTTCGCCGGCATGCCGAACAACTGGCGAGCCTCGAATCGCTGGGTTCCGGCAAACCGATCCGCGATTGCCGCGGGGAAGTCGCGAAGGTAGCCGAAATGTTCGAGTACTACGGCGGCTGGGCCGACAAGTTTTACGGCGAAGTGATTCCGGTGCCAACCTCGCACCTGAACTACACGCGCCGCGAGCCGGCGGGAACCGTGCTTCAGATTACGCCGTGGAATGCGCCGGTGTTCACCTGCGGCTGGCAGCTCGCGCCCGCCATCTCGATGGGCAACGCGGTACTCCTGAAGCCATCGGAACTCACCCCGTTCAGTTCGCTCGCGGTCGGCATGCTCGCGGAGCGGGCCGGCGTGCCGAAGGGTTTGATCAATGTGCTCGCTGGCTACGGCCACACCGTCGCACAAGCCGCAATCGCGCACCGAGTCATCAAGAAGGTCGTATTCGTAGGCTCCCCCGCGACCGGTGCGCGGATCGCGGAAGCCGCGGCGAAGCGCGTGTTGCCCTGCGTGCTGGAACTGGGAGGCAAGTCGGCCAACATCGTTTTCGAGGATGCGGATCTGAAGCGCGCGGCGCTCACCGCGCAGGCCGCTATCTTCGCGGGCGCAGGCCAGAGTTGCGTCGCGGGCTCGCGGCTGCTGGTGCAGCGCTCCATCTACGATCAGTTCGTTGCGATGGTGTCGGCGGGCGCGAAGAAGATCAAGGTCGGCGCACCGACCGACGATGCCACCGAAGTCGGGCCGATCTGCAATCGCACCCAGTACGACCACGTGATGAAGATGATCGCGAGCGGCGTGGAAGCGGGCGCCACGCTCATGGCCGGAACGGCCGAGAAGTCGGCCGGCGGTTACTTCGTTGCGCCGACGGTGCTTGCGAACGTGAACAATCAGATGGATGTGGCCCGCACTGAGATTTTCGGACCCGTGGTGGTCGCGATTCCGTTCGATACAGAGGAAGAAGCGATTGCCATCGCCAACGACACGGATTTCGGCCTGGCCGGCGCGGTGTGGACGAACGACGTGGCGCGCGCGCATCGCGTGGCGGCGCAGATCGATGCCGGAACGTTCTGGGTGAACGGCTACAAGACCATCAACGTGGCTTCGCCGTTCGGCGGTTATGGCATGAGCGGCTATGGCCGTTCGAGCGGCGTCGAGGCGTTGTACGAGTACACGCAGACCAAGAGCGTGTGGGTCGAAACCGCGAAAGCGCCGTCGGCTGCATTCGGCTATCTATAAGTGGGTGTCCGCCTGCGTCGCGGTGCATTGTGTCGCAGGCGGTTGATGCGGTAAGGAAATGACTCTTTCGGCGAAGACGTCAAGAGTCGATAACGTTGACAAAGACCATCGAACCTTGGGGCGGAGAGCAGCATGGAACATACGATGACGACGGACAGCGCAGGAAGAGACGGCTTTCTGGGTGCAAAGCTGCTGATCTATGCGGCGGCGATCCTGATGATCGCGCAGTTTATCGGCGCATTCAGCTTCAGCGTGGGACCGGGCAAGGTCGTGCTGCTGCCGATGGTCTGGGCCTTGCTGATGGGCGGCGCCCTGGGCTTGGTGTCGGAGCGCTGGCGCAGCAACCTGCGGCTCGATGTGAAGACGCAGTTTCTCGCCGCCGCCGTGCTGCAACCGGCGTTGCTGCTCTTCGTATCGAAGCTCGGCCTGATGGTCGGCAGCGCGTTGCCCAAGCTCGCCGCGGCGGGCTGGGCGCTCGCCTTTCAGGAGCTCGGTCACTTCGTCGGCACCATTCTGCTGGGTTTGCCGCTTGCGCTGGTTCTCGGCATCAAGCGCGAAGCGATCGGCGCGACTTTTTCGGTGGGCCGTGAACCGAGTCTCGCCATCATCGGCGAGAAGTACGGCATGAACTCCGCGGAAGGCCGTGGCGTGCTGGCGGAATATCTGACGGGCACAGTGTTCGGGGCGGTGTTCATCGCCATTTTCGCGGGTTTTGTTGCGAGCCTGAACATCTTTCACCCGCTGGCGCTCGCGATGGGCGCGGGCGTCGGCTCGGGCAGCATGATGGCCGCCGCATCCGGTGCGATCGCGGCCGCGCAACAGTCGCCGGAGGTGGCAAAGGACGTGCTGACCTTCGCTGCGGCGAGCAATTTGATCACGACCACCATCGGCACGTATTTCACGTTGTTCATTTCCTTGCCGCTCGCGGTGTTCGGCTATCGCGTGCTCGAGCCGCTCATCGGGCGCACGACGAAGGCGTCGAGCGCATCCGAAACCTTCGATGCAACGCGTCCGCAACTGGGCGATGTCCGGACCGAAGCGCCTTCGCTCAGCTATTCGGGCAAGATCGCGGCATGGGGGCTCACGGCGGTGTTCTCTCTCGTGTGCGATTGGATCACGCACGGCACCACGCCGCTGCAAGGTCTGCCGGGCATGTGCTTCATGGTGGCCGCCACCGTGATCGGCGATGCGTTGTCGACCGTCTTTCGGCGCAAGATTCCGGCGGTGTGCTGGGTGTCGATCGTCGCGATGTTTATGACTTCGCCGCTGTGCCCGTGGGCACCTCAAATCGCGGCAATGAGCGCGAGGAACGACTTTCTCGGTGTGGTCACACCGATGCTGACCTTCGCCGGCCTGTCCATCGCCAAGGACATTCCGGCGTTTCGCCGGCTCGGCTGGCGCATCGTGCTGGTGTCGTTCGTGGCGAACGCCGGCACGTTCCTCGGCGCGGCACTGGTCGCGCAGATTTTCCATATCTGAGTTTCGCCCCGATACACCTGCGTTTCGAGCGGACCGAAGCGTTTGCGTGGCGGCGCACGTACCGCGTGCCGTATCAGGCCGCGCCGAGAAAGCCGCGCAGCGCGCTCGACAGATTGGCACCGAGGCTGTCCGAGAGATAGCCTCCCTCCTGGACGAGTACGGTCGGCAATCTGAGCCGGGCGATTTCGGCCATGATGCGGGCAAAACCCTCCGTGGTGATCCCGAGTGCACGATATGGGTCGTGCTCGTGAGCGTCGAGGCCCAGCGCCACCACGAGGGCACCCGGTGCGAACTCGCGGATGCGGGAGCAAGCGCCGCGCAGCGTGGCCAGATACGCGTCGTCGCGAGTGCCTTGGGGAAGCGGTAGATTGAGGTTGTAGCCTTCGCCCTGTCCTTCGCCGCGCTCATGCGCATGGCCGGTAAAGAATGGCGTGAAGTCGCGTGTGTCCCGATGCAGAGAAACCGTCAGGACATCGCGACGCCGATAGAAAATGCCTTGCGTGCCGTTGCCGTGGTGCACGTCGACGTCCAGGATCGCCACTCGCGCATGCGAGCGGCGCAGGGTCTGGGCGGCGATCGCCGTATTGTTCAAATAGCAAAATCCGTTGGCACGCTCCGCATACGCGTGATGACCGGGTGGCCGGCACAGGGCATACACCGCGCGCTCGCCGTCGGCCACCAATTGCGCGGCATGGATGGCCACCTGCGCGGATGCCCGCGCCGCCTCCCACGTATGCGCGCCGATCGGGCACGCGCAGTCGCCCAGGTGGTAGCCGGCCTGACCGATGACGCTCTCGGGATAGGTGACCGGCTCGCCGGGAAAGGGGTGGATGTTCGGCATGGCCTCTTCGGACGGATCGTCGAGCATCGACCAGCGTACGTGCGCGGTTTCCAGGAAGCGCAGGTAGGCCGGAGCGTGAATCGCGGCGATCGGCTCGACGCCATAGTCGGGCGGGGCGACCAGCTCGTGGCCGTCGGCGAGTGCGGCGGTCAGGAGCCGCATCGCGCGCTCGGGGCGTTCGTGAGTACGCCTGAGCTTGCCTCGCACCAGAAAAAGCTGCGGATCGTGCAGGAGATGCGCGGTGCTGTAGACAGCTTTCATTTCGAACTCTCCTGCTGCGCTTCGCGCAACGTCGGCATGGCCGGCATGGCATCGATCAGCGAGCGCGTATACGGGTGCGCGGGGTGGTTCAGGACACGTCCGGTCTCGCCGTATTCGACGATTTCGCCGCGCCGCATGACTGCGAGCGTGTCGCAGACGGCAGCGGCCACGCGCAGGTCGTGCGTGATGAAGAGCATCGACAACCGAAAGCGAGCCTGCACTTCGGCCAGCAACGCCAGGATCTGGGCCTGCACCGGCATGTCCAGCGCGGAAAGCGCTTCGTCCGCGATCAGTAACTCGGGCTCGGTGGCAAGGGCGCGGGCAATTGCGATGCGCTGCCGCTGGCCGCCCGAGAATGCGTGCGGGTAGCGTGCGGCCGCCGCGGCGTCCAGCCCGGTGAGTTCCAGCAGCGCGAGGGCGCGGCGTACCGCCTCCTGGCGGGGAAGACCTTGCGCAATCGGACCTGCCGCGATCGATGCGCCCACGGTGCGCCGTGGATTCAGCGAAGCCTGCGGATCCTGGAATACCATCTGGATCCGGCCGTTCGCTCCGGCCGCGAGCCCCCCGGCAGGATGCTGCCGGCCCGCGAATACGATGCGGCCCGCGTCGAATCGGGTCAGGCCGGCCACGCAACGACCGACCGTGGACTTGCCCGATCCCGATTCGCCGACCAGGCCGAGCGTTTCGCCGCGATGCAACTCGAATCCGACGGCGCGTACCGCATCGACAGGCCCGCGGCGGCGCCACAGCCCGACGCTCGCGCGATAGGCCTTGCACAGCCCGGATACTTCGAGCACGCGCTCGTTGCGCGAGTACGGTGAGCGCGAGCGGCGCGCGCCATTCGGCATCGCCGTTACGAGGCGGCGCGTATAGGCGTGGGCCGGTGCGGACAATACGCGTGCGAGTGGCCCGATCTCGACGATCTCGCCGTTCTGCATTACCGCGATTTCGTCGCCTATCGCGGCGGCCACGCCGAGATCGTGGGTGATAAAGAGGATCGCCGTGCCGCGGCGGCGCTGCATCGCACGCAGGTTCGCGAGGATTTGCGCCTGCGTGGTCGTATCGAGTGCGGTAGTCGGTTCGTCGGCGATCAGCAGCGCCGGCTCGAGCACCATCGCGCCGGCGATCAGCACGCGCTGGCGCTGGCCGCCCGAGAGCCGGAACGGGTGGCACTCGAGCACGCGCTCGGGTTCGTCGAGGCCTGCCTCGCGAAGCGCCGCAACGATGCGCGCGCGACGTTGCCGGTCGGACAGCGAGAGGTGCGCGTCGAGCGCCTCGCCGAGTTGCCCGCCGATCCGCATCAACGGATCGAGCGCGGACATCGGCTCCTGGAAGACCATGCCGATACGCCGGCCGCGCACCGCACGCATGCGCGTATCGTCTACCGTGAGCAGATCCTCGCCCTCGAACAAGATGCGCCCAGCGGTGGGGACGATACCCGGTGCCGGCAGCAAGCCGATAATCGCATTCGCGAGCATGGACTTGCCCGAGCCCGATTCGCCGACGACGCACAGCGTGCGCCCGGCCGGCAGGCGCAGCGATATCCGCTGCACGGCGTGACGCCGGCTCGCGCTGGCAGGCAGGCTGATATCCAACCCGTCGATCTCCAGCAACGTATCGCTCATCGCGTGCGATCCTCGAGGCGCGTATCGAGCGCATCGTTCAGCCCATCGCCGACGAGATTCAGCGCGAGCACGGTCAGTACGATCGCCAGGCCCGGGAACACGGCCATCCACCAGGCGTCGCGCAGCGCGGTGCGCGCGGCGCCGACCATATAGCCCCAGCTCATCAGGTTCGGATCGCCGAGCCCGAGGAAACTCAGGCTCGACTCCAGCAGAATGGCCGTCGAGATCATCATCGAGGCCATCACCACGATCGGCGCGCTCGCATTAGGCAAGATGTCGCCGAACGCGATGCGCCATGCGCCACGACCAGACAGCCGCGCGGCAAGGACGAAGTCTCGTTGCCGCAGCGACATGAATTCGGCGCGCACGAGCCGGGCAACGGGTGGCCACGAGACGGCTGCAATGGCGCCGACGATCGATGCCAGAGACGGCTCGAAGATCGAGACGAGCACGATGGCGAACGCAAAGCCGGGTATCGACTGGAACAGTTCGGTGAAGCGCATCAGCACAAGGTCGGTCCAGCCACCCGCATAACCGGCGATCCCCCCGATCAGCACGCCGGCGCACAGGCCGGCCGCGGTCGAGACGGCACCGATCAGCAGCGACACGCGTGCGCCGTGCAGCAGCCCGGCCAAGAGGTCGCGGCCGAGCAGATCGGTGCCGAGCGGCAGGCCGGACCGTGCCAGCGGATGCAGGAACGGCTGCTGCACCATCGCCCACGGATCGTTGTCGTCGATCCACGGGCCGCACAGCGCGCACACCGCCACGGTAGCGAGCATCAGCAGCCCGAGGAGGGCGCCCCGGTGGTGCAGCAATCGTCGCAGGATCGAGGCGGGGCGCATGGCGATCTCCTTCAGGCCGCTGCGATACGAGGGTCGACCAGCAGGGCCACGTAGTCGGTCAGCAGGTTCATGCAGACGGCGATGGCCGCAGTGACGAGCAGGCAGCCGAGCAGCACCGCGTAGTCGCGCTGCATCAGTGCGTCGAACATCAGGCGCCCGATCCCCGGCCACGCGAATACCGTCTCGGTCAGAATCGCCCCGCCGATCTGCCCGCCAGCCTGCATGCCCGCGAGCGTGACGATCGGACGCAATGCGTTGCGCAGGATATGCGCGCGACGGATGCGACGCGGATGCACGCCACGTGCGCAGGCGGTGCGCACGAAGTCCATGCGCGCCGCGTCGAGCATCGCCGCACGCGTCATCCGCGCATACACCGCCATGTAGAACAACGACAGTGTGGCGACCGGCAGGATCAGATGCGTTGCTATGTCGGCAGCGGCGGCAAGGCCCTGCGAATCGCCCTCGACGCTTCTGTAGCCGAACGCCGGGAGCCAGTCGAGCCGCACCGAGAACAGCAACACCGCCATCAGTGCGAGCCAGTAGAGCGGCGTGGCGTAAAACAGCGTCGCGCATGCCGAGATCAGGCTGTCGAGCCAGCCGCCGGGGCGCCGGCTGGCGAGCGCACCGAGCGTGATGCCGAGCCACAGCGAGAGCAGGAACGCCGAGCCCGTCAGCATCAGTGTTGCCGGCAGCCGATCGGCAATGAGCCGCGCCACGCTTTGCTGCTGGCGATACGAATAGCCGAGGTCCAAGCGGGCGAGATGCGACAGGTAGCTCGCGAGTTGCGCGGGAAGCGGCCGGTCGAGTTCGAACTGGCTGCGCAATTGCTCGACATACCGCGCGTCCGTTGCGCCGGCTTCGCCGGCCATCACGCTGGCCGGATCGCCGGGTGCCGCGTGGATCAGGCAGAAGTTGACGATCGCGATCAGCGCAATGGCGACGAATCCCTGCAGCAGCCGCGCGAGCAAGTGTCGGGTGAGTTCCACGGGCATTCGTCCATCAGGCAAGCCAGGCGCGGCCGAGACTGTCGTTCAGGCCGATGCCGGAGTTCACCACGTTGTTGACCCTGCTCCGGTAGAGCGTGGGAAACGTGAGCTCGTGCAGCCAGATATTGGGCACCTCGTCCGCAAGAACCTTTTGCACTTCAGCGTAAATCGCCGCGCGTTTGCCGTCGTCCGTTTCACGCGCGCCGGCTGCGAACAGGGCGTCGACCTTCGGATTGCGGTACCCCTCGACGTTGTTGAAAGGCGAACCCTGCGCGATATTGTCCGAGGTGTAGTGGTGAGCAATGCCGATCGCCGGATCGCCGAACTGATGGACATAGGTGAATGCGAGATCGTAGTCCCACTGGCCGAGCCGCGCGCTCCATCCCGCGACGTCGGTCGGCGTCATCACCACCTTCACCCCGGCCTGCAGCAGGTTTTGACGCACCATCTCGGCCGTGCGCGACCACACTTCGCCGTAAGGCAACGGCAGCAGGCGCAGCGTTTCGCCACGATAACCGGATGCGGAGACGAGCGCCCTCGCGCGCGCAGGGTCGTAGGGATACTGTGCGACGTCGCGGCTGAAATAGCGGACGTGACTGTTGAACGGGCCGCTCGCCGGTTTTGCGAAGCCTTGCCAGGCGATGCGCGCGATCGCTTCGCGGTCGATCGCGCAGGCGAGCGCCCGGCGCAGCGCGACCCGGTCGAGCGGCGGGCGGCGATGGTTGACCCAAAGCCACGATAGCGGCGAGAAAAACTCCCAGCCGTGCGTCGTGATTCGCGCGCCCGGCAGCCGGCCCAGTCGCGCCACGTCGAAATATTCGACGGCACCGCCCGGCACCACGTCGATCCGTCCGGTCTCGAATGCCACCGCGCGCGCGGCAGCGTCGGGGATCACGTGGAAGTAGACGTTGTCGATGTGCGGTTCGTCGCGGCGGTAGTAACGTTCGTTGCGTGTCAGTTGAATATAGGCGCCGCGTTCCCACCGCGCGAAGCGGTATGGGCCGGTGCCGACCGGCGCGGCATTGGCCGGATTGGTGCGAAAGTCGGTGCCTTCGTAGAGATGACGCGGCACCATCGGCATCGTGCCGACCTCGAACAGGTTCAGAAATGCGCTGAAAGGGCGGACCAGCCGGAACTCCACTGTCAGCGGGTCGAGTGCACGGATGCTCTCCACGACGGCCAGATTTGCGCGCAGGCGTGCGTGCGTATGGCGCAGGAAAACATCGACGGAAAATACCGCATCGGCAGACGTGAACGGCTTCCCATCGTGCCAACTCACACCCGGCTGCAGGTGGAAGGTGTAGCGTCGTTGGTCCGCGCTCACCGTCCAGGCGCGTGCCAGCGACGGCAACGGCGTGAGTTGCTCGTCGAAGCGGAGCAGACTCTCGTACACATTGCCCGCGATCAACTGAGTGGGCGTGTTCAGGTAGAGGCCGAGCATGAGACCTGGCGGCTCCGGTTGCACCAGCGCATGTAGCGCGGTGCCCCGCAGCGCCCGCGCAGCAGGGGCGGCAACGGCCAGACCGGCAGCCGCCATGCTCGTTCCTATCATCTGGCGACGGCGCATCGGGCAACTCCTGTAAGGATGACGGCGAGGTGCGGGGCTGTCAGGCGAGCGTTTCGGGCTTGGCGGACGAAACCGGCGCGGGCCGCACAGCCTTGCTCCGCACGATCACCCAGCAACTCGCGCAGACGAGCACCATGCCCGCCCAGACGGCGGGACGTGGCCATTCGTGCCAGACCAATGCGCCGATGCCCACCGTCCAGATCAGCAACGTGTAGTCGAGCGGCGCGAGCCGCGAGGCAGGCACGCGTTTCAGCGCGTAGCCGGCCAGCATCTGCAGTGCGGTGCTCGCAATCGCCATCACGAACACGACCGCCCCGTCGCGCCATGTGAACGGAAGCCAGTCGTGCGCGAGCGCAGCGAAGGCCGTGACGGCGAGCAAGACCGTATTCGAATGGAACGTGCAGCACAAGCTGCTGTCGGTCCGAACCAGAATGCGCGTGACGATGTTGGTGCCGGCATAGGCGGCCGCCGATGCGACCGCGATGAGCGCGACCACGCGCAGCGTCGCATCGGTAGGCGCCATCACCAGCCACACTCCAGCCATGCCGATCAGCAGGGCGAGCCAGTAGCGGCGTGGAATCGATTCGGCAAGGAACCAGGCCGCGAACAGCGTCGTGAAGATCGGCGATGTCAGGTTCAGCGCCGTCGCGTCGGCGAGTGGCAGATAGCGCAGGCTCCAGAAAAACAAGCCGAGGGTGAACAGTACGGTCAGCCCGCGTACCACGTGCAGCACGGGGTGGCGTGTGCGCAGCGTGGACCAGCCAGCTCGCCCCGCGGCGATGCCGAGCGGCACGGCCGCGAGCACGGAGCGAAAGAAAATGATTTCGGCGAGCGGATAGGCGCGCGACAGGTGCTTGCCGCTCGCATCGACGAGCGCCATACAGAATATGCCGAGCGCGTAGGCAAGCACGCCGCGCGTCACGGGGTTGGGGTAGGCATTGGGCTGGGCCTGCATGACGGTCACTCCCGGTAGTCTGGCGAAGTGCGGTCCAGCAGACGGATCAGGGCGGGCCACTCGCGTCGCCCCAGCGGCTGCGGAAACGCCTCGAATTGCCGGGCGACGCGTTCCGCGATCTCCGGCGCAGCCATGAGCATATCCGAGGAATCGCGGCAGGCGGCGAGCACGCGCACTTGTACGCGGCAGGCAATCTCGAGGTGATAGATCACGTGAAACGCTTCCGCTATGGTGCGGCCGATCGCGATCAGGCCGTGATTGCGCAGGATTGCGGCGGAGTGCGTGCCGAGCGCATGCACGAGGCGCCGGCCTTCGTCCTCGCCGAGCACGATGCCTTCATAATCGTGATAGCCGATACGTTCGTGGAACTTCATCGCATGCTGGCTCAGTGGCAGCAGGCCCGACCGGCATGCGGACAGGGCGATGCCCGCGACGCTGTGGGTATGAATCACGCACAGCGCATCTCGGCGCGCGCGGTGAATGGCGGCATGGATGGCGAAGCCGGACGGATTGATCGGGCCGTCGCCCGACAGTACCTGGCCCGAGGCGTCGACTTCCACGAGGTCGCTGGCGCGAATCTCGCCGAACAACTGACCGTAACGGTTGATCAGAAAGGCATCGTCGCGATCGGGGCTGCGCGCCGTGATGTGCGTGAAGATCAGATCGCTCATGTCGAAGCGATCGATCAGGCGATAGCAGGCGGCCAGATCGATGCGCAGCTGGCGGGCGGCGGAGGGCTCGTTCATACGCTGATCAGTAGCCGCGCCGCAGATCGATCCGATGCTCGGGCACGCGGCCGGCCATTGCGCCGCGGTGGTTCGACAGTATCTGGTCGGCTACGCGCTCCGGCGAGGCGAACGCGCCGATGTGCGGCGTCACGACGATGCGTGGATGGCGCCAGAACGGGTGCGTCGCGGGCAGCGGCTCGGCGGCATGAACATCGAGTACGGCGGAGGACTCGGGCGAACTCGTCAGCCAGGCGAGCAGGTCGCTTTCGTCGAGGTGGCCGCCACGCCCTACGTTGATGAGGCAGGCGCGCTGCGCCAAACGCTCGAACAACGCGGCGTCGAGAATCCCCTGGGTATCCGGTGTAAGCGGCAGTGCGCAAACGATCACGCCGCATTGCCCCGCGAAATCGGCCAGCGCTTCGCGGCCGGCGTAGGTCTCGATTCCATCGAACCGGGCGGGATGCGCGGCCCATCCGGCCACCTGGAAGCCGCACGCCGCGAACGCGCGCGCGATGGTGCCGCCCATCACGCCAAGCCCCATCACGCCGACGCGGCCCGCGGCGCTGCAGGGATGCGGAAAGTGCCGTTGCCAATGGCCGCGCCGCGCCTGCTCGATGTAGGTATCCATCCGCCGGTACCAGCCAAGCGCGGCGGCCAGCACGTACGTGGCGAGGTCGTGCGCCTGGCCCTGATCGACGAGCCGCGCGATCTGTACGCCGCGATCGAGGCAGCCCGTGACGTCGGGATGGTCGAGCAGTTGGTCCACCCCCGCGCCACTGCACTGCAGCAGCCGTAGAGAGCCGAGCTGCGGCAGCAGGCCGAGCGGTGGCTTCCAGCTCAGCAGCGAAGTGATTTCGGCCGGGTCTCCCAGGTCGGGATACAAACGGATGTCGAGCGCCGCGTCGCGCGCTCGCAGTACGTGCTGCCAGTGCCGCGCGGCATCGGGGCCGGCCTCGATCAGCAGAGTCATGATCCAGTCCGCGCGGTGTCGACGCGGGTGCCCGGCGGCACGATCGGCACGACCGGCACGACCGGCACGAAGAGGCCGTCGATCTTGAGCCGGCCGACGGGCGTCGCCTCCATCAGCAGCACGACTTGCCCCCGATGATGGGCCTGATGCCGGAAGATGTGATCGATCTCGCTGGCGAAAGGCCATTCGCGCAGGTCCGAGTGGATCTCCTCGTCGCAATAGAGCGTTGCAGTCAATTCGGCCTCGCCGAACCCGGAGACGAGTTCGAGCATGCGTGCGTCGGTCCGGCGGCGGTCTTCGAGGTAGTCGTCCCAGTCATGATGCAGCAGCGTGCGCGTGGTCGGCGTATCGAACTCGCTGCCCTCGACCTCGGCTACCCAGATGCGATCGACCACCAGCACGTGATTGAGCACCGCGTAGATCGAATCGAGTCCGGGTATCAGCGGCTCGTCGCGCTGTTCGGCGCGCAAGCTGCCTGCGGCCTCGATGATCTTCTCGTTTGCCCACTGGTTATAAAGCGCCTTGCCGACTACGTATTCCGAGAAATTCATGGGAGCCTCCGCTTCAGCGATGGGGCGGCGATGCGTCCGGCGCGGTCGCGCACTCGCGCAGCGCGGCCAGCAGGGTACGGTTCTCGTCGGCGGTGCCGATCGTGACCCGCGCGTATTGCGCGTAATCCGGATGAGAGATCTTCGCGATGAAAATGCCGCGCGCACGCAACGCCTCGAGTACTGCATCGCGGCGCGCGCCGAGGCGAACCGCGAGAAAGTTCGTCTGGCTCGGCAGCACGGCCAGGCCCATATGCTCGAATGCTTCGCGCAATCGCTCGCGCTGGCTCACGACCGTGTCGACCACCGAGCGGACGTGCTCGGCATCGCCGAGCGCGGCGAGCGCGGCCGCAATGGCCGGCGAGCCGACATTGAACACGGAGCGGATCTTGAGCACCATCGACTGAAGCTCCGCGTCGCCGCAAATCGCGTAACCGAGACGCAGGCCAGCGAGGCAGTACGCCTTCGACAACGTACGCAGACAGATCCAGCGGCGCCCGCTGTCGGCCAGGATTCGCGGCACGTCCGCGCCGCCGGAGCGCAGCGCGAATTCGTGATACGCGAGATCGAAGACTGCGATCACGTGGTCCGGCAGCGCGGCGGCGAACGCGGCGATTTCGTTACCCGGTACGCCGGCGCCGGTCGGATTGTTCGGCGTCGGTACGAATACGAGCCGCGTGGAAGAGCCGATTTGCGCGGCCAGCGCGCGCAAATCGACTGCGCCGCGCGTATCGAGCGGCACATCGACCGGCTGGCCGCCGGCAACGAGCGTAGCGCTGTGGTACTTGCCGAAGCTGGGCGCCGGCATCAATGCGACGTCGCCCGGTTCGAGGAAGGCAAGCGCGATCGTCAGCAGCAGATCGTCGCTGCCCGGGCCTATCAGCACCGTATCGTCCGCCACCCCGTTAAGCCGTGCCAGCGTCGCGATCAGCGCCGCCGGGTGAGGCTCGGGATAGCGGTTGAGGTTCGTGAACGCATCCTGGAGGGCCGCGAGCACGCGCGGCGAGGGCGGGTAGGGGCTTTCATTCAGATGCAGCGGCGTGGCGCCGTCGCCAAGCGTGGCATGGACCGCGGGGAAGCGCTCCGCCGCGCCGGGCAGCGACCCCAGTACGCGGCGGCCGACGTTCGAAGACACGATCGGCTCCGTCAGGCGTGCAGCGGATGCGGATCGACGAGTTCTTCCGCCAGGTAGCGGATCGTTTCGCCGAGCAGATGATGCTGCGCGAACAGCCGCTCCTTGTCGTGCGCATCGAGCTGCAGACCCGATGCGCAGGCCTCGAAATCGGCGATATCGGCAACTGCCTCGAAGTAGCGGGTGTCCGCGTCGTCGAAATGGAGCGCATCCTTGGTGCCGCGATCGTGCAGATAGCTTGCCATGGGAACCTCGCTTCGATAAAAGGTGAGCAGCAGGTGGACGAACACGTGCGGGTCGTTCAGCGAGAGCACGAAGAACTGGTTGGCGATCGCCTCGGTGGCAGGGAGCGGCACGATCTCGATACGCTCCCGTTCGCGCAGCAGCAGCGCACGGGCATGACGGACCATCGCGTTGGTCAGTGCATAGCGGGCGTCGAGCGGCCGGATCTTGTCGACGGCATTGGCTATCGATTCGGTAATGCGACCATGCAGGTAACCGATCTGCTCGCGGCGCTCCGCGAGCGAGCTCAGCAGCGCGGTTTGGACGGATGTCATGACGATGGTCTCCTCGGGCAAGTTCGCAGCGGCAGGCACTCAGCGCGCAAGCGTGCGCGGAATGCCGATCTCCGGCTGGCTGTAATAATCGAGCACGTTCCGGTGCTTGCGACGTTGAGCGTCGTAGAGCATGCGCAGGTTTCGCGTCACGCGCGCCTGATCGTCAGCGCCGATCGAAGGAAACTGACTATAGAAGAGCCGCGAGACGGCGCCGTGATCGCCGGCGTTGTTCACATCGTTGTGCACGGACTGGCCTCGCAGGAACTCCGCGGGCAGATCGTATTGCTCGAGCTGGTGGATGTAGGCGTCTCCGATATCCTGCGTGCCCTCGAATACGAACAGGCAACCCATGAAGCTGAGCAGGTCGGTGTTCGACCAGCGGGCGAGCAGGTTCATCACCGCATGCGTGTACGGCAGCGGCAGCGAGTGTTCGATCGCTTCGCGCGGATAGCCGAGTGCGAGCAGGGACTTCATCAGCAACTTGTCGTGGCGGTACTCGTCGAGCACGTAGTCGATCGCGAGCGGCTTGAGTGCGCCGTGCATGCGGGCGATGATCGGTGCGAGGCAGTCGTGCGCGCGCGAGGTCACGTGGTAGCACTCGAAGCCCCATCCGATCAGCACGTCACGGGAGGCTTCGCCGTCGAATACCGCGCGTACCAGGGAGGTCTCCCCGTCCTGTCCCATCCAGCGGTTGTAGTAGAGGTCTTCCAGATGCAGTGCGAATGCGAGGCCGGACATCGGTGCGCCGGGCTTGTCACCCTCGCCGAGCAGAAAATTGCCGTCGAGCATCGACAGCGTGGTGGAGATCTGATCGGGACGCAGGCCGTCGGCTTCGCGAGACAGTTCGTCGACTGTGCGCGTGCCGTCGAGGCGGCTCAGCAGAATCTCGGTCGCCGGCAGTGAAGCCGGATCGTCGAATTCGATTTCGTAGGCTTCGTCGAGATAGGTGACGACGAGGCGGTCGTCGAGTCGGCGAATCGCACTGTCGCTGCGCAACATGGGGCGTGTGATGTGCATCACGGTGATTCTCCATTCGGGCGCGGCCGCCGCTGCGCGCGGGCCGGTACGGAGTGGGAGCCGCTCGCCTGGCGGCGAGACGGCTCGGGCGGAAGATGAAGACGCCGGAATTACAGACCGTCGTTCATCAGACACACGCGCTTCGAACGCTTGATACGCATGACTTTCTCCTTGAAGGATGACGCTGAAATAGGATCGCCCAATCTTCCCTGGGGGAAGCCCGGCAATCCGCCCGACCTGGCACCGCCGACCCGCCCTGCGGGGGCCTGCGGTGCCGGGACCCTGCCGGCGCGATGGGCCCGTTTCGGTCCATCGCGCCTTGTCTCTGAGCGGCCCGCTTGCGCTGCCCGGGCCTTCAATCGACTTCCACTGGCACGCCGTGTCGTTGCACCCGGCCGTCATGCAGCACGTAGTCGATCCGCTCGCCGTTGCCGGCGAGCACGCCGACGTCCGCCAGCGGGTCTCCGTCCACTACCAACAAGTCCGCCTGCGCGTTTGCCGCTATCGTGCCGAGCGTCTCCGGGCGGCCAAGGATGCGCGCCGCCACCGTGGTGGCCGAGCGCAACGCCTCGAGATTGCCCAGTACGTCGGCGCGCAGCCGAAACTCCTCGCCTTGCAGGTGATGCATGTCTCCGAGCAGGTCCGTGCCGAATCCCATCGGCACACCAGCGCGAGCAAAGATTTCCAGCGATGCCCGTCCTGCGTCGCGTACCGTCGCGAGCTTGTCGAGTACCGATGCGGGCATATCCTTCCCGCCGCTGCGTGCGATTGCCTCGTAGGTAACGAGTGTCGGTACGGCGAATGCGCCGTGCTCGCGCATCGTCTGTGCCGCCGCCGCATCGACGAGATTGCCGTGCTCGATCGTTCGCACGCCGCAGCGGGCGGCGCGTGCGATAGCCGCGCCGGTGTAGGCGTGGGCCATCACGTAGGTGCCGGCCGCTCGCGCTTCTTCCACTGCCGCGCAAATCTCTGCTTCCGAATACTGGCTGTGACCGATCTCGTCGGCCGGCGAGGCAACGCCCCCCGATGCCATGATCTTGATCTGGGTGGCGCCATCGCGGATATGCTCCCGTGCGGCGAGTCGTACGGCGTCGGCGCCGTCCACCACGCGGGCTATAGCCCCCGCCCGCGCATGGCAGCTGCAGGGAGCAGCCGCCTCGCCCATCGCGAGGAAATCGCCATGGCCACCCGTCTGCGAGAGGGCCTTGCCCGACGGGAACAGGCGAGGGCCCGGCACGAGACCCATGGCGATCGCCCGTGCAAGCCCGCCATCCGCGCCGCCCGCGTCGCGAACGCTCGTGAAGCCGCGTATCAGCATCGCGCGCAGAATCGGCAGCGCGCGCATTGCCGCGAGCAGGTTGGGTTGCGCCGCGTTGGCGCCGAGATCCGCGTGCGATGCGAGCACGTGCACATGACAGTCGATGAGCCCCGGCATCACAGTCTTGCCGCGCGCGTCGATGACGTGCGCCTCCCTGAAGTTCGGCTCGCGGTCCGTCACCTCGACGATGCGCTCGCGCTCGACGACCACATGGTGGTGGGGGAGCCACTCCCCGCGCGCCACGTCGAGTACGTTGCCGCCGCGAATAACGATCAGAGCCATGAACGGCCTCCGGCGTGCGTCGCATCTGACGCGGGCTTGCGCAGCATCAATGTGCCGGCGAAGCTCACGAGCGCCGCAGCCATGACGTAAAACGCGGGGGCAAGCGCGTTATCGAGCGCATGAGTCAGCCAGGTGATGAAGAACGGCGCGAAACCACCGAACAGCATGACGGCGAGGTTGTAGGCGACCGACAGCCCGGTCGACAACACCTCAGTCGGAAAGAGCCTGGCGAATTCCGCGAGGATCGGGCCGGTGTAGCTGGCGATCAGCACGCCAAAGGTGACCTGAAACACCAGCAGCGCGGCGATCGTGGGTGTACGGTGGATGAATGCGAACATCGGATAGGCGAGCACGAGAATCGCGAACGCGGCCCCGGCCATCATCCATTTGCCGCCATGACGATCGGCGAGTCGCCCTGCCAGCGGCGCGACGCTCATCAAGGTCGCCCCGCCGGCGAGACAGGCGACGAACCCGGCAGAAGGGGCAAGCCCCAGGACTTGCGACGTGTAGGTCGGCATGTAGAACAGCAGCACGTAGGAGCAGACGGTCCAGAGGAACACCAGCGAGAAGCCGACGAGCGTCTCGCGGCGGTAGCGCTTCGCGACGTCGGCCAGCGGCGAGTGCATGCGCGCGCGCGCGACCATTGCGGAAAACGCGGGTGTTTCGTCGAGCCGGCTGCGGATCACATAGCCGATCGGACCGATCAGTACGCCTATCAGGAATGGCACACGCCATCCCCACGCATGCAGTGCATCGGCGGAGAGTACGGTAGTCATCAGCGTACCGAGCAGCGCGCCGCACAGAATCGCGAGGCCGACGCCAGCCTGGATCCAGCTTGCGTAGTAGGCGCGCGCTCCAGGCGGCGCGATTTCCGTGAGGTAGGCAGTCGCGCCGCCCATTTCGCCACCCGCCGAAAATCCCTGCAGTAGCCGGGCGATCACGACGGTTATCGGTGCCCAGATGCCGGCTTGCGCGTAGGTGGGCGCGCAGGCAATCATGCCGGTGCCGATCGCCATCAGCAGCGCAGTCAGCGCCAGCGCGGGGCGGCGCCCCCTGCGATCGGCGAAGGTCCCGAGCACGATGCCGCCGATCGGACGCATCACGAAGCCGACGCCGAACGTCGCCACCGCAAGCAGCAGCGCCGTCAGCCGGTCAGCTGCTGGAAACAGCAGCGTCGCGATGATGGGCGCGAAGAATCCGTAGAGGGTGAAATCGAACCACTCGAATGCGTTGCCGAGCGCCGCCGCCGCGATTGCGCGCGGCCCCTGCGCACGTTGCGCGAAATGCGGCTGGCCGGTCAGAAGGGCTCCACGCATGATCGGGCGTTCCTGTTGAATTTACGGCGTGCGGTGCACCGCGCCTGCTGTCACACGCGAGGGAGCGGGTGCCTCGGCAGGCGGGCGACGGAGTCACGAAAAATTCAGAGTCGATAGTAGTGGAGCGGGGACTCGGAACGAAACGAAAAATTCGCATCGGGGCATGCGCTCGATGCATGCGTGCGTCACGCGCTGATACGCAGATCGTCCGGTGCGCGCTGCTGTGCCAACCAACGCGTAAATAACGTGGCGGCCCGATTCATGGTGCGTTCGTGCGGCGTGACGATGTAATACCCGCCGCCGTGGGTAGCGGTCTCGCGGGTGGCCCTGACGAGCTGCCGCTTCTCGAGGTATTGATCGATCAGCCGGTTCCAGCCGAGGACGATGCCCTGACCGTAAACAGCCATCTGGACCAGCTGCGGATAGTGGTTCGCCGCGATGATTTTCGGTTTTTTCGCCATGATCACGCCGTTTAGTTCGAGCCATTCGTCCCATGACATCCAGGGCCGCTGGCGGTCCTCATGAGTCAGCAGCGTGTGTTCGAGAAGTTCTGCCGGCGACACCAGACGGCCGTCGAGGTAGTCGGGCGAACAGACCGGGAATACCTCTTCGTCGATCAGGCGCTCGGCATCCAGATGCGATTCGCAACGGTCGCGCAGATAGTAGAGCCCGACGTCGAATTCGGACGGTGCAAGCGAGGCGAGGCTGTCGCGCACGATCAGGCGCAGGTTGACGTTCGGATGGGCTGCGCGAAACGCACAGAGCCGTGGCGTCAGCCACAAAATACCGATGCCGGACGAGCAGGCGACCGACAGGTCGAAGTCGCCATAGCGCTTCATGATTTCGAACGTCGCCTCGGAGCATTCCTCCAACAGCGTTCGGACACGGCTCGCGTAGCGCTCGCCGGCGACGGTGAGCCGCAAGGCGCGCGGCTCGCGCAGAAACAAGGTTCGACCGAGAAATTCCTCGAGCTGGCCGATCTGCCGGCTGATGGCACTTTGCGTCAGATTGAGTTCGACGGCGGCACGCGTAAAGCTGGCATGCCTGACGGATGCCTCAAATGCGATCAGGCACTGCAGCGGAGGGAGCGGGGAAATGCGCATGATTTCATACTCCGTTAGCGGCTGTGAAAAACGACGTCTTTTTTATTGGGCTTGGCCGAAGGACTGCATCAGGGCGATGGGGGATTGGCGCTGTAACAAAAAGGGGCGACCCGGATGCTCATCGGCACCCGGATTCGTTTCGAGTCATTGATGGTCCGGCGAATGCGGCCCCTCGGAGACGAGACAACATAGCATGGAAAAAACCTCGAACTTAGGATTTTTTGAAATGTTGGATCGGGTTTTGATAACCGCGATGGGGAGTTTAATTGACCCGTGAAGAGCCGGGATCCGTGGGGCGGATGCCGTAATTCTCCGGAATTCTCGATAGGCATTGGGCGCCTGGCGCTCGCGGTCGGAGGCCGGTTATTCGTTCAGATATCGGGGATCGTTTTCGCCCGGCGCTGATTTACGCTCGTCGGATGAATTAAATAGCGGTAGTGCTGAATAGACAAGTCAGGACGTTCATGGAGTCCGCGCGTCTGTACCTGCCGTGCGCGCGCGGATAACCCACTCCGGGATAGGCGCGGTGCTTTAACGAAAACGCCATTACATCGACGGGAGCGATCTTAGCCCGGGCCGTCGCTCGCCGCGGCTAAAAGCGGGACGACGAGATCGCTGATCGGCGTAGGGATACCGTGAGATCGACCACGTCGCTGCACGATCCCGTTGCGGCTATCCCATTCGAGCGGGCGGCCTGCCTGTCGGTCGGCGAGGATCGAGGTGCCGAGATCGGCCGGATAACCACGGAATGCATCGAGGATCTGTCGAGGGACCTCGTCACCCAGGGTTGCACCCTCCGCGCGAGCAACCTCGAGACATTCCTGCAAATAGGCGAGCGCCAATTGAGCAACGTCCGCTCGCGAGTACATGCCCGCGCGGCGGCCGGCGAGAACCATTAAACCCGCGACAGCGTTTTGCAAGAGCTTGCGCCACGCGACAGACGTGAAATCCACCGCGATATCCACCGAACATCGTGTGCCGCTCAACGCCGCGAGGGCCATGCGGCTTTCAGGCGTGTCAGGCAGCGTAAGGCGCGCTTTGCTTCGGAGCCAGACCGAGCCGTCAGGTTCGCGCTCGGCGGGAAACCACACCACCGAGGGTAGGACGGTGCCCGGCACGTACGGCGCAAAAAGCGTTTTCTGTTCGACGCCATTTTGCAGCGCGCAGACCACCGTCGTTTCGTTGCACAAAGCGGAAAGCCAGGCTGCGGCCGCCTCCACTTGTGTCGACTTCACCGCAACAAAAACCAGATCGAAGGTGTTTTCGACCTTGGATGGATCAGTTCTCACGGGCCCCGGCACGACGATATTGCCGCCATCGAACCGAAGTTCCAGGCGTTCGAGCGGCGAGCGGCCGAAAATCGCCGGTGTGCGTCCGACCTCATGGAGTGCTGCTGCCACCGTTGTGCCGATTGCGCCTGGCCCAACGAGTGCAATCGTCGGATTTTGCGACATCGTTTCGCTCCCTCTCGAAGTCAGCCGCCAGCTTAGCAGCATGTCGCTCCGGCTTCAGGGACATGGCCCGTCCCTGTTTTTGTCTTGCTCGCTGCCCGGGGCGGAACGATTCAGCGGATCGAAGCGGCGAGCAGCCGTTCGCGGCATTTCCCGATCTTGTCTGCCCAATCGTCGATCATCGCCGCGAACCGCTCGCCTTCGAAATCTTTCAACGCCGCTTTGCCCGCGGCGTTGAGCGCAGTGACCGTATAGCTCACGCACACCGCCGTACGCGAGTCGTCGAGCGCGACGCAACGAACGTCGACAATGCTCGTGCGCGACGCAGGCGTGCAGCGCGAATAGCGCGACCAGTGCGCTTCGAGGTCGAAGTCGATCAGGCTCCAGATCGTCAACGCGTCGCCCTCACCGGTGGTGAACACCATGCCGGATTCGGTGCGGCCGTCAGGCGGGTAGACATAGGCTGGTTTCCAGCCGTCGACCCACCATTCTTCGCCCGCCGGCGTGAAGAACATGAAGGCCTTGTCGACCGGAGCGTCGACGACGATCCGGTGGCTGGCGTGCACACGAGGCGACATGGGTGAATTTTCCTTCTTTCAGGCGAGGATCTGGCCGAGTTGCCATAACCCCAAACCAGCCAGCATCCCGGCCGAGCAAAGGTTGACGGCGCGTTGCCAACGCGCGTCGAAACGCTCGCGCAACCAGCCCACGCAGCTCGAGAGGATCAACCACCAGAGTGCGGAGCCCAGCAGAACGCCCGCGATCATGACCCAGGGCGAGGTGGTAGGCGCGTGTCCTGCCAATGCGCCGAACACCGCCATGAACGACAGGATGGTGGTGGGGTTCGACAGCGTCAGTACGAAGGTGCCCGCGACGTAGTGCAGCAGGGTGCCGGGCGGCGCGTGGTCGCCCATGCCGCGCGCGGCCGGCTGCGTAGCGATGCGCCAGGCCAGCCATAGCAGAAAGGCGCCGCCGAACAGCCCCAGCCACAGCCTCAGGCTCAGCAGCCAGCCGATCAGTCCGGTGACGCCGAAGGCCCCGATGGCACCGTACACGGCATCCGCGAATGCGGCACCCAAGCCCGTGGCCAGCCCGGCACGCGGGCCGCGTTGCAACGTGCGCTGGATCGCTAGTAATCCGATTTGTCCGACAGGCGCCGCGATCGATAGGCCGATCAGTAGCGATTGGCCGAACAGCGTGGGCAAAGGGGTTGGCAAAATGGTATCCATGCCGAGATTATCCTGTTGCATATCTCGCTTGCACAGAATGAAATGCCAAACGAAAATCGATTCCGGTTTCGATTTTTAAGGTGAAAGGCCGTCATGACCGAACCGCTTCAACTCGATGCCAAAGCCTGGGCACTGCTGATGGCGTTGCAGGAGGATGGCCGCGCACCGCTGAAGACACTGGCACAGGCAGCCGGCTTGTCAGTGCCCGCCACGGTGGAGCGGCTCAAGCGGTTGAAAGAGTCCGGCGTGGTGCGCTCGATAGGCGCCGAACTCGATCCCGAGCTGGCCGGCTACCACGTGCGCGCGATCGTTGGCATTACCGTACAGCAACCCGGCAAGAAGGCGTTCCTGGACAAGCTGCGCCGCGCCCCGGAGGTGCTGGAATGTCATCACGTCGCCGGCGCCGATTCCTACATCGTGACCGTGGTGTCTCCCAGCCTCGAAGAGTTGGAGCGCTTTCTTGGCTCCATCAACGGCTACGGCGAGACCCGCACGTCGATTGTTTTCTCCACTCCCGTCCCGCGCCGCGGCTTGGTTGCGCCGGGCTCGTCGCGATGAGCCTCATGATGCGCGAGAAGGTAGCCAATCGCTGACGGCGGCTTTGAGGCTATAAACGGTCGTTTGCAGAAATCCGCCCGTACGGGCCGGTTCGCCCCAACGCCTCCTATCCTTCGCGCCTCCTGCCGCAAAGGCGGATCGCAGGGTTTCCCTGGGCAGTTTCGCTTGCACGTGGTGGGTGAATTCGCCCCCACCCGCGAGCATGCATCGCGTGCTGCAATATGCTCCGCAAGGGACTCTGCCATGCCCTTTCGCGGGCACGAAACTTGTATCGCGATGGAAACCTCCCCGCCTGCAAGAGCGCGTGCTTTTCGGGTAGCGGGCGCGCGTTTTCTACCGATTCGCTACCTTCCGATAGAGAAAGTCAATGAAAAAAGGCCTAAGCAAACTGCTATACAACGGGAAGCACTTCGCGCCGCTCGGTGCGGATTTATTCATGCACGCTCCTCAAATCCATGCACTGCGAACGCAACTGAGTCAACTTAAAAAGTCGGGCTCCTTTCACAAGATAAACACGATGGCAGAGAGCCTTCCAGCCAGCACAAAAGAGTTTTCCTTGATCGAAGAGCGCGTCAAGAACGGAAAAACGCAGACGGTCGCGCTCTTCCCGTCGCCCAAGATCGTCTCGACGCATCAGACCCAATCAGGTGGAAGTCTGACCAGCACGGATCATGGCCCTGGATATATGGAAGCCCTGCAGACGGGCGGTACATCGGTCCATCATGAAGGTGTGCGCAAGCCCCAAGATCTCTCGCAGATGCCGTATTTTGGAAGCGCGCCCGTCACGGACCCGAATTTGATGAAAGAGGTGGCGGCGCTACGTGCCAAAAACGGATCGTTCTCTGGCAGCGAGTAGGTGTCCCGAGTCATTGCGGCGTAACGCCGCTCGAACTTCGAGCGGCAGCCCGATACCCGGGCTGCCGCCTGGCTGCGAAGAACTGGAGCGCTTTCTGGCCGCCGAGGTAAGGCAACGCGGTATGCGAGCATCAAGCTTCGCTGGAAGATGCATCGCACTCTGTGAACGAAAACGATCTGCCCATATCCGGAGTGGGGGCCGATCCTGTTCGGCACTTGGGCTTTCAATGGGAGCGTTCTCCCGGTAACGCGGCAGCCTCGTCGAGCAGCCAATCGCGAAAGGCGACGAGCTTCGGCAAGCCGGAGCAATCGGCGCGGTATACGACGTAATACGCCATGGGGGAGGCGAACTCGATCTCGGGGAACAACCGGACGAGCCGCCCGGTTGCGAGATCGTCGTTCGCCATCACGCTGCGAGCGAGCGCCACGCCATGGCCTTCGATGGCGGCCTGCAAGACTGCGGCGGAGTTGTTGATCTTCATGCCACGTTTAGTGTCCACGCTCGTCACCCCCGCTTTTTGCAGCCACATATCCCACGTGGGAAAGTCCGTATGACTGTCCATCGAGAGATCGTGGATCAACGTTTCGCGGGCGAGCCCATTTGGCTTTTGTAGGCGGCCGCGCTTCAGCAACAGCTTGGGCGAGCACACCGGATAGACTTCCTCGCTCATCAACCTGACCGCGGTCAGTCCCGGCCAGCTTCCCGTGCCGTAGCGCACGCCGATGTCGACGCGCTGAGCCACGAAATCCACAGGCTTCAGGTTCGTATCGAGACGCACGTCCGTGTTGGGCCACGCCGCCTGAAATCTCTCGATGCGAGGCAGCAGCCACTTCGCAGCGAATGCGGGGCTGACCGCCACCGTGAGCATCCCGCTGGCCGATCCCTCCTTGAGCCGCTCGAGCCCGATCGCGAGCCTGTCGAAACCCGCGCGGATGTCGGGCAAAGCGCGCTCGGCCGCCTCGGTAGCGATCAGGCGATTGCGCCCGCTTGTCGTGCGATGAAATACCGTTGTACCGAGCCATTCCTCCAGGGTGCGCACGAGCTGCCCCACCGCGGCGGGCGTGACGTTCAATTCCGCGGCGGCGGCGGAAAAGCTTTGATGCCGGGCGCTGGCTTCGAATGCCCGCAACGCATTCAGATGAACCGGGGATTTCATAGGCAGAATAGATTTTCTTTGCGATGCTGATACTTTATCTGGTTTGCCGTGCGGCGGGGACGCGCGAAAAATGCAATCGTTCGGCCGGATTGATTCGATCCCGCAAGCGATGTCTGGCAATACGTCTACTGCGTAGCTGCACAGCCGGATAGTTTTACTTCTGGACCTTCGATATTCCCTGTGATGTGTCGGGCGCGTGCCACGAGGCCTCCATCTAGTGGCCCAATCTCTCGTGCGGAGTGTCGTTGGCGTACACAGCTTTATCGATCTCGCGAGGAGACACTGCAATGATGCAAGACTGGAACAGCTACCGAGCCGCGTTGCTCGGGCGGATAGGCGAATATGCGGGGAAGAACCCGGACGTGGTGCAAGGCCTCGCAACGATCGAAAACGCCGCGGCGAAGAGCGGCAAGCTGGAACCGAAGGTACATGAGCTGATCGCGCTCGCGGTGGCTGTCACCACGCGATGCGATGGCTGCATTTCCGTGCATACGAAAAAGGCCGTCGAGCAGGGTGCCACGTTGGAGGAGATCGCCGAGGCGCTGGGCGTGGCTATCGCGCTGAACGCAGGTCCCGCACTGGTCTATTCGGCGAGAGTGCTTGAGGCGCACGCGCAACTGGCCGGTTCGTAAGCGGGAATGGGGCGGCTGCCGGCGGTTGGAAAATCGAGTAGCGGCCCCTGACCTTGACGCATGACATTCCGGGCAAAGACAGCCGTGCTGGTGAACACAGATTTCTCGCGCTGGGCGATCGTTACGCCGCGCGAATACCGATGGATCGCCTCCCCACAGAAGGGAGTCGAACGCGTCATGCTGGAGCGCGTCGGCACAGAGGAGGCCCGCGCGACCAGCATCGTGCGTTACCTCCCTCATTCGCATTTTCCTCAGCACAACCATCCTGAGGGCGAGGAGGTTTTGGTTCTGTCGGGTGTCTTCTCCGAGGGCGACACGCATTACCCAGCCGGCTGGTATCTACGCAATCCGCCTGGATCGAGTCATCGCCCGTCCAGCGAGGAGGGCGCCGTCATCTTCGTCAAGCTTCGACAAATGCTGCCCGACGAGCGTCGCAGTGTCCGGATCGATACGCGTCATCCGGCATCGTGGCGGCGTTCGCATGGCCAGGACGTCTGCCTGTTGTTCTCGAACGACCTGGAGCATGTTTGCCTTCGGCGCCTGGCGCCCGGAGAAATCGTGTTGCCCGATTCGCGGCGCCGCACCGAATTGCTGGTATTGGCCGGAGAGGCGCTGATCGGGGCGGCATCCTACGGGCGCGGCAGCTGGATCAGGTCGCCAAGAGGGGCGCAGCCAATGATCTCGGCCGGCGCACGCGGCGCCACGCTTTATCTGAAGACAACCGAAGTGGTTGACCAGGAACTCGGAGCATAGGCATGGGGACAACCAGCATCGCCATCGTGGGCGCAGGTCTGAGCGGCCTTTACGCCGCTTATCTCCTCGAGCAGCAGGGAATACGGAATTACATGTTGCTGGAGGCTCGCGCGAGAACGGGGGGGCGCATCGTCTCGGCATCTTTCACGGAGGCGCCGCTTGCGGCAGAGGCGGCGTCGAACGACTTCAATCGCTTCGACCTCGGGGCGGCATGGTTCTGGCCGGATCTGCAACCCAGGCTCGACCGCCTGGTGACGCACTTGGGCCTGGAACGATTCGAGCAGTACGAGGAAGGCGACATGCTCGTCGAGCGCACGCCGCACGATCCGCCCTTGCGCATGCGTGGCTACGCATCGTCGCCTCGCGCCATGCGTCTCAAGGGGGGCATGGGCGCATTGATCGCTGCTTTGCAGCGGACGCTGACACCGGGGCGGCTCGTGACCGGCCGGAACGTGCGGCAGGTGCGCCGCATGGAGCGCCATATCGAACTGGACGCGGAGGATGCTCAAGGGCGGTTCTCGACTCATCGAGCCGCGGCGGTACTGCTTGCCATACCGCCGCGGCTCGCGACGGCCACCATCGAATTCGTGCCCGCGTTGCCGAGTGCGTTGTGGCGCGGCTGGACCGACACTGCAACGTGGATGGCACCCCACGCCAAGTACGTGGCCGTCTACGACGCTTCGTTCTGGCGAGATCGGGGCCTCTCCGGCGAGGCGCGAAGCGCCGTTGGTCCGCTGGCGGAGATTCACGACGCGTCGATGCCCGGCGGCGACGCGGCACTATTTGGCTTTCTGGGGCTGCCTGCTCGAACGCGCGGGCGCCTGAGTGACGACGAACTGCGCAAACAATGCCGGGCGCAGTTGGCGCGGATGTTCGGTGCACAGGCGTCGCACCCTCGCGTGGAAATCGTCAAGGATTGGGCGGAGGACCCGCTGACAGCGACCGGGAGCGATCGGGACGTGGGACCTGAACATCCGGCCGCGCCGGCGGCAATGGCCGAGTCCGGTGTTTGGCGGCATGTGCTGATCGGCGTCGCAAGCGAGTGGTCGCTGCGGTTTCCGGGCTATGTGGCAGGCGCCATCGATGCGGCGAGCACGGGCATGAGCGCGTTGCCGGGTCTTGCCTCGTTCGATGCGATTGCGGCCCATCGGTAATGCGATCGCCCGCATGCTGTACGAAAAAAGCGGATGGGCTTGCAGGACAAACGATAGCGGAGATATCGAACGTGAAAAGTACCTATAGGGCCATGCAGGTGGCGAGGCCCGGCGAGCTGGAGTTGGTCGAGCGTGACATACCGGCCCCTGGCCAGGGTGAAGTCTTGATCGAAGTCGAAGCATGCGGCGTTTGCGGTGCCGATGCGTCCGATATAGAACGGGCCGATCCGACGTTGGCAACGCCACGCGTACCGGGCCATGAAGTCGTGGGCCGAATCGCCGCAATAGGCGCTGGGGTGCCCGCAATCTGGAGCGTAGGGCAGCGAGTGGGCGTGGGCCGCCTTGGCGGCCATTGCAACGAATGCGACGCATGCCGGCGCGGGCAATTCCAGCTTTGCCTTAACCAGCCGGTGCTGGGCGCGACATGCGACGGAGGCTATGCGGAGATGATGGTGGCACGCGCCACAGGGTTGGTTTCCGTTCCGGACGAACTCCATGCCCAGGAGGCCGCGCCCATCCTGTGCGCCGGCTTGGCCACCTTCAATGCGCTGAAGAAGTCCGGCGCGGAGCCCGGCGATCTCGTGGCGATACTCGGCGTTGGAGGACTCGGGCATATGGCCGTGCAATATGCTCGCAAAATGGGCTTCAAGGTGGTGGCGGTCGGACGCGGTCAGGATATCGAGGAAGATGTGTTGGCGCTGGGTGCCCATGCTTACATCGATACGAACGAGCATGACGGCGCGGCGAAACTCAAGGAAATGGGCGGTGCACAGGCAATCGTCACGACGATAGGCAATACGGCGACGGTGTCGGCCGTGATGGGCGGCCTTGCGCCTCAAGGCAGGCTGATCGTGCTCGGTACCGGAAAAGACCCGTTGCCGGTCGCAACGGGCCAACTCGTGCGCGGCGAACGCAGCGTCATGGGGTCGATGACGGGGTCGCCCTATGAAAGCGAGAAGACGCTGAGATTCAGCGTACTGACAGACGTGCGGCCCATGATCGAGACGATGCCACTGGAAGAAGCCTTTGCTGCCTATCAGCGAGTGAAGCGAGGCGATGTCAAGTTCCGGATGGTGCTGGTCATGAGAAAAGACGCCTAGTCCCCTCCGAGGCCGTGGCGCGGCCGCGATATCGACGGTTTCGGCCACGACGGCCGGGGCAAGCACGCCCGCTGCAGCGGAGCGCGCCCATCATGCCCATTATGTCCATTACGCCCATTACGCCCGACTGACCCCCATCTCCCGCGCGATTGCCACGAAGCCGGCAATGTACGCGATAGCTTCTTCGCCGCGGCGCACCCCAAGATTGATGCTCTTGCCGATGCCGCGCTTGCCGAGCTGCACCGCACGAATCGGCAGCTCGGCCCCCTCTTCATGCACGAGCCAATCGGGCAGTACTGAAACACCACGTCCCGCCGCGACGAGTTGCAACATGAGATCGGTCGCTTCCGCGGTCCTGTGGCTCTTCGGCTTGCAATGGGCGGGGATGAGGAAACGTGTATAGATGTCGAGCCTGTCTTCGCTGACGGGAACGGTGATCAGCTCCTCGCCGAGCAGATCGCGGGGCTGAGCGAAGGCGCGTGCCGCGAGCGGATGGGCTTCATGCACGACGAGCACGAGTTCGTAGTCGATAACGGGCGTAAAGCGAATGTCGGGCAAGTCGACGGGGTCTGGCGTCACGAGCAAGTCGATTTCATGGCCTGCGAGTGCGGCAACGCCGTCGAAGCGAAAGGCCGTGCGCACATCGAAGTCGACGTCCGGCCAGGCGGCGAGGTAACGGGGCGTCAATCGCGAGAGCCACTTCTGGCATGGATGACATTCCATGCCCACGCGCAGCGCGCCGCGCCGGCCCTGCGCGAAATCGACGAGCACGCGCTCGGCGTGATCGATCTGCGGCAACACGCGCTGCGCCAAAGCGATCAGGTATTCCCCGGCCTGGGTAAAGCGAAGCGCACGGCCGTTCTTGGTCCAGATCTGGACGCCGTGCTGCTCCTCCATTTTTCTAACCATATGCGAGAGGGCCGACTGGGTAACGTTGAGTCGCTCCGCGGCTGCGGTGACGCTCCCCAGCCGGTCGACTTCCAGCAGCACGGCCAGTTGTTGGCGATCCAGCATTCATGATCTCCGTTCATCGAACGATGAAAATATACCATTTATGCTCATGGAAAAGCGTTGCTATTCTGACCGGAATTCAAGGCCGCGCCCGGCGCGCGCCTTCATATCGGACGAGGAAGAAATAGTGAACGTTAAAGCATGCTCCGCAGAGATGAAAAACGACGCTTCGACCGGAGGCAGTGTTTGCGTATTCGATCAGGTGGCCGATCGCAAGCAATCGAACTCGATGAAATGGGCAATTGCGGAAAAATTGCTTTCGGCGGATGAAGCTGCGGCTGATCCCTTGCCGATGTGGGTCGCCGATATGGATTTCCGCGCGCCTCAGCCCGTGATCGACGCGCTGCACGAGGCCATGGAGCACGGCATCTTCGGGTACCCCGGCGGCGCAACCGACAGTTATCTCGATGCGGTCGTCGGCTGGCAAGCCAAGCGGTTCGGTTGGGACGTCGCGAAGGAATGGGTGGTGCAAACGTCGGGCATCATCACCACGTTGAAGACTGCCGTGCAGGCGTTTTCCTCGCCGGGCGACACGGTCCTGATCCAGCCTCCGGTGTATGCCCATTTCCATAACGACGTGTTGATGAACGGACGTCATCTGACGTTCGCCCCGCTGGAACGAACGGAGACGGGCTACCGCTTCAACGAAAAGCTGTTCGAAGCGGCGATCCGCGACAACACGAAGCTCTTCATCCTCAGCCATCCTCACAATCCGACGGGCAACGTCTGGTCCGAGGGCGAATTGCGCACGATGGGCGAGATCTGTTTGCGACATGGCGTGCTCGTCATATCCGACGAAATTCATCAGGACCTGATAGTCAATCCGGCAAAGAAACACATACCGTTCGCTTCGCTTGGCGAGACGTTTGCACAAAACAGCATCACCTGCACGGCGCCGAGCAAGACCTTCAACCTGCCGGGTCTGCAAAGCGCGAACGTATTCGTGCCGAACCGGCGTTTGCGAGCCGAACTGCTGCGCCAGTACGACAGGAACATGTTCCCGCTGGTGAATACGCTCGGCATGGTTGCGGCCGAGGCCGCCTATGCGCACGGTGAACCCTGGCTCGAACAGATGTTGGGCTATCTGCGCGTGAACCACGCTCACTTTCGCCGAGCCGTCAACGAGATGACTCCGAAGGTCAAGGTGCTGCCGGCGGACTCGCTCTATCTGGCCTGGATGGACTGCCGCGGCTTGGGGCTGGATGCCCAGGCACTCGACAAATTCATGCTGACCAAGGCGAGGCTTTGGCTCGACAAAGGCCAGAAGTTCGGCATCGAAGGGCATGGTTATATGCGCGTCAATCTCGGCTGCCCTCGCGCCACGGTCGATGAGGCGATCAACCGGCTCGCCGCGGCGTTGACGGAAGGCTGAGCGCTGAGGGAAGGGCGCAGGAATACGGCGTTTGACCGTTGCCGCGCGGCAGGCTGCCGTCCGTGTACGGTCACGGCATTGATTCGTGAGGGGGCTGTTGTCCGAAGGGAAGCGCTCGCGACGCATCACCGGGTATGCGAGCGTTTGACGGGGTGTCGGTGGTAACCGCACACGGATGGACGCATTTTGTTGCTCGTCTGTCCAGTGTGCAATTCATATAACGTTGGAGACAAAATCATGAAGATCCGGAAAGCGATTTTTTTCGCGGCCCTTTCGGTATCGGCGGCGTGCGCGTCGTTCGCTGCCTGTGCAGAAGACCTGCTCGACGTCGTGAAGGCGCGCGGCACATTGATGATCGGAATGGAGGGGACGTATCCTCCGTTCGATTATCGCGACTCGCAGGGGAAACTGCAGGGCTTCGACGTCGATGTCGCGAAGGCGCTGGCCACAAAGCTGGGCGTCTTGCCGGAGTTCTACACGGGAGAGTGATCGGGGTTGATCGGCGGCTTGCAGGCCGGGAAATTCGATGTGGTGGTGAATCAGGTGACCATTACGCAGCAGCGCCGTCAATCCCTGGATTTCAGCCCCCCGTATGCATACTCCGCAGTTCAGGTGCTCGAGAGAAAGGGCGACAAGGCCGAGTATCAAAGTCTTGAAGAACTGAAGGGTAAGCGCGTGGCGGTCACGCTCGGCTCGAACTTCGCAGACCTGGCCAAGTCGGTTCCCGGCATCATCGTGCAGACCTACCCCGGCATGTCCGAAGCGCTCAGCGACCTCGTGGGCGGCCGAGCCGATGCCTACCTGAACGACCGCCTGTTCGTACCTTACCTCATCAAGACCTCGAACGTACCGATTCGCGGCGGCGGCCTTTTGAAGCACACCAGCGATGAAATCGGGATTCCCTTCCGAAAGGGCAATCCGAAGTTCTCCGCCGCGGTGAACGAGGCGCTGACGTCGATGCGAAACGATGGCACGCTCGCCGCGATCTCGAAAAAGTGGTTCGGCGCGGATGTCAGTCGTCCGGCGGGTAACTAACGAATTGCTGGGTAGCCAGAGGCGCGTCGTACGCTGGAGGATGAGAGATGGATCGATTCGGATTGGTGGTCAATTCGGCCCCTGTGTTGATGATGGGGGCACTTTTGACCGTGAAGTTCGCGGTTGCGGCGATGGCCTTCGGGCTCGCGGCAGGCGCGTTCACCGCGGTACTGCGAATCAGCGGCAATCGCGGCCTGGACCGGCTCGCGCAAGCATACGTCAGTGTGATGCGCGGCACGCCGCTTCTGGTTCAGATGTTCGTCGTCTACTACGGCTTGCCTGATCTCGGGGTCTCGCTGTCGCCGACGACTGCGGGCATCCTGACACTGACGCTGAATGCGGGGGCCTATCTTTCCGAGAGCATGCGCGGCGCGATTCTCGGCATCCCGCGCGGCCAATGGAGTGCATCGCATAGCCTGGGGCTGACCTATTTCCAGACGCTGAGATATGTGGTCGGCCCGCAGGCGCTGCGTCTTGCGGTGCCATCCATGGGCAATACGCTGATCAGCCTGATCAAGGATACGTCGCTGGTTTCCGTGATCACGGTGACGGAGTTGCTTCGCTCCGCGCAGGAGGTGATTGCAACGACGTTTCAGCCGTTGCCGTTGTACCTCGCGGCGGCCGCGCTGTATTGGGTGCTGAGCTCGCTGCTGGCGGCGGTTCAGAATCGGCTGGAAGGACGCCTCGCCTTGCAGGGTCGTCACTAGGCGGCACGAGAGCCGCTGTGCGCCGTCGGGCAACTTTTATTGTCAGGTAATGCAACATGATCGACATCGACAATGTTTCGAAGTGGTACGGCCAGCATCGCGTATTGGATCGCTGCACAACGGCCGTTCAAAAAGGCGAGGTGGTGGTCGTCTGTGGGCCTTCGGGATCGGGGAAATCGACGCTCATCAAGACCATCAATGGCCTGGAAGGCTTTCAGCAGGGGGCGATCACCGTCGATGGCGTGAGCGTTGGCCGATCGAAAGCGGACCTCGCTTCATTGCGCACGCGAGTTGGGATGGTTTTTCAGCATTTCGAACTGTTTCCTCACATGAGCATTCTCGCGAACCTCACGCTGGCGCAGATGAAGGTTCTTCGCCGCTCCCGCGAGGAATCCGATGCGAAGGCGATGATGCTGCTCGAACGGGTGGGGCTCGCATCGCACGCGCACAAGTACCCGGGGCAGATGTCGGGCGGGCAGCAGCAGCGTGTGGCCATCGCACGCGCGTTGTCGATGGACCCGGCGGCCATTCTGTTCGACGAGCCGACGTCGGCGCTCGATCCCGAAATGATCAACGAAGTGTTGGACGTGATGATCGAGCTGGCGCAAGAAGGCATGACGATGGTTTGCGTGACGCACGAAATGGGCTTCGCGCGCAAGGTCGCCGATCGTGTCCTCTTCATGGACGCGGGCGCGATCGTGGAGGACTGCGAGAAGGACCGCTTTTTCGACCTGCCGCGATCCGAACGCGCCCGCGATTTTCTCGCCAAAGTGCTGCACTGACGCGGCTGGCGGCCCGGCAGTTCGCCCGGACCGGGAATGCCCTTCAGCCCGCCGCGTGGCCGGCGAGCCCTTTCATGAAGTCCCATAGTGCCGGCACATCGGAGGTGGCCGCGTTGAACCTGAACCACTCCGATGCGCGCTCGCCGGGGCGGAAGTAGGAGCCGGGCGCAAGCCAGATGCCCTGGCTCAGCGCATCGCTTGCCACCGCAATGCTGTCTTCGGGCCTGATAGGCAGCTTCGCCCAAAGAAAGAGCCCGGCATTCGGCCTGTGAAAAACCTCGAGCCCCGAGGCGGCCATCGCTTCGGTGACACGATTGTGCGCATTGAAAAGACGCTCGCGAATGTGTGCCGTGTGGCGCTCGTAGTGGCCGTCGACAAGCACGTTGGCGACGGCACGCTCAGTGACTTCCGAGGACGTCAGGCCCACGGCCATCTTCGTCAGCGCGAACCGGGCCACGAGATCGCGGTTGGCCGCGATATAGCCCACGCGCATAGCCGGTGTGATCGTCTTCGAAAACCCGGACAGATAAATGACGCGCTGCAACCCCTCCATCGCGGCCAGGCAGGGCGCCCCAGGCGGCGCGAGCTCGCGCGAGATGTCGTCTTCGACGATCCAGAGCCCCTCCCGGTCGGCAATCTGCAGCAGGCGAAATGCCGATTGCGCGGTGAGCGACGTGCCGGATGGATTCTGCAGAACGGTGTTGACGAAGATGCCTTTCGGGCCGTGCCGCTTGACGATTTCCTCGAGCTGCGCGCAGTCGATTCCGTTCTCGGTGCGCGGAACGCTCACGACGTCGACGAATGCCACCTTGAGAATCTGCAGCAGATTGCAGTAGCACGGGTCTTCGACCACCACCGTATCGCCGGGCCGCAGCAGCGTGCGAACCACCAGGTCGAGTGCCTGAGTGACACCCTGCGTCAGCAGCACGTCGGCCGTGCCGACCGCGAGCGAGTAACGCCGCAGCGAATGCGCGATCAGCTCGCGCAGTATCGCGAGCCCGTACGGGTGGCCGTAACCGCCGATGCGCGACCCAGGCACGCGGCTCACGACGCGCAGCGCGTGCTGAATGCCGCTCTCGTTGACCCAGTCGTTCGGAATCCAGCCGCAGCCCGCCTTGATGGGCACCGACTGGTCGGCGAATACGTCAGATAGAAGCCAGGCCGCGTTCAGCGCCGGCGCATTCCAGGCTGGCGCCGCCGGCTCCGCGGCGGGACGCGCCGCGACCCGGTAGCCGGCGCCTGCGCGGGCGATCAGCAACCCCAGCGATACGAGGCGCTGGTACGCCTCCGAAACGGTGTACGTGCTCAGTCCGTGCGATTTGGCGAAGGCCCGCACCGAAGGCAGCGCGGTGCCGGCAGGATAGGTTCCGTGACGGAGTTCTTCCTTGATCGATGCGACGATCTGATCGACGAGCGTGCCCTCGTTCTTCCGGGAGCGAGAGAGCTTCAGCTTGAACATTTCAACACAGTTGGAAGGAGAAAGTCAGCACGGTTTGACGGGGAGCTTTTTTCTGTCCAGTGATTGTAGCGCCCGAAGCCGATAGAGTCGGCTCCATATTCAAGGAGCCACGTCATGAGCAACACGCAAAGCAGCCTCGACCTTTCCAACTTCTGGATGCCGTTCACGGCGAATCGGCAATTCAAGGCGGCACCGCGGCTCTTCAAGTCTGCGAAGGGCATGTATTACACGACGGTCGATGACCGGACCGTGCTGGATGCCACGGCCGGGCTTTGGTGCGTCAATGCTGGTCACGGCCGTTCGGAGATCGCGAAGGCGGTGGCCGAGCAGCTCGAAACGATGGACTACGCGCCCACGTTCCAGATGGGACACCCGCTCGCGTTCGAAGCGGCCAGCAAGGTGGCCGAATTCATGCCGGCGGGGCTCGATCGCATCTTTTTCACGAACTCGGGCTCCGAGTCGGTCGACACCGCATTGAAGATGGCGCTCGCTTATCACCGTGCCCGCGGCGAGGGTCAGCGTACGCGCTTCATCGGGCGCGAGCGCGGCTATCACGGCGTGGGCTTCGGCGGCATCTCTGTCGGCGGTATCCTCGCGAACCGCAAGACCTTCTCCGGCAATCTGATGCCCCACGTGGACCACCTGCCTCATACGCTGAACGTGGCCGAGGCCGCCTTTACCCGCGGGCAGCCGACCTGGGGCGCGCATCTCGCCGACGAACTCGAGCGGCTCGTCGCGTTGCACGACGCATCGACCATCGCGGCTGTCATCGTCGAGCCGCTCGCGGGTTCCACGGGCGTAATCGTGCCGCCGAAGGGCTATCTCCAGCGGCTGCGCGAACTGTGCACGAAGCACGGCATTCTGTTGATCTTCGACGAAGTGATTACCGGATTCGGGCGCCTTGGCGCACCGACGGCCAGCGAATACTTCGGCGTCACGCCGGACCTCCTCACGATGGCCAAGGCCATCAATAACGCGGCCGTGCCGATGGGGGCCGTTGCCGCGAGCCGCGTCGTGCACGATACGGTGATCGGCGCTGGCGCCGAGAACGCGATCGAGTTCTTTCACGGCTATACCTATACGGCGCATCCCGCGGCGGCGGCGGCGGCCATCGCCACGCTCGGCATTTACAAGCGCGATCGACTTTTCGAGCGCGCAAGCGAACTCGCGGGTGCATTCGAAGACGCCGTGCACGAGTTGCACGGCGCCCCGCACGTAAAAGACATCCGCAATCTGGGGCTCGTGGCCGGCGTCGAGCTGGAGTCCCGCGCCGGTGCAACCGGCGCGCGTGCCTACGAGGTGTTCCTCAAATGTTTCGAGGCGGGCGTGCTCGTGCGCTATACCGGCGACATCCTGGCTTTCTCGCCGCCGCTCATCGTCGACGAGCAGCAGATCGCACAGATCTTCTCGACGGTGAGGGACGCGCTGCGTCACGTTGCCTGAATTGAATGGACCGTCCCGACGGGACACACAAGCATTCGGAGTATCCCAATGAACGTAGCAAACGAAAACAGCAACCTCGCTATCAAGCAGATCGGTCATTTCATCGGCGGCCAAATCGTCGCACCGGCGAACGATCGCTTCAAGGACATCTTCAATCCGGCGACGGGGCAGGTGGCGGGTTCGGTCGCACTGGCCTCGGTCGACGAGGTCGAGCGCGCGGTGCAAGCCGCCAAGGCAGCCTTTCCGGCATGGAGCGAAACGGCGCCGCTCAAGCGCGCACGCATACTCTTCAAGTTCAAGGAGCTGCTGAATCAGCATCACGACGAACTGGCACTCATGATCACGCGCGAGCACGGCAAGGTATTCACCGACGCGCAGGGCGAAGTCGTTCGTGGCATCGAAGTGGTCGAGTTCGCCTGCGGCATCCCGAACCTGCTCAAGACCGACTTCACCGATCAGATCGGCGGCGGCATCGATAACTGGAATCTGCGCCAGCCGCTTGGCGTCGTTGCCGGCATCACGCCGTTCAACTTCCCGGTGATGGTGCCGATGTGGATGTTCCCCGTCGCGCTGGCCTGCGGCAACACGTTCGTGCTGAAGCCCTCCGAGCGCGACCCGTCGGCCTCGTTGTGCCTCGCCGAGCTGCTGAAGGAAGCCGGCCTGCCCGACGGCGTATTCAACGTCGTCAACGGCGACAAGGTGGCTGTCGACGCGCTCATCGAGCATCCGGACGTCGCGGCGATCTCGTTCGTCGGCTCCACGCCGATCGCCGAATACATCCACACGGAAGCTTCGAAACGCGGCAAGCGCGTGCAGGCGCTGGGCGGCGCGAAAAATCATCTCGTCGTCATGCCGGATGCCGACATCGATCAGGCCGTCGACGCGCTCATCGGCGCCGCCTACGGCTCGGCCGGCGAACGCTGTATGGCCATATCGGTTGCCGTGGCCGTCGGCAACACGGGCGACAAGCTCATCGAGAAACTGATCCCGCGCATCAAGTCGCTTGTCATCAAGAATGGCGAAAACCCCGACGCGGAAATGGGCCCGCTTGTCACGGCCGAGCACAAAGCGAAGGTATCCGCCTATATCGCTTCGGGCGTGGAGGAGGGAGCGAAGCTCGTCGTCGACGGCCGCGCGCACCGCGTGTACGACGATGACGGATTCTTCATAGGCGGCACGCTGTTCGACGATGTGCGTACCGATATGAAGATCTACAAGGAGGAGATATTCGGGCCGGTGCTGGCTGTGATCCGCGTGCCCGACTTCGCCAGCGCGGTCGAACTGATCAACGCGCACGAGTTCGCCAACGGCGTTTCGCTTTACACGACCGATGGCGGCGTCGCCCGCGCGTTCGGCCGGCAAATCGAGGTGGGCATGGTCGGCATCAACGTGCCGATTCCCGTGCCGATGGCGTGGCATTCCTTCGGTGGCTGGAAGCGCTCGCTCTTCGGCGATCATCACGCGTATGGCGAGGAGGGCGTGCGCTTTTATACGCGATACAAGAGCATCATGCAGCGCTGGCCGGACAGTATCGCGAAGGGCGCCGAATTCACGATGCCGGTCGCGAAATAAGCGATACGGCGGCATGACGGCCCGGCGAACGTATTCTCCGGGCTCGCTCAGACCTTATCCAGCAGCTCCCGCAGGAGCGCAGCGCCTTGCCGCCCTTTGGCCGCATCGGCCCACAGGCGATCGATCATCTTGCGATACATGCTGAGCGCGTCGGGCGCCGTCGTGATCGTGGCAATGCCGGTGCGGATGTTGGGCAACTCGCCGAGCCGAAAAGGCGAGGCCGCGACGTACGTTTCCTCGTCGCCTTCAAAAATCTGGAAGGTCTCGCTCGGCATGTTGTCGTTGACGATACCGATTCGGATGCCTTCCCGATCTCGTTCGAGCATCTCGGCGATCTGTGCCACCTCGCGGCGGGCCGCCAATTTGCGTTCGAGCTGAATGCCAGACGGCAGGCCGAGCCGGCCGACGAGCCCGTGGTGCAGGAACTGCTCGATCTGACGCAAGCCGATAAGGCTCGTGACATTGGGCCGGGCCGTTCTGAACGCGGTCTTGCGCTCCGCCAGAATCGTCATCACGCGCTCGAGCGTCTGCTGCCAGGGCGCATCGTCGACGGACGGGGGAACGCTCTCCTCGAGCATCTTTCTGAGCCAGCCTTCGTAGTCGTCGGATGTGAGCAGGAACGAGAACGGATCGAAATGGGCGACGATGCGCGCCGAGCGGCTTTCGAGTTGCCGCATTCGTTCGAAGTAGCTCACCGCCGAATCGTGATATTCGACCTCCACGCCCAGCAGATTCGCGAGCGATACGCCGAATAACGCGGCCAGGCGCTCGAGGGTGTCGATCTTGACGATCTCGCCGCGTTCGAGTTTGTAGACGGCGGCGCGCGAGATATTCAGCTTCTCCGCCACCTCCTCGCTGCGCAGTTGCGCAGCCATCCGGTAAGCCCGCAGCCGCTCGCCGATGCTTTCGAAATCGAAGCGCGCGCCGCGAGGCCGCTTTTTCCGCGTGGTGGGTTTCGTCACGCTCGCAACCTCCGTTGTTTAGATAAGTATACTCCGCGCTGCTAACGTCTCTCCGTCGAGGTCTCGTTCGAGGGATCTCGGACGTATAAAGAAATTCTTGTCTATTTTTTTGTATCGTGTATCGTGGCGCAAACGGTAGAACCTGAGAGAACTCGGCCCGCGACGGACAACAAGCCAAGAACGCGCGGGCGCACATGCCGGCATCGCGATCGATGTCGGCGGCGCCCCATGTTGTCTATATAAATAGACGGATGATGGGTGCCTGCTCTGTTACCGGAGAGAGGGAGTGTGCGAGTGGCATCTGCGCGCTTCATACGAAAACGGGGTTGCCGGCCCGCTCGGCCGCAGGAGAAGAACGATGAATTCCGGCCACCTCGCCGGTCATGCGCGGTTGAACAGACGGATTCCGCAATGGACTTGAGCGCGACGTACGGATGTCTCCCCAAGCGAAACGCCTCGATCGTGGCCCTGCTCGCGGCAGGGCTCGCGGCGATCGCGGCGCTGAGCTTTCGCGGGGCGCTATCCCCGCACGATGCGCGCATTGTCGCGATCGTCTTCGTCTGCATCACGCTGTGGGCAACGTCGCTGATCGAAGGCGCGCTGGTATCGCTGCTGTTTTTTTTTCTGGCCGCCACGATAACGTCCGTGCCCGCGGCGGAGATCTTCTCCGGTTTTGCGTCGAGCGCGTTTTGGCTCGTTTTCAGCGGTGCCGTTATCGGGTTTGCGCTCAAGGATAGCGGTCTCAGCGCGCGCGTCGGCAGCTTGCTCGCGCGGTGCATCGGCAGTTCGTATCTGCGCGCCTTGCTTGCTTTCGCCGCGCTGAGTTTTCTGCTGTCGCTCGTGATGCCGTCGACGTTCGGGCGCGTGGCTATCCTCGTGCCGATCGCGGCCGGCTACTGCGACGCCGTGCGTCTGGCTCAGTCGGCTAACGGGCGGCGAGGCATTTTGCTGCTGGTGATCGTCGGCTCGTACGAGCTTGCGGCAGCCGTGTTGCCGGCCAATCTGCCCAACGTGATCATGGCCGGGGTGCTCGAGCAGTCACATGGCATTCGCCTCAGCTTCTCCGAGTATCTGCTGTATTTCCTGCCGGCAGGCGCGATCGTGCGCGGCGCGATACTCGTGTTCGTCTCTCACCGGATCTTCGCCGATTCGGTGGGCGCAGCGAGTGAGGCGGAGATGCGAAAGCCGTTATCGAAGCGGGAGCTTCACGTCATGCTGCTGCTTGGCCTCACGTTGTCGCTGTGGTTCGCCGATTCGATTCACCACGTTGCACCCGGATGGGTCGGGCTTGGTTTCGCACTCGTCTATTTTCTGACTTCGCCGAGGGGCCTCCTCGCGCGCTTTACCGCCACGCTGAAGCTGGACTTGCTGTGGTTCATCGCCGCGATCATCGGCATCACTGCGCTCGTCAATCACCTGGACGTTCGTATTCCAGGCGCATCGGAGCTGGAGTCGCTGCGGGACAACCCGTTCGTTGGCTATCTGGGATTGAGCGCGACGTCCATTTTGCTGTGCTTCGTCGTCACGTCCAATGCCGAGCCCGCTATCTTCGTTCCATTCGCATCGCGCGTATTGGGACACGGTGCGCAGTTGAAAGCCGGGTTGCTTTCGCAGGTGATGGGCTACGCCACGACGTTCGTTCCCTATCAGTCTCCGCCGATCGTGTTCGGCAACGAGATGGCAGGGCTGGACCGCGCATCCGCAATCAGGTATTGCCTTTGGACCGCCTTGCTGGGCGTGCTCTTCGTGTTGCCGGTGAATGCGCTGTGGTGGCGCGTGATCGGCTTTCTTTGACCGCGCGAATCGGATCGTAAAGAATGAAAGACGATTTCGTCGCGGCCCGCGTGGTCGCACGCGAGCGCACCGCATCCGCCGTCGTCTCGCTGCGGCTCGCAAGCGAGGTGGCGGGGGCGTCGCTGCCGGCGCGCGAGGCAGGTGCGCATATCGATGTTCACCTGCGCGATGGACTCTCGCGCAAACACTCGCTATGCAGCGACCCGGGCTTTTGCGGACGGGCAGGATTCATGAGCGCGCTCGAGGCGATTGCCGTCGCGACCTCTTGCGAGGCAGGCCTGTGCGACGCTTGCCGGAGTACCGTCATCGCCGGCGTTCCGGATCACCGCGATACCTTTCTGAGCAGTGCGAAAAACTGAGCAACGATTCGATCGTGCCCTGCGTTTCGCGGTGCATGGGCGATGCAAGAGAAGACCGGTACGTCCATTCCCCCGGCTTCTAAATGGCCTCGTCGTGTCGTCGCGCCGCCTCGCAATCGTCATTCGATTGCTGATACGATACGGCGCACGTTAATTTCAAAAAGCAATCGGCTGGAAACAAGGAGGAGTCGATGCCGTACGTTGCCGATTTAAAAAAGGCCAACGATCTCGTTACCGCAGGGCGACTCGTCGGCAATGGCCAATGCGTGACGTTCGTGCATGCCGTTGTCACTATCCCGTCCACCGCGGCATGGCGCCGCGGCGACGAAGTCAAGGGCGGTGCCGGCCTGGCCCGCGGTACGATCATCGCGACGTTCGACGAAAGCGGTCATTACGGAAACCATACGAATGGCACGAGTCACGCGGCCGTTTATCTATATCAGACGTCGGATGGCATTGTCGTGCTCGATCAATGGAACGGGCGCACGAAACAGCCGCCGCATCAGCGGACGATTCGTTTTCGCGATGGCAAAGGTTCCGCGGTCGACGATGGAAGCCAATACCATGTGGTCCAGTAAAGTTCTGGCCGCCCTGGCCGGGGCCGTGCTCGCCACCGCGGCATGTGCCGCCCCGAAGCACAAGTTCGAGTGTCCGTCTTCGCTGAAGGTGGCAGGGCACGAACACGCGCTCGACAACGCTTCGCTATTCGACGGCCCGCCGGAAAAGCAGGTGGATCTGATCCCCATATCGGGCAAGACCGCCGATCGCTGGGATCTGACCGACGTGGACCCGTACCTCGTTTGCCGGTACGAGGGCACGAGCCAGGTCGTGACGATTCATGCCGAAGGCGCGAAGGCCTGCGAGGTCACGAGCAAGCCGTTCGCCGCTTATTGTACGGGCCGCTGAGCACGGGCCGCTGAGCACGGGCCGCCGAGGTTCTGGCCGCCGAGCGCCCGACGAGGGGCGCGTCGCGCGGCCAGATGCATCAGTAGATGCGGCAAAAGCCCGCCATTGCGCGGTCGAGCGCGATCAGCGGCACATTGCTCAAGTGATATTGATGCTCGAATGCGTAGCGGCCGACCGCGTGGGCGACCTCGGTTGCGCAGTCCTTACCCTCGAGCACGGGCCTGGCCTCGACGAGTTCGGCGATGAGCTTCGTCTGCAGGCTGTCGAGTTCGGGCCGGATCGTGCCCACGAGGTCGATCGGGGCATGCTGCGGGGCATAGCCGATGCGCCGCCACGTGGTAAGCAACCCGTACTGCACGACCTTGTTTGCCTCGATCTGCGCCTTGAAAAAGCGCGTGACGTCGTCGGCCGGCAGCCCGCTTTGCCCGCCCTCGGCCACGGCCTTCGAGATCACCACTGCTTCGCGTGCCGGGTCTTCCACGCTCGTGCCGCTATCCCATTTCGACAACGCGACATCATGGGCGATGGCGAGCCGCTGAGCCGCGCTTTCGACGAGCGGACGCAGCAGAACTTCATCATGTTGCGCATAGGCCGCCTGGCTGGCGAGCAGGGCGAGGCCGGTGCACGCGAGGGCTTTCAAATTGAATGGAGTCATATCGATCCGCGGAATTTTGTTATCGGTTTTTATGAATCCCCGATGAAACATGGGTCATCAGGACGGTTCATCGGCTGTTGAAACTGCACAGCGCGAGAGTCGGCAAATATATCCCAGGGTTTTTGGAAAGAAAAGCTGCGCATCGGATCGATTTTTCCATGGCGGGCATATGCGTGGCCCTCCCGCGCCAGCGCCGTTGCCGGGCGTGCCACGGTACGCCGGTCTTCCGATGCATATTGCCGTGCGTACTACGTCAACTGGCAGGGATAATGTAAGGATTTTCTGATCGGCAATTCCGTCAATTCTTATGCGGGAATAGGCGTTGCTCGAATTAGTCCGAATTCGATCGATATCGGTTCAGACATGTTTGAAAACGACCAGCGCGACGATGGCCGCGATAGCCGCGATGATCGGCAGCCCGGTCTTGCCAGCCCACGCCGGTGGCACTGCGCCGGTACCGTCGTGCTCGATGCGCCGCAACTTTCCCGAAAGTATTCCGTGCAAAGCGGAGAGTGCGGTGACCAGCAGGAACTTGATCGTAAGCCAGACGTCGCCGAACCAATGGCCGAGCACGACCATTGCGATGCCCGTCGCCCATACGAGGCCAAGCGCCGGCGAAGTGACGTTCCGATCCCACCGTCCCAGGGCGCGCTGCAATGGGAGGCTTTGCACGCGAATGCCGACGGACAGCGCCAGTAGGCCGCCGACAAACGTCATGACCGATGAGATGTGAACGACTTTCACGAGCAGATAGATCATCGCGAGTTCCGTTTGCGTGCGATCCATTGCGTGCTGGCGAAGCCCGCGAAGGGCACGAGCGCCGACAATACGAGGCGCCAGACCTCCGCCGGGCGCCAGAGTCCGGCCGAAGCCGTCACGATGATCGCCCAGATGTACGCAATAAACGCAATGCCATGTATCGGCCCCATGACCGAAACGGCCATGGGATAGCCGGCCGCGTGCTTGAGCGGAACGGCAACGCACACGAGCACGGCCAGTGTGGTTGCTTCGAGAATAGAACCGAATTGCAGCATGCGCAGCGATTTTTCGTCGTCTTTCGTCATTGGGGGACCTCGTGCGAATGCTGGCGATTCTGGCGGCTCGCGCGTGGGCGGTCCATTGGCTAGAATGCCAAACTTCGACGGATTCCGGCCACCGCTCTCCCGCGCCATGCACACGATAGCCGTTCTCGCGCTCGACGATGTCGTCCCGTTCGACCTCGGCGTAGCCTGCGATACGTTTTCGCACGTTCGAGTCGAGAACGTCGCCGCCCCGTACCGCGTACGGGTCTGCAGCGAGCGTCCGGTCGTGCGCAGTGGTTTTTTCGAGCTTCATACCGCCTGGCGTCTCGGTGCGCTGGGCGAGGCCGATACGGTCGTCGTGCCGGGTACGCTCGATCCGGCGATGCCGCTTTCGCCTCGTACCGTGGCCGCGTTGCGCGACGCCGCCGCACGCGGTTGCCGCATCGCCTCGATCTGCTCGGGCGCTTTCGTCCTCGCTGCCGCCGGATTGCTCGACGGTTTGCGGGCGACGACACACTGGCTGGCGGCAGCCGAGCTTGCGCGCCGTTATCCACGTGTGTGCGTGGATGCCAACGTGCTCTTCGTCGACAATGGCCAGATCCTCACGTCGGCCGGTGCGTCGGCCGGCCTCGACCTCTGCCTTCATATGATTCGCGCCGATTACGGCGCCGCCGCAGCGTTCGACGCGGCGCGCCGGGCTGTCGTACCGCTCGCCCGAGAGGGCGGGCAGGCGCAGTACGCCGAGCGCGAGTTGCCGCGCGGGGGGCCGGCGTTGCATGCGCTCATGCAGTGGCTGCAGCAAAACCTCCAGCAGCCGCTCACGCTCGAGTCGATCGCAAGGCACGGTGCAATGAGCGTGCGCACGCTTACGCGGCGCTTTCACGCGGAAACGGGCACTTCGCCGCTGCAATGGCTGCAGACCGCGCGGGTCCGCACGGCGCAGCAATTGCTCGAAACCACCTCGTTCTCGATCGAGCGCGTGGCGAGCGAAGCCGGGTTCGGCTCGGTCACGACGTTCAGAGAGCGGTTCGCGAGAGTCGTCGGTACGTCGCCTCAGCAATATCGGCGTGCGTTTCGCAGCAAGCCGGACCGGGCATCGACTTCGCTCGCTCGCGGCGCCGTCGACGCATGAGGCGGACGCGCCGGCGGTTCGCTGCGAACGCCGCGCAAAGCGGCACCTCGGCTAGAGTCGCGCCGAGGACTGGCGGCACGCGGGCGGCCTAAGCCAGCCTGCGCAGCAAGTCGAGAAAAACGGCAGCCGAATCGTCGAGCGCGCCCGAGTTGTCGATCGTCGTGAGCGTGGCGCCGGGGGGCACTGCCCATGGCACGCTGCGCGCAAGGCGTGCTTGAATCTGATCCACCGTTTCGCGGCCGCGCGCGGCGAGCCGTCTCGCGAGCACCGGTGGTTCGGCGGTGACGTGGACCACCGCCATGCGCGGATAGCGCGCGAGCGCTTCAGGAAGATAAGCGCGCGAGCCGTTGACGACGACCATGCATGCCCGGTCCATCCACGCATCGATCTCGATACCGATGCCATAGCGCAGCGCATGGCTCGACCATTCGAGTGCGAAGAGCCCGAGCGCGGAGCGGGCCTCGAATTCGACTTCGCTCAGTTCGATGTGGTTTTCGTGATGGTTGCGCGCGCGCGTGATATAGCGATGGGCGAAGAGCACGCGGGGCGCCGGCGTGTACGCGCGCACATGTTCCAGCAGGGTGTCCTTTCCGGCACCCGACGGGCCCATCACATAGACAAGGCGTTCGCCGTTCATCGCGCAGACGCCTTCAATCGTTCGCCGAGCGAATCGGTGACCATCATCTGAGAGCGGGATTCATCGAAGTCATAAGGGTAGCCGCTTTCTGCGGTGAGCGCGAGCGGGCCCTGTGCCCGGAGCAGGCACACCCCGTTTTCGCGCCCGGCGTATGCCCCGATAAACAAAAGAGAACGCCGCGAATAGTGGATGGCACGAGGCTTCGGCACGCCGGCGCATAGAATCGATTTCAGTGTGCGCGTGGCACCGCCGCGCGTGAGGATACGCAAGAAGAAAACGAGGAGACAGGAGATGCTGAAGTGGTTCACCCAGTTGTCGAAGCCCGAGAAGCGCACCTTTTGGGCCTGTTTCAGCGGCTGGGGGCTCGATGCGATGGATACGCAGATGTACGCGCTCGCGATTCCCACGCTGATCGCGCTGTGGGGTATGAGCCGTGGCGAGGCGGGCCTGCTCGGTACGACGGTGCTCATGATGGCGGCGCTCGGTGGCTGGGCCGCGGGTATCCTGGCGGACCGCTATGGACGTGTGCGGATTCTGCAACTGACGATTGCCTGGTTCTCGTTCTTCACGCTGCTTTCCGCATTCACGGATTCGTTTTGGCAGCTCATGTTCACGCGCAGCCTGCAGGGGCTCGGCTTCGGCGGCGAATGGGCCGTAGGCGCGGTGCTGATCAGCGAGACGATCAGCCCCAACGTGCGCGGGCGGGTAGTGGGCGCGCTGCAGGCCGGATGGGCCGTAGGCTATGCAATCGCCGTATTGCTTTCCACCTTGCTGTTCAACTATGTCGAGCCCGCGTGGGCCTGGCGCGTGCTCTTCGGCCTCGGGGTGCTGCCCGCCATCCTCGTCATCTGGATTCGTCGCAACATCGAGGAAGCACCGGTGTTTGCAAAGGCGCGATCGGCCGCAGCCGCCGATGCGGGTAAGGTTCGAATCCTGGAGGTCTTTACGGGGCCGCAGCGCACGACGACACTCAAGGCCATCCTGCTCACATTCGGCATTTACGGCGGCAATTACGTGATGATCACGTGGTTGCCCGCCTACCTGAAAATGGCGCTGCATCTGTCGATCAGCAACGTGGGCGGCTACCTCGTCGTCAACATCCTCGGCTCGTTCGCAGGTGCGTTCCTGAACGGTTGGATGGCCGATGCGTTCGGTCGACGCCGCACCTTCATGATCATTGCCTGTTGTCAGGCCATCGCGGTTTCGGTCTATACGCTGGCGCCGATCGATCTGCGCATGACGCTCGCGCTCGGCTTCGTGCTCGGCACGCTGCAATCGGGCACGGCCGCCGGTACCGGTGCGTATATCGCCGAATTGTTTCCCACGCGGATTCGCGGCTCCGCGCAAGGGTTGTGCGGTAACGCCGGCCGCGCGATCGGCGCAATCATGCCGACGATGGTGGGCGTGCTCAGCGCCAAGCTCGACCTTGCCGCCGCAATGGGCCTGTGTGCGGGCGTGTCGTATTTGCTCGTCGTGGTCGCGGCCTGGATATTGCCCGAGACGCGCGGGCGCGATCTGAGCGCCGATGTGGTTGCCGATGCGGTTGCCGATGCGGGCACGAGCGGCGCGAAGCAGCTGGCGCCCGAGCCGGATGCGGCGACGCTCGCACGCGGCGAGCGGCCGTCCGCGCGCTGAGACGTCAGCTCAGCGCGGCCGTAACGATGATCTCCACCCGGATGTCCGAGGCGGCGAGCCGGGCTTCGCAGGTGGCGCGCGTGGGCACGGCCTCACGGTCGACCCACGCTTCCCACGCCGCGTTCATGCCGGCGAAATCGCGATCGATGTCCTGAAGCCAGACTTGCGCCGTCAGCAGCCGTGACTTGCTGGAGCCGACGCTCGCCAAATATTCGTCGATTTTCGCGAGAATATCGCGCGTCTGCGCTTCGGCATCGCCGGTGCGGTCGCCCGCCGTCGTGCCGGCGAGATGGACGACGTTGTTGTGCACGACGATCCGGCTCAGCCGGGCGTTCGATTGATATCGGTGAATTGCGGTCATGCAAGGCTCCTCGTTCAGGATTGCGGTTTTACGATGGGTGAGGCGGTGGCGGTGCTGGCGAAGCGCTCGATTGCGAACGGTGCGATCGGCAAGCTGCATTCGCGCGCCGTGATCAGTTCCGAGACGATACGGCCAACGACGGGGCCAAGCTCGAATCCATGGGCCGAGAACCCGAACGCGTGGACGAGCTTGGGCGCGCGGCGGCTGGGACCGATGACGGGAATGCCGTCCGGCATGAAGCCCTCGATGCCGGCCCACGAACGATTGATGCCAACACCGCGCAGATGCGGGAAGAGGGCAAGCGCCGTGCGTGCATTGATGGCGAGTTGGCCGAAGTCGACATCGCCCGCGCGGGCCCGGTCATCTACTCGTCCGCGCAGGCCGCCGCCGATCAGCACCGTGCCGTTGTCGAACTGCTTGAACGAGAGCGTCCGTCCGGTCGCGCCGACGACCGGCGAGCAAAAAGCCGGCACCCGGTGCGTGATGGTGAGCAGCAGCGCAACGGGCTCCTCCGGAACGGGTTCGCCCACCTGTGCGGCGAACGCGCCGGCCCACGCGCCGGCCGCATTGACGACATATTCCGCTTCGAAACGGCGCTCCCCCGCGCTCACCCGCCATCGCTCGCCCGTGTGCTCCAGTCCTGCGACGCGCGTTTGCTCGTGTATTTGCACGCCCGATCGTTGAGCCGCGCGGCGAAAGGCCATGACGGCACGAAACGGCAGCGCGTGGCCGTCGTCGGGCACCCAGATGCCGCCCGTGACGTGCGGCGCGACGGCCGGCAGCAATGCGCGCACGGTTGCGCGGTCCACCAGCGTTTCGTGCGTGTAGCCGCGCGTGCGCAGATCGTGCACGCGCTGGCGCAGCGTGCCGAGTTCGGCGTCGGTTTCGGCCACCTTCAGCTGGCCGCTCGACACGAAGCCGCAGTCGTCGCCGACGAGTTCGGGCAGCCGGTGCCACAACGCCCGGGATTCGAGCGCGAGTGGAATTTCAGCCAGATGGCGGCCGAGCGTACGGACCCCTCCGGCATTGACGCCCGACGCGTGGCGGCCGCAGTACTCGGCTTCGAGCACGGTCACGCGAGCGCCGGCCCGCGCGAGATGCAGTGCGCTCGAAAGGCCATGAAAACCGCCGCCGATGACGACGACGTCGGCTCCGTCGGCGAGTCCGCCGGGTCCCCGGCGTGGCGCCCGCGTGCTCATGCTTCGCGCGCCAGCTCGCCGAGCGTGATCGGTTTGATCGGCGGGCGGATGCGATAGTAGCCGGTTTCGGACGGCGAAACGCCGCGTGCATCGGCGATGATTTCGGTGACCGTGAGGCCGCACAGCCGGCCCTGACACGGCCCCATGCCGCAGCGTCCGAACGACTTCGCCTGATTGGGGCCGGTGCAGCCGAGGCTCACGTGCTCGCGCAGCGTGCCCGCCGTCACTTCTTCGCAACGGCAGATCACGACGCCGTCGGCGGGAATGCGGTTCGCCGTTTTGGGGCGATAAAGCGCTTCGAGGAACGGCCGCACGCGCAGATGCGGCGCAAGCGCGCGACGCAGCGGGGCGGCCAGGCGATCGCGCATGTGTGTATCGACATGGCCGAGCGCGCAACCGGCGCCGAGAGCCGCGATACGGCCTCCGAGCGCGGCCGCGATAGCGCCCCCGATGCCGGCGCCATCGCCGGCCACGTGAATGCCCGGCACATCGAGTTCGCCCCATGCGTCGGTAACGGGCACGAAAGCCAACTGGCTGTCGCTCCAGCGGTGCGCGGCGCGCAGCGACCATGTGAACTGCGTGTTCGGCACCACGCCCTGATGCAGCAGGATCACAGGACTTTCGATGCGCTCGCGACGTCCGTTCGCGACGAAGCTCAATGCGCGTGCGACCTTTTCGTCTCGGCTGCCTTCGTCGCCCTCGTCGCCCTCGACGGCGAGCGCGCTCGCGCCCTGGTGGAACGGCACACCCGCACGCCTGAGCTCGCGCATCATCGCAAGCCCCTTGGCAAGGTAGCGCCAGCCAGCCAGCGCGCCGCCGAGATGCGAGAGCGCGCGGCGCTTGTCGGCCGCGTCGGTCGTATCGACGATGGCTGCCACTCGCACGCCCGCGCGCACATACTGCGAGGCTAGCAGGTAGAGCAGGGGGCCGCAGCCCGCCAGCACGACCGGGGCGCTCGGCACCGTATCGGCCGTCTTCAGCAGAATCTGGGCTGCGCCGGCCGTCAGCACGCCCGGCAGCGTCCAGCCGGGGATCGGAAACGGGCGCTCCATCGCACCGGTGCAGAGCACGATGCGCCCGGCTTTGAGCGTCGCCACCTCGCCGTTGCGAAGGTAGTGCACGGTGCGCTGCGCGGTGATCTGCCAGACGGCCGCGCGGCCGATATGGGTGGCCTGCGAACGCTCGAACGCGTCGACGAGCGTACGGCCCGCCGCATAGTCGGGGCCGAGCACATCGAGCCGCGCGGCGCTTGCCTCCTTCACCGCGCGATAGATCTGGCCGCCGGGCGTGGGCTGCTCGTCGAGCAGTACGACCGATGCGCCGAGTGCGGCGGCCTGTGTGGCGGCGGCCATTCCGGCGGGGCCGCCGCCCACGACGACGATATCGGCGAAATCAGCGCGCATGATCGACCTCCGCGTGCCAGGCGAGATTGCGCGCCCCGTGTTGCGTGCGAATGGACATGCCGTCGCGCACCTCCACGAGGCACGCCTGGCGATTCGGCTCGCCGTCGATCTCCATCAGGCATTCGAAGCACGCGCCCATCATGCAATAGGGCGCGCGCGCGGCGCCCGTCACGGGCGTGGTGCGAAAGCGCGTGACGCCGGCGGCCAACAGCGCGGCAGCCACGCTGCAGCCCGCCGGAACGGTGAGCACGGCGCCGTCGAGTTCGATCGTCGCGCGCGGCAGATCGGTGCCGGCCTGCGGCTGCAGGCGGCGAAAGAGGCTGCTAGTGGGCATGGTCGAAAGTCGTTGGATGGTTTATGAAGCGGTCGCCGGTGAAGGCGGCGAGTTCATCGGGCGCGTCGCCGCCCGCGATCCACGGCGCCACGCGCAGGGCGTGCGCGGCCGCGAGCGTGACGCCGCTGTGGCAGGTGGCGACAAAGGCGCCTGGAAAGCGTGAGGACTCCTGATAAATCGGGAAGCCGTCGGGTGTGAGCACGCGCAGTGCGCTCCATGCGCGCACGAGCCGCAGGCCGGCGAGTACCGGAAAGCTGCGAATGCCGCGTTGCGCGATCGACGCGAGAACGCGCGTCGTCGTCGTATCGTCGAAGCCGACGTCCTCCATCGAGTCGCCGAGCTGGATCGTGCCCTCGTCGGTCTGTCGCACGTAGGTGGTCGGATATTCGAGGAACGGCTGCGTGCGCTCGCCGATCAGCACTTGGCCCCGGTTCGGGCGCACCGGAGCATGCAGTCCGAGCGTCGCGGCAAGCGTTGCGTTGCCGAGGCCGGCCGCGAGCACGAGTTTGCGGGCTTGCCAGCGCCCCGCGATTCCGTGGGCGACGAAGGTGCCGCCGTCCTCTCCGATCTGCCGGACGCGCTCGTTGCGTACCCAGCGCACGCCGCGTGCGGCGCAGGCCGCGTAAAGTGCGCGCAGCAGCTTGAGCGGGTTCACGTGGCCATCCATCGGCGTGTAGCTCGCGCCGTGCACTTCGGGGCCGATCGCCGGCAACTGCGTCTTCAGGGCCTCCGGCGAGAGCATTCGATAGGGGTAGTCGCCGTCGAGCCGCGCCCGCAGCCAGGCGAGCCGCGCTTCGCGCTCGACGGCTTCCTGCTCCGAATAGACGAAATGGAATCCGCCCGGCTGCCGCAACTGGACGTCGATGCCGGTTTCCTCTAGCAGTGCCGCGGCCAGGTGTGGCCACGCGCGGGCCGACGCCATCGTCCAGCGCGCATACTCGGGCAGGCCGTAGCCCTTTCCTTGTACCCATACGAGGCCGAAGTTGCCACGCGAGGCGCGATACGCATCGTCGCCCTCGTCAAGCACGGTGACGGCCGCGCCACTGCGCGCAAGGCCGTATGCGAGGGCCATGCCGACCAGGCCGCCCCCCACCACGATCACGTCGTCATCAGTCATGGTCATCCGGTTCAAGCTTTGCCGGCCAGCACACGGTCGAGCCCCACCATCCGGTCGAGCACGATCATCAGCAACACCGTGCCGGCGATCAACACGGTCGACAGAGAAGTGACGAGCGGGTCGATGTTCTGCGCGATGGCGTTATACATCGCAACGGGCAGCGTGGTCGTACCCGGCGTCGCGACGAATATCGTCATCGTCAGCTCGTCGAAACTCTGGATGAAAGCGAGGATCCAGCCGCCCGCGACGCCCGGCAACAGCATGGGCAGCACGATGCGGCGAAACGCGGTGAAGCGGTGTGCACCCAGCGAGCGCGCCGCGCGTTCGCCGTCGCGATCGAGACCGGTGGCGGCGGCGAGAACGAGCCGCAGCGCATAGGGCATGACGACCACCACATGCGTGAGCATGAGCCAGAAGAACGAGCCGGTCAGCCCCGCGAGGGTGAAAAAGCGCAGGAAGGCGACGCCGAGCACCACGTACGGGATCATCAGCGGCGACAGAAAGAAGCTCGTGAGCGCGCTGCGTCCGGTGAAGCGATAGCGCGTGAGCGCGAGCGCCGCGGGTACGGCGAGGGCGGTCGCGACGGTTGCCGCCACGGCCCCGAGCTTCATCGACAGCCAGAAGGCGGAGAGGAAGTCGTCCGCGTGTCGCAGCGCGCGGAACCAACGCAGCGAAAACCCGCCTGTCGGCAGAGATATGAAGCCTTTGCCGGTGAACGAGACCGCGATGACGACGACGAGCGGCGCGAGCATGAATACGATGAAAAGCGCGTGATAAGCGAGCGAGAGCGTTCCGTTCCTGCGCATGGGGTTGGCTCCTTTCACGATTCGAATACGGCGCGGAAACGCTTTTCGACGAGCCGATTGCAGCCGAGGATGATCGCGGCGTTCGCGATCAGCAGCAAAACCGCAATCGAGGCCCCGAGCGGCCAGTTGAGCGTGCTCAGGAACTCGTCGTAGGCGGCGGTGGCGACGACCTTGAGCTTGCGTCCGCCGATGATCGAGGGCGTGGCGAACGCGGAGGCCGCGAGCGCGAACACGATGATGCTTCCCGACAGCACGCCGGGCAGCAGTTGCGGCAGAACGACCCGGCGAAACACGGTCAAGCGCGAGGCGCCGAGCGACAGGCCAGCATGTTCGATCTGCGAGTCCAGTTTTTGCATCGACGCCCAAACCGAGATCACCATGAACGGTACGAGCACGTGCACGAGCGCGATCGTGACGCCGGTGAGCGTGAAAAGCAGTTGCAGCGGCGAATCGATGAGGCCCAGCGCCGCGAGCACCTGATTGACGAGCCCCTCGCGGCCCATGAGGATCGCCCAGCCGAGGGTGCGCACCACGACCGAGATCAGAAGCGGGCCCAGGGTCACGAGCAGGAAGATGCCGCGCCACGGCGCGCGCATACGCGCGAGGATCAGCGTTTCGGGTACACCGAGCACCGCGCACAGCACCGTGACGAGCAGCGAGAGCCCTGCCGTGCGTGCGAAGATCGTGTGGTAATACGGGTCGCCCAGGACCTCGACATAGTTGGCCGCGGTATGTGCCGGCAAGATTCCGAGTGTGCCGTCGAACGCGTTGAACGACAGCAGCGCGACGAGCGCCATCGGCACGACGAGCAGGCCCAGGAAGAGCAGCAGGGCCGGCGCGGCCAGCAGCCATGGTGCGCGCGCCTCGCGCGCGCGGGCGAGGTCTGCGGCGTTGTGCACTCGTGCGTGCGGCGCATTGGCCCGCGGGGCGAGTTCAGCCATGGGAGACCTCCGTGTCGAGCATGTGTAGATCTTCGTCGGACCAGGCGATGCGAACGGCTTCGCCTTCGATCGGCGGCGGCAGACCGATGTTGGGCTGGCTCATGCGGAACACGCCCAGCGCGCTGTCGATTTCGAGCATCCAATGGTTTCCGAGGAAGAGGCGTGTGCGAACGTGTCCGTCGAGCGCCGCTTCGCCGTTCGATGCGAACCGCAGTTTCTCGGGGCGCACATAGACGTGAACGTTCTCGCCGAATGCGCGCTCGCCGTGTGCGATGCGCGCTAGCTGGGCGCCGAGCCGCACGACGCAGCAACGGCCGTGCCGCTCGACGACCTTCCCCTCGAGCGCGTTGGTGCGGCCGAGAAACGTCGAGGCGAAGGTCGAGACCGGACGCTCGTAGGCATCGAATGGTGCGGCGATCTGTACGATTCGCCCGCCGTGCATGACGGCGATGCGATCGCTCATCGTCATTGCTTCGACTTGATCGTGCGTGACGAGAATCGTCGTAATGCCGAGTTGACGCTGTATGGCACGCAGCTCGATATGCATTTCTTCGCGCAGCTTCGCATCGAGATTCGACATGGGCTCGTCGAGCAGCAGCACGCGCGGCTCGATCACGAGCGCCCGCGCGATCGCGACGCGTTGCCGCTGGCCGCCCGACAGCTCGCGCGGGTAGCGGGCCTCGAGGCCGTTCAGGTGCACCATGGCGAGCGCCGTGCGAATGCGCTCGGCGCGTCGCGGCCGCGGCATCTTGCGCATCTCGAGCCCGAAACCGACGTTCTCGGCCACGGTCATGTGGGGAAAAAGCGCGTAGCTCTGGAAGACGACCCCCATGCCGCGCTTTTCGGGTGCGAGCGAAGTGATGTCGTGCCCATCGAGCAGGATGCGCCCTTCGCTCGGAGCGGCGAAGCCGGCAATCATCTGCAGCGTCGTGGTCTTGCCGCAGCCGGACGGTCCGAGCAGCGAGACGAATTCGCCGCGCTCGACGTCGAGCGACAGGCCTTGGACGGCGTGAAACTCGCCGTAGCGCTTCGAAACGTTCTCGAGATGCAGAAATGTCATGGCATGGCGCCGTTATCGAGAGGCAGTGAAGGAATGGAGGGCGTGCGCGCGAACTTCAGCGCTCGACCTGGCGGTTCCACTGATTCGTCCACTGGGCCCGCTTTTCGTTGACGATGGCCCAGTCGGTCTTGACGAGCTTGCCGATCTGCTCGGAGCCGTAGGGCACCTTCGCGGCCACGGCGGGCGGCAGTTTCGTCGTGCTGTTCATCGGCCCCCATGCCTGCGTTTCGGCGAGCACGGTCTGGACCTCCGGCGTGAGCAGGTACTGGACGAACTGCTGCGAAAGCTGCGGCTCCTTGTTTTGCGCGACCGGGCAGGCCGCCGTGAGCAGCGCCATCGCGCCTTCCTTCGGGTAGACGAAACGAATCGGAAAGCCCGTTTGCTGCAGCGTTTGCGCACGGCCGCTGCCCCACACGGCCAGCGTCACGTCGCCGTTCTGGAAGAGTTCGGTCATCTTGCCCGGCGAGGGTTCCCAGGCCAGCACGTTCGGCGCGACGCGCTTGATCATCGCGTCGAAGCCGGGGGCGATATTCGTTTCGCCGCCGCCGGCGAGCCGCGCGAACATGATCAGCGTCTGCAGGCCGTAGGTGTTCGAGATCGGCGGTATTGCGATCTTCTGCCGGTAGCGCGCATCGGTCAGCACCTCCCACGACGCAGGCGGCGGCAGTCCCGCTTTTCGGAACGCATCCGCGTTGTAGGCGAGGCCCGTCGCCACGGCGGCCAGCGCGACGGCGCGATCGCTCATACGGGCGATCGGATAGAGATCTCGATAGATGGGCGCGTCGGCCAGCTTGTCGCAAAAGCCGAATTGCACGGCCTGGTACATCGGGCCGTCGTCGAGGAGCACGACGTTCAATTCCTGTTTGCCCTTTTGCGCCTGGAGCTTCGCGAGCGTGTCCGTCGAATTGCCCGGCACGTAGACGATCTTGACGTCGTGCGTCTTTTCGAATTGCGGAATGATGCTTTTCTCGAACGCGGCTTGCGTCGAGCCGCCATACGAACCGACATAAAGCGTGGGTTGCGCCGACGCGCTCGATACCCCGAGGGCCAACGCGGCCGCGAGTGCCGCGGCGGCAGGACTGGTCTTCTTCAAGTTGCGCTCCTGGTTGCCTGCAAGATCGAAAAGGGCGCCTGTGCGAACACAAAACGCTATGCGTTCGCGGCACGCGTATGGCCTGGGCGTTCAGGTTGAATCGAACGATAGAAAGACCAAAAACAGTTGGAAAATCGTTTTTTTTGGGAAGACAATAACATTCCGTTATGGAGTGTTCTGCGATGAAACTGCGTCAGTTGGAGGCGTTTCGCGCCGTCATGCTTTGCCAGACCGTCACGCGCGCAAGCGAGATGCTGCATATTTCGCAGCCCGCCACGACGCGGCTCATCGCCGATCTGGAGCAGTCCTTGGGGTTTGCCCTATTCGAGCGCGTGAAGGGGCGGCTTCATCCGACTGTCGAGGCGCAGGCGCTTTACGAGGAAGTGCAGCGCTCGCTGGTCGGCCTCGATCGCATTGCGCGCGCGGCGGACGAAATCCGTGCATTGCAGCGCGGCACGCTGCAGGTGGCGGCTGCGCCCGCCATTGCGTTGGCGTTCCTTCCGCATGCGATCGCCGATTACCTGGGCACGCATGTGGAAGCGAACGTTTCGCTGCTCGTTCATTCGTCGCGCACGGTGGTCGACATGGTGGTCGGCCAGCGCTGCGACGTCGGGATCGCGATTCTGGCGATGAATCACCCGAGCGCGCATGGGGAGCGGCTGATCTCGACGCGTATGGTCTGCGCGATGCCGGTGGGCCACCGGCTATGCGCGCGCGATACGATCCGCCCGCAGGATCTTGCGGGCGAACGCTTCGTGGCACACCCGCGCACGCTCGATTCGCGGCTGCAGATCGATGCGCTTTTCGCGGCGCATGGGGTGCCGGTCAAACTGCAGTTGGAGACGCAGGTATCGCAGTCGATCTGCGCGTTCGTGGAGGCGGGGGCGGGCGTGTCCCTGATCGACGCGATCACCGCCTGGAGCTATCGGGGCCGTGGCGTCGTATTCAAGCCTTTCGAACCGCTGCTCGTGACGGATTTCTCGGTGCTGACACCTTCCCAACGGCCGCCGGCGCTGCTGACACGCTCGTTCGTCGAGCATGTGAGGCGCTTTGCGCTGGCGGCGCTCGACGAGCGCTTCATTGCCGGCTAGGCGCGTTTTGGCGACCCTGCGGTTGCCTGACAGGACTTTGGGCCGCTACGTACGGGGGCTGCCATATCGTGCAGCAACAGTTACAAGTATGAAATATGCCGGAATCGATGCTGCGGTAACATTCGCTCCAACGAATTACCGTTGGACGGATACGTTGTCATGAAGAAACACGCACGCATTCTTTCTGGTCTGGCCGCGGCCGTCGCGTTCGGTGTATCGGGCGCGGCGATGGCCGGCGTCAATGTCGGAGTAAACATCGGCGTACCCGCGCCCGTGTACGTCGCACCTGCGCCGGTTTATGTACCGCCGCCCCCGCCGCCCGTCGTCTACGCACCCGCGCCCGCGCTTGTCGTGGGCTGGTATGGCGACCGGTACTGGGATGGGCGCCGCTACTGGGCGCGCGAGGATTGGTATCGTCATCATGGCCGCCCGGGCTGGGGGCCGCCGCCGGGTCACGAACATGGCCACGGCCGCGGCTGGCACTGATACGGCGCAACAGGCGCCGGGTCCTCGGCGTCCAGGCTACATAGCATCAGCGTCAAGGCCGGGCTGCCATTGCCGAACATGGAAAAACGCCCGCCGGTTGTTGTGACCGGTGGGCGTTTTCGTATCCCGCTAACCTGGATCGGCTGGCCTTACTCCGTTGCGCCTGCCGTCATGCCGCCGATTACAGCGTGAAAGCCGCTGTCGACATGGAGGATCTCTGCCGTCACGCCGCTCGACAGATCGGAGAGCAGGAATGCGGCGGTATTGCCGACTTGTTCGATCGTCACGTTGCGCTTGAGCGGCGCATTCTGCTCGACGAACTCGAGGATCTTGCCGAAGCTTTTGATGCCGCTCGCCGCGAGCGTCTTGATCGGGCCGGCCGAAATGCCGTTCACGCGAACGCCGCGCGCGCCGAGCGAGCCGGCCATGTAGCGCACGCAGGCCTCGAGCGCCGCTTTCGCGATGCCCATGGTGTTGTAGTTCGGAATGACCTTCTCGGCGCCGAGGTAAGAAAGCGTAAGAAGCGACGCGTTGTCGGAGAGCATCGGCAGGGCAGCCTTCGCAAGCGCGGGGAAGCTGTATGCCGAGATGTCATGGGCGATGCGGAAGTTTTCGCGCGTCATGCCGTCGAGGAAGTCGCCTGCGATCGCCTCGCGCGGCGCGAAGCCGATCGAGTGCACGAGCCCGTCGATCGTGTCCCAATGCGTTTTGAGGGAAGCGAAGAGCGCTTCGATCTGGGCATCCTCGGCGACGTCGCATGGAAAGACGAGTTCGCTGTCGAATTCGGCGGCGAACTCGGTAATGCGGTCCTTGAAGCGCTCGCCCACGTACGTGAACGCGAGCTCGGCGCCTTCGCGCCTGCAGGCTTGCGCGATACCGTAAGCAATCGAGCGGTTCGAGAGCAGACCGGTCAGCAGAATGCGTTTTCCAGCGAGAAAGCCCATGAATTCTCCTATGTGAGCGGTGCCGTGCACGGCCGACGCGACTCGCGTGTGGGGCGCCGTGCAGGACCCGGAACGGCTCCGGTCCTGGCGATCGTGGCAACTTGACAACAGGGCGCGTACGAATACGCATAACGCTCCAGTTTAGCAGACCTCCAGAGCCAGCCTCCGGTGGGGCGCGGGTAACATGCCTGCCACCCATGCGTCCCATGCCCATCCACATGCCCGCTTTCGGTCGGTATGTGCGCTCGCGGCCCGGTCGTGTTCAGGCTTTGTAGTTGACGCAGCCGGAAGCGAACGAGAGCATGCCGGGCATGGCATGCCGACAAGCGGACGGATGCGTCGGCGGCGCCCTTCAGGGAGTGCGATGAAAGCGCGAATGACGGTTGTGCGGACCGCGATCGGGGATATCAAGCCGTACGGCAACGCGAATGAGAGCCCATTCGGGCATGTATTCGCGTTTGTCGCCCGGGTCAAGGTCTTGTCGCGCGGGTTTGGCTCCGCGTCCGACGACGGCATCGATTGCCCCACGCTGCAGTGGAACGAACGGATCGAGTGGTTCGAGTACGACGCGCTCGACGATCGATGGAGGCATCGGGGCGATGTCATCGCGGACATGTATCAAAGGCATCGAGCGTCGCGCACGTTCAGGGATTGGAACGAGTTTCGTCATACCGCTGCGAAGGACGATAGGAAGGCACCCGTCGATCTGCGTCGCACCGCGAGTGAAAAAGACGCGAAGCATTGGATCGCCCGCAACGGCTTCGAGTGGGATTCTCGCATCGCGGACCGACCGGGCATGGGCGTGCGCGGCGGCAACCGGGGCGGCGCCGGCGAAAGTCTGGCGGTGGGGCCGAGCCGGCGGCGAGTCGTTCATTTCGACCTGGGCTTTTCCGGCGGCAGCCCCAGAGTGCGGGCCACACAGGTACTCGAGACTCGGAACGGCGTGCCGACCATCCACAAGTTCATCGCGAAGGAGATGACGAGGTCGGAGACGAGCGACCCGGATAACCTCGAACGATGGCGCGGCCAGATCGATTTGCCGCAGGACTGGGAACTCTAGCGGCCAGCGTGGGCGCACGCGGGTTGGCAACGAGTCGCTTTTCGTTAGAATCGCGACAATGCCACTGCCGACCGACTGAACGAGCCCATGCTGAAACCTTCGCGACGGACCGCCACGCTGCGTGCGCTGCTTGCCCTATGCTGCGTGTGCTGGTTCGGTGCACCGTCACCGGCCCATGCCGCCTATGCGATCGCGCAATTCGGCACGCCGAAATACCCGCCGGGGTTCAAGCACTTCGATTACGTCAACCCCGACGCCCCTAAGGGCGGCACGCTCGTGCTGGCCAACCCGAACCGTTTGACGAGCTTCGACAAATTCAATCCGTTCACGATGCGCGGCAACGTCGCACCGGGTATCGGGATGCTGTTCGAAAGCCTGACCACGGGTAGCTCGGACGAGGTGGCCTCGGCTTACGGGTTGCTCGCCGACGACATCCGCATCGCGCCCGACCGACTGTCGGTCACTTTCCACATCAACGCGCGTGCACGGTTTTCGAACGGCGACCCGGTGACGGCCGACGACGTCAAGTATTCCTTCGACACGTTGAAAAGCCGCAAGGCCGCGCCGCAGTATGCCGCTTACTTCGCCGACATCGTGCGCGCGGTCGCGGTGGACCGTGCCACGATCCGCTTCGAATTCCGGCAGGCCAACCGCGAGTTGCCGCTGATCGCGGGCGGCATGCCGGTGTTCTCGCGCAAGTGGGGGCTGCGCCCGGATGGCTCGCACGTTGCGTTCGATCAGCTCGCCTTCGAGACGCCCATCGGCAGCGGCCCTTATCTGATCGAGCATTACGATGGGGGCCATACGATCACCTACCGGCGCGACCCGTCTTATTGGGGCGCGGCGCTGCCCGTGCGCGTCGGCACCAACAACTTCGAGCGCATCGTCTACAAGCTCTATGGAGACGGCACGGCGCGCCTCGAAGCGTTCAAGGCCGGCGAGTACGATGCGCTCGTCGAGTACATCGCGCGCAACTGGGCGCGGCGCGATGTCGGCAAGCGCTTCGACAGCGGCGAGCTCGTCAAGCGCGAGTTTCGACAGCACAATGGCGCGGGGATGCAGGGCTTCGTCATGAATCTGCGCCGGCCGCTGTTCCAGGATGTGCGCGTGCGCCGCGCGCTCGACCTCGCATTCGACTTCGAGTGGCTCAACAGCAGGCTTTTCTTCGGTGCGTACACGCGGCTCGACAGCTATTTCGCCGACAGTGAACTGCAGGCGAAGGGGAGCCCCACGCCGGGCGAGCTCGCGCGGCTCGAACCGTTGCGTGCGCAACTGGATCCGGCCGTGTTCGGGCCCATGCCGGCACAGCCGAGCACCGATCCGCCGAACTCGTTGCGCGCCAATCTGATCGAGGCGCGCGCATTGCTGGCGCAAGCCGGCTGGACTTACCGCGACGGTGCGCTGCGCAATGCGAAGGGCCAGCCGTTCGCATTCGAGATCCTCGAGGACTCGGGGCAGGGCGCGGCCATGGAGCCCGTCATCACGGCCTATATGCGCAACCTCGCCAAGCTCGGCATTCGCGCGTCGTACCGCGTCGTCGATTTTGCGCTGATCCAAAAGCGCTACGACGCCTTCGATTTCGACATGACGATCATGCGGTACCTGGGCACGCAGGTGCCGGGCGTGGAACAGGTGTCCCGCTTCGGCAGCCAGTCGGCGGACCAGGAGGGCTCCGACAACATGTCGGGCCTCAAGTCGCCGGCCGTCGACGCGTTGCTGCGCTCGCTCGTGCACGCGCAGACGAAAGACGAACTCGTGAGCGCGGCACGGGCACTCGATCGCGTGCTGATCAACGGCTGCTACATCATTCCGCAGTGGTACAGCACCACGCACCGCGTGGCCTACAAGCGCGAGCTGCGCTACCCGGGCAGGCTCCCGCTGTACTATTCGGCCGAGGACTGGATCGTATCGACCTGGTGGTGGGCGCCGCCCGCTGCTTCGCAGGCAGGTGCGCCGGTGAACGCGCGGTGAATGCACGATGAGTGCGCACGACCATGCAATCGACGAGGCGAGACGCTGATGTGGGCTTACATTCTCAAACGGCTGCTGCTGATGATTCCGACGCTCGTCGGCGTACTGACGGTGACTTTCGTCGTTATCCAGTTCGTGCCGGGCGGCCCCGTGGAGCAGGCCGCCTATGAGCTGCGCAAGGGCGCGGCGCAGGAAGGGCAGTCGCCGCCCTTCGGCCTGCGCGCGCACAACGGCGTCGATGCCCAGCAGATCGCCCAGTTGAAGGCGCTTTACGGCTTCGACAAGCCGCCGCTCACGCGCTATGGACTCATGCTCGCGCGTTTCGCGCGCTTCGATCTCGGCCAGAGCTATTTCCATCATCGCAGCGTTTGGTCGCTCGTCGTTTCGAAGCTGCCCGTATCGATCAGCATCGGCCTGTGGACGTTCTTTCTCACCTATCTGATATCGGTCCCGCTCGGCATTGCCAAGGCCGTTCGCAACGGCTCCCCGTTCGACGTCGCCTCGAGCCTCGTCGTGCTCGTCGGCTATGCCATTCCGGGCTTCGTGCTCGGCGTGCTGCTGCTCGTGCTCTTCGGCGGCGGGACCTTTTTGCAGATCTTCCCGTTGCGCGGCCTCGTTTCCGACAATTTCGCGCAGCTCTCGCCGCTCGCCAAGGTGGCCGACTATCTTTGGCACATCGCGCTGCCGGTCACGGCCTCGGTGGTGGGCAGCTTCGCCGTCGTCACGATGCTCACGAAAAACGCCTTTCTCGACGAAATCAAAAAGCAATACGTGCTGACGGCACGCGCCAAGGGGCTCAGCGAAAAGCGGGTGCTCTGGAAGCACATCTTTCGCAATGCGATGCTGCCGCTCGTGGTCGGCTTCCCGGCAGCGTTCATCGGCGCCTTTTTCACGGGCAGCCTGCTGATCGAGACGCTTTTCTCGCTCGATGGCCTTGGTTTGCTGTCGTACGAGTCGGTCGTGCGGCGCGACTATCCGGTCGTGCTCGGCACGCTTTATCTCTTCACGCTGATCGGGCTCGCGACGAAGCTGGTCTCCGACCTCTGCTACGTCTGGGTCGATCCGCGCATTCAATTCGAACAACTGGAGCGCTGATGAGCCGAGCCCGTCCGCATACGGGAAGCGACGCCGAGCCGCGCGGCGACATTGCCGATGCGTTTGCCTCGCCGTCGCCCATGCGCCGCATCTGGCGGCGCTTTTGCGCGCAGCGGCTCGGCTTCGCGAGCCTCGTCATTTTCCTGGTGGCGTTCGCCGCGAGCCTCGCCGGGCCGCTTTGGTCGAACGACAAGCCGCTCGTCGTGCGCTACGACGGCACATTCTATTTCCCGCTCGTGAAGACGTATGCCGAAACGACGTTCGGCGGCGACTTCCCGACACCGGCCGACTACCTCGACCCGGATGTGCGCCGCCGCTTCGAACTGCCGGGCAATTTCGCGCTCTATCCGCCCAACCGCTATTACTACGACACGCTGAACTATTTCTCGAAGGCGCCGAACCCCGCGCCGCCCTCGCGCGAGAACTGGCTCGGCACGGATCAGCAGGGCCGCGACGTATTCGCGCGCCTGCTCTACGGCTTTCGCATCTCGGTGGAGTTCGGGCTGATCCTCACGCTGATCGGCAGCGTGCTCGGCATTCTGGCGGGCGCAGTGCAGGGCTATTTCGGCGGACGCATCGATATCGTGGGGCAGCGCCTCATCGAAATCTGGAGCGCGATGCCCGAGCTTTATCTGCTCATCATCTTCGCCTCGATTTTCGAGCCGAGCTTCTTGCTGCTCATCGTGCTGCTCTCGCTGTTCGGCTGGATTGGCCTGGCCGATTACGTGCGCGCCGAGTGCCTGCGCAACCGGACCCAGGACTACGTTCGCGCCGCGCGTGCAATGGGGCTCAACAACTGGCAGATCATCTGGCGACACGTCTTGCCGAACAGCCTGACGCCCGTCATCACGTTTTTACCGTTCCGAATGAGCGGGTCGATCCTCGCGTTGACGAGTCTCGATTTTCTCGGCCTCGGCGTGCCGCCGCCCACGCCGAGCCTCGGCGAATTGCTGGCCGAAGGCAAGGCCAATCTCGACGCCTGGTGGATATCGCTTTCGACGTTCGGCGTGCTCGTCGCCACGCTGCTGCTGCTTACATTCATGGGCGATGCGCTGCGCAATGCGCTCGATACACGCATCGCCGATGCCATGCGCGCCGGAGGCAACCAATGAGCGCCGCCGCCATGCCGCCAGGCGTGCCCGAGCGCGATACCTCGTCCGAGCCGCTGCTGTCGATCGAGGGCTTGCGCGTTGCCTTCGGCGAGCACGTGGCCGTGCGCGACGCCACACTCGAGATCGCTCGGGGCGAACGCGTGGCCCTCGTCGGCGAATCGGGCTCCGGCAAAACGGTGACCGCGCTGGCTATCCTGCGCCTTTTGCGCGATGCCGAGGTGAGCGGGGCGATTCGCTTTGCAGGCACGGATCTGAGCGCGATCAGCGAGCGCGAGATGCGTGGGCTGCGGGGCTCGCAGATCGCGATGATCTTCCAGGAGCCGATGACGGCGTTAAATCCGCTTTACACCGTGGGCGAGCAGATCGCGGAGACGATCGTCGCGCACGACGGTGTGGCCGTGGCCGAGGCGCGCCGCCGCGCGGTAGCGTTGCTCGAGCGCACGGGCATCGCGGAACCCGCCCAGCGGGCGCAAAGCTACCCGCATCAGTTGTCGGGTGGCCAGCGGCAGCGCGCGATGATCGCGATGGCGCTCGCCTGCCGGCCCCGTCTGCTGCTTGCCGACGAGCCGACGACAGCGCTCGACGTGACCATCCGCGAGCAGATCGTCGACCTGCTGCTGGAATTGCAGCGCGAAGAGGCGCGCTCGCGCGGCATGGCCGTGCTGCTGATCACGCACGACCTGAATCTCGTGCGCCGTTTTGCCGGGCGCGTGGCTGTCATGGAGCAGGGCGTGCTGGTGGAAAGCGGCCCCACCGAGCAAATTTTCAGCGACCCGCAGCACCCTTATACGCGACGGCTCATCGAAAGCCGGCCGCGCCGGACCGTGCAACCCGTGTTGCCGATCGCGCCGGTCGTACTGGAGGCGCGCGACGTGAGCGTCGCGTATCCGACGCCGCTGCCCGGTATCGCCGGTTGGTTCCGCTCTGGCCGCTTCATGGCCGTCTCGGCGGCGAGCCTGACCGTGCGACAGGGCGAGACGCTCGGCATCGTCGGCGAATCGGGCTCGGGTAAATCGACGCTCGCCATGGCGCTGCTCGGCCTGCAGCGGACGGCAGGCGGCCAGATCGCGTTCCAGGGCAAGCCGCTCGATGGCTATCAGGGCGCCGAGCGGCGTGCGCTGCGCTCGCACATGCAGGTGGTGTTTCAGGATCCCTTCAGTTCCCTTTCGCCGCGCCAGACCATCGAGCGCATCGTCGGAGAAGGGCTGGCGCTGCACCGGCCCCAAATGAGCGCGGCGGCCCGGCGCGAGAAGGTGATCGCGATGTTGCGCGAAGTGGGGATGGACCGTTCGGCGCTCGCGCGCTATCCGCATGAGTTCTCGGGCGGGCAGCGCCAAAGGATCGCCATCGCGCGAGCGCTCGTGCTCGAGCCGAGCATGCTCGTCCTGGACGAACCGACGAGCGCGCTCGACGTGTCGATCCAGCAGCAGGTGCTTGCGCTCTTGAGCACGCTGCAGCACAAATACAATCTGGCGTTCGTGTTCATCAGCCACGACCTGGCGGTGATCGGAGCGATGGCGCACCGCGTCGCGGTCATGCAGGAGGGGGCGATCGTGGAAACAGGCGACGTCGGAAAAATATTCTCCGATCCATCGCATCCGTATACGCGACGACTCGTCGCGGCCAGCATGCAAGGGGTTTCGCAGCAATTATGACGGTACCCCGATTGTTTTTTTTAATTTGTTTTGACAACTGGTTACATCCTGGCTAGTATCGTCCAAACTTTTCGCTTAACCCCTGATTCTTAAGCAAATCCTACCGACCGATGCAGCACCGATACTTTGCCAAGGCCTGCGCGCGCGTCGTCACCGGAATGTTCGTTGGCGTCTTGATGAGCGCAGCAGCCGGTGCGTTCGCCGATGAAGCGAACACGTTGTCGCAAAGCTCAGCCACCGCCATCCGCGCCGAATCGACCTCGTTTTCCTCTGTTTCGCCCTCCGATACTTCGTCTGCTACCGCACCGACCACGAGCGGCGGTCGTGCCAAGGCCTTTTTCTCGGGCATGGCTGGCAAGGCGGGCGACGTCGTCGTGGGCGCACTCAACATGATCGGCGTGCGCTACCGCTGGGGCGGCGACTCCCCCGATTCCGGGCTCGATTGCAGCGGTTTCGTCCGCTACGTGTTCCAGGACACGCTCGGCCTCGCGCTGCCGCGCCGCGCTGAAGAGATGAGCCGTGTGGGCGAGAAGGTTCGCGTGAGCGAACTCAAGCCCGGCGATCTCGTGTTCTTCAATACGATGCGCCGCACCTTCTCCCACGTGGGCATTTATATCGGCGATAACAAGTTCGTGCATTCGCCCTCGACGGGCAGCACGATTCGCGTCGACGACATGGACGACCGCTACTGGGAAAAGCGCTTCACCGGCGCGCGCCGTATCGAATCGCATGTTCCGCTCAAACCGGAAGAACTGCGTCAGCGCGTAAGCGCGACGATGGACGCAACCGCCGGCAACTGAGCCGTCTCGGGCGTCTTCAAGGGTAAGAACGATCGAACCCGCCGCGTGTGAACTCACGCGGCGGGTTTTTTTGCGTTATTCGCCCAGGGCCAGACTTTGCCCGGCTGGCGCCCCCGCTCGCCCGGCAGCGGCGCGGCCTGTGGCCGCGCACACGGCTTGTCGGCGTTCGGCTGTTCGGCATTTCAGACGACGCGGGCGCGGCTGGCCGCCAGCTTTTGCTCGAGTTGCCCGAACACGCGCGCGACGGCTTCCTCGCCGGCCAGAATGGCCGCGTTGCGTTGAGAGAAGTCGCTGCCGCTCATGGCGGCCAGATTCGGCTTGATGACGAAGTCGGCATACTTCTCGAGTTCGTAGGTCTTGATCGTCTGACCCATGATCGTGAACGTCTGCAGCAGGATATCGAACGAGCTTTGCGTGAGCGCGGCCTCGGGGTTCGCCGAGATGTCGACGGCGATCACGAAGTCGGCCCCCATCTTGCGCGCGAACGCGGCCGGCACGGGGCTCACGAGCCCGCCGTCGACGTACTCATGCCCCCCGATCTTCACGGGTTCGAAAATCGACGGCACGCTGCACGAGGCGCGTACGGCCGTGCCGGTATCGCCGCGCTGAAAGAGGATCGGCTGGCCGTTGCGCAGATCGGTGGCCACGATGCCGAGCGGCCGCGCCATCTTCTCGATCGGGCGGTTACCGAGCGTCGTGTTGATGTAGTTCTGCAGCGCGATGCCTTGCAGGAAACCGCGGGCGCGAAACGGCATGGCCCAATCGCTGATCGACGCTTGATCCATCGTCAGTGCGAGTTTGTTGATGGCGATGCCGTTCATGCCCGATGCATAGAGCGCGGCGACGACCGACCCCGCACTCGTACCGCACAGCAGATCGGGCGTCACGCCCCGCGCTTCGAGCGCCTTGATGACGCCGATATGCGCGAAGCCGCGTGCGGCGCCTCCGCCGAGCGCGAACGCGATGCGCAGCGGACGCGCGGGCGTGGTGGCAACGGGCGGCGTGGCCGGGGTGGTCGTACCGCCGTTCTTCGATGGCGAGGCGCAGGCGCTCACGAGCGCGGAGGCGCAGGCGATGGAGAAGCTGCGGCGGGACAGGCGAGGGGAAGAGGGTTTCAACGATATCTCCGAGAGCGATGCGATGCCCGAGGTGCGCGCATGCTGGGGCGCGTGCTGCCCGAGACGGCGCGGGCCGAAGCCGGGCAGCTGCGCTCGTTGCAGGTCGACACGGCTGGCGGCAGGCCGGGCTCGCGGCGCACATCATAAGGCAAACGGAGTGCGCCGGCGGTGAGGATGCCTTCGTTTCGTACGGGGCCGCGAGTCGGTGGGCGGCGGGGCGGCCGCGCACGGCGGCCCGCGGCAGCCGCCGGCCGGGCGGTTAAGGGCGGTTATAATTGCGGTTTCGTTTTCGTCCGCCCGCTTGCGCGCTTGCCGCGCGACACCTGACACCTGCTCATGTCCAACGTCCGTACCCGCTTCGCACCGAGCCCGACCGGCTTCATCCATCTCGGCAATATTCGTTCGGCCCTTTATCCGTGGGCATTCGCGCGCAAGATGAAGGGAGCGTTCGTGCTGCGCATCGAGGATACCGACGTGGAGCGTTCGACCGAGGAGGCGGTGCAGGCGATCCTCGATGGCATGGCGTGGCTCGGCCTCGATTTCGACGAAGGCCCGTACCGGCAGATGCAGCGCATGGATCGCTACCGCGAGGTGCTGGCGCAAATGCTCGATGCGGGCCTCGCGTACCCGTGCTACATGTCGACCGAGGAACTCGATGCACTGCGCGAGCGGCAGCGTTTGGCCGGCGAGAAGCCGCGCTACGACGGAACGTGGCGCCCGGAGCCGGGCAAGACGTTGCCCGAGCCGCCCGCGGGCGTGCAGCCCGTCATTCGCTTCAAGAATCCGTTGACGGGTGTAGTGGCGTGGGACGACGCGGTCAAGGGCCGCGTCGAGATCTCGAACGAGGAGCTCGACGATCTCGTCATCGCGCGGCCCGACGGCACGCCCACCTACAACTTCTGCGTGGTCGTGGACGATCTCGATATGCGTATCACGCACGTGATCCGCGGTGACGACCACGTGAACAATACGCCGCGGCAAATCAACATTCTGCGTGCGCTTGGCGGCGAGCCGCCCGTCTACGCGCACCTGCCGACCGTGCTCAACGAAGCCGGCGAGAAGATGAGCAAGCGCCACGGCGCCATGAGCGTCATGGGCTACCGCGATGCCGGCTACCTGCCCGAGGCCGTGCTCAACTATCTTGCACGGCTCGGCTGGTCGCATGGAGACGCCGAGATTTTTTCGCGGGAGCAATTCGTCGAGTGGTTCAACCTCGAACACCTCGGCAAGTCGCCGGCGCAGTACGACCACAACAAGCTTAACTGGCTCAACAATCACTACATCAAGGAAGCCGGCAATGCGCGGCTCGCCGAGCTTGCCCGGCCGTTCTTCGCCGAGCTCGGTATCGACGAGGCCGCGCTCGCAAACGGGCCCGCGCTTGACGGCGTCATCGCGCTGATGAAGGATCGCGCCTCGACGATCAAGGAGATCGTCGAGAACGCGGCGATGTTCTATCGCGTGCCGGCACCGGAGCCCGAGGCACTCGCTCAGCATCTGACCGATGCCGCACGGCCCGCGCTCACCGAGCTGGCTGCCGCGCTTGCCGCCGCGGAGTGGACCAAGGAAGGCATCGCCGCCGCGTTGAAGGCGACGCTGGGTACGCACAAGCTCAAGATGCCGCAGCTCGCGATGCCGGTTCGTTTGCTCGTCGTCGGCACGACGCATACACCGTCGATCGACGCGGTGCTCGCGCTTTTGCCGCGCGAGGTCGTCGTGGGCCGGATCGAAAAAGGGCTCGCCGGCTGATGTCGACGCATCGTCGATGCGCGAGGAACGTATGAGATTCGCGCATCGACCGAAAAGTGAAGAAAGGGTATTTACAAGGTCTGAGCAGCTCTCTATAATCTCATTTCTGTACTGCAACGGGGGTATAGCTCAGCTGGGAGAGCGCTTGCATGGCATGCAAGAGGTCAGCGGTTCGATCCCGCTTACCTCCACCACCAACCAATCGAAGTTGGCGAGCAGTTCAGAAAAATAGAATGAAGCCCTGAGCAATCAGGGCTTTATTTTTTTCTGCGGCCGTTTCCCCTGCGGTTCGCTCCAGGCGCCTTCGCAGCTTCGCAGTCTTGGTCTTGGCCTTGGCCTTGGCACGGCTTCACGGCGCAAGCGCATCGCCGGCCGGCTGCGCCGCGTGGTCGAGCGGCTCGGCCGCGAAGAGCCTGACGACCTCGCTCGCCTCGATCGGCTTGCTCAGCAAGAACCCCTGCATCTGATCGCACTCGTTGTGCTGCAGGAATGCGAGCTGTTCGGCCGTTTCAACGCCTTCCGCCACCACTTTCAAATTCAGTTTGTGACCGAGCGAGATCACCGACAACGCGATTGTCCGGTCGTCCGCGTCCTCGGGCAGATTGCGCACGAACGATTTGTCGATCTTGAGCCGTCCGACGGGAAAGTGCTTGAGCGCGCTGAGGCTCGAATAGCCGATGCCGAAATCGTCGATGGCGAGATTGACGCCGATGTCGCGTAGCCGCTGCATGGCGACTATCGCATCGTCGAGATTGCTCATGAGCAGACTTTCGGTCAGCTCGAGTTCGAGGTACTTCGCCTCGAGCCCGGTCTCGTCCAACACTTGGCGGACGCGTTCGACCAGATCGCGCTCGAGGAACTGCCGAGCCGATATGTTGACCGACATCGTGATCGGCGGGAATCCGGCGTCTTGCCAAACCTTGTTCTGGCGACATGCCGTGCTCAGTACCCAGTTGCCGATCGGCACGATGAGTCCGCTTTCCTCGGCAAGCGGAATGAACTGATCGGGCGGGAGCAGACCCCATTCGGGGTGGTTCCAGCGGATCAGGGCCTCGACGCCGAACATGCGGCGCGACCGCAAATCGAACTGCGGCTGATAGAGCAGCACGAGCTCACCGTTCGACACGGCATTGCGCAATGCTTCCAGGCGCACGAGCTTGCGCCCGGACTGGGCATTCATCGACGGCGCATAGAACTGCGTATTGTTGCGGCCGACCTCCTTCGCGCGGTACATCGCCGCATCGGCATTCACGAGCAGCGCCTGTAAGGTCGTACCGTCGCGCGGGTAGGTGGCCACGCCCATGCTGCAGGCCATGCATACGGTCTGCGCGCCGAGCTCGAGCGGTCGCTCGATGTTGGCGCGCAGCCGCTCGAGGACTTGTGCGACCGATTCGTCTCCTCGTTCCTGGTCGAACAACACGACTACGAATTCGTCGCCGCCCAAACGCACGACGGTATCGGTCGCCCGCAGCGATGCCTGCATGCGCTGGGCGACCGCGGCGAGCAGTGCGTCGCCGGCCTGGTGGCCCAGGCTGTCGTTGATGAGCTTGAAGTTGTCGAGATCGACGAACACGACACTCACTTGCCGCGCGTAGCGCTGCGCGTGGGCGATCGCCTGCTCGAGACGGTCGCCGAGCAGTGTGCGGTTGGGCAGCCCCGTCAACGCGTCGTGCGTCGCCATATGGCGGATGCGTTCCTCCGACTGTTCGCGCTCGATGGCGATGCCGGCGATGCGCGTGGCGACGGCGAGCAGTTGTGCCTCCGTGTCGGCCGGACGGCACGCGCGGCGCGCGTACATCGCCAGTACGCCGAGCGGAATACCCAGTTGCGACATGATCGGCAGGGCCCAGCACGCGCGCAGTCCGAGCGAGGTGACCCGTTCCCGATAATCCTGCCACCGCTGCTCGCACGCGAGGTCCTCCACAACGACGGTGGCGAAGCTCGCCAGCGCGAGGCCACAAGGGCTGGCGTGGGCGCCGAACTGGAGCGTCTTGAGCGCGCGCGAATGCTGGGCCGGCAGGTGAGGCCCGGCCGCGATGCGAAAATGCTGCGTATCGGCGTCGGGCAAGAGCACCGCTCCGACCATCTCGTGCGTCTGCGATTCCACCAAGTGGATCAGTTCGGCGAGGATGAGCGGCAGCGGCGTGCCCGTGGCAATCAGCTCCAGCACGCGGCCTTGCGCGGTACGGAGCAGTTCGGCCCGCTTGCGCTCGGTGATGTCGCGCACGATGACCACGACGCCGTCCTCGACGCCGACGACCTGCCGATAGAGCCATTTGTGTGTGCGCTTTCCCGAAGCTTCCCACTCGCGCTCCCTGGCACTTTTGTCGTGCGCCGCGCCGAGGCAGTCTTCGAAGACGGGATTCCCGCGCCCGTGCGGCAGCAGTCCGCTCAGTGTTCTGCCGACGAGCGTCTGCTTCGATTTGCCGCACAGTTCGATGCCGCGGCGATTGATCTCGCTGAGTTCGAAATCGGTAATGCGGCCCGTCGCGTCGCGCAGGTTGCGCAGCACGAAGAATGCGTCGAGGCTCGCTTCGGAAGCTGCGTGGTAGGCTTCGCGCGCGCGCTGTGCGCGGTGCCGCTGCCGCGCGAGCTGCCAGGTCAGCAGGCCGAGTCCGCAGCCGGCGAGCGCCAGAATGAGGCTCGCGGTGACGGCTGCCTCGAGCCGCCCGCGCGAGTTTCTGCGCCAGGCGGCGAGCTGCTCGTCGCGCGAGAGGCCGACTGCGATTGCGAGGGGCAGCCCCCGTACGGCCCGCACGTCGGCGTAGCGCACGATGCCGTCCCACGGTGTGATCCACGGGGCGTCGCGCGCCTGCGGGCTTTGGCCAATACGTTCTTCCAGCTCGGCATAGTTCACATGAACGCCGGAACGCATGCGCTCGCCGACACGCTCGATGACGAGCGTGCCGTCCGTCTCGACCAGCGCCAGCATGCCGGCGCGACCGAAGCGGGCCGCGTCGTAATCGCCCACGAAATAGCGCGCGTCAACCGAGATGACGGCTGCGCCGGCGAACGAACCGTCGGCGGTGAGACGGCGCATGAAAAGCAGCCGGGCGCGCGCCGATTCGTAGGCGAGTACGATGCGGTCGGCTTCGTCGTGGCGCAGGCGCTCGAACGCTGGCCGGCCCGTGAGATCGTCCATCGCATGCGTTTGCGTGCTTGCCACGAGGCGGCCGTTGCGGTCCACAATGCCGATTGCGAATTCGGGCTGGGTCGGTAAAAGCCGCTGACGCGTCAGATCGACGAGTGCGCCGTTGTCACCCTTGAGTGCCGCTGCATAGCGGATCGTTTTTAGCTTCCCGTCGATTGCGCCGAGCTTGTGCGTGAACTGCGCTTCATAGATGTCGGCCTGCATGCGCGTCGAATCGCGCGCGGCATTCGACGCGCGCGCGCGATCGAGCCCGATAAGATGAAGCGTGACTGCCCAGACGAGCACGATCAGTACTGCCGAGAATAGCGGAAAGGTCCAATGAAAGCCGATCGCGCGCTTCACGTCGAAACGGGACGAAGCTTGGCGCAGGCGTGCGCCAAGCTTCGGCAAAAGGGCCGGAATCACGGTGAAGTTTGCTCGAAAAATTCGCTCTACTTCTGTTTACGTCGCGAATCGGAATCCCTTGAACGGGGAATACGCGAGTTGAAGTCACGCGTCCGACCCTTTTCGCCGTCGTTCGACCCGATACAAAGGAAGGCGCGCGGATAAATGCGGATAAGAATGCTCCGGCCGGAGGATCGTTACGCCATTTGCCTGATCGCGGAGCGAAAACGGCGTAACGACAACAGGAACAGCACGGAGCCGATGGCGAGCAGCGCGACGAACGACTGCCAGACGGCGCCGAAGGATGCACCGCGATACAGGATGGCCTGGCTCAGCTCGACGAAGTGCGTGGTCGGTGCCGCGAGCATGATGTCCTGCACGATCCGCGGCATGCTTTCGCGCGGCGTGAGACTGCCCGAAAGCAATTCGAGCGGTAGCATGACGAGCACGACGAGCATGCCGAACTGCGGCATGCTGCGTGCAAGCGTCGCCATGTAAATGCCCATCGAGGTCGTCGCGAACAGATGCAGCGCGGCTCCGGCCATGAACAGTGCAACCGACCCTTCGATCGGCACGTCGAGTGCCGCCCGCACGACCAGGGCGAGCGAGAGAGCTGCCGCGAGCAGCACGACGAATCCCATCGACCAGATCTTCGCCACCATGATCTCGCCCGGTGTGACGGGCATGACGAGCAGATGCTCGATCGTGCCGTGCTCGCGCTCGCGAATCAGTGCCGCGCCCGTCAGAATGATCGATAACATCGTGACGTTGTTGATGATCTCCATGACCGAGCCGAACCACGCGCGCTCCAGATTCGGGTTGAAGCGCGTATGCAGCGCGAGATCGACGGGCAAGGCCGCGTTGCTGCGATAGCGGCGCGAAAATTCGTCCACTTCCCCGCTCACGATCTGCTGAATGTAGGTGCTGCCCGTGAACGCCTGGCTCATGCGCGTCGCGTCCACGTTGAGCTGGACCTGTGCCGGCCGGCCAGCCAGAACGTCGCGCTGGAAGTCCGGCGGAATATCGAGCGCGAACGTGTACCGGCCGGTATCGAGCCCGCGGTCGACTTCCGCATGGGTGATGAGCTGCGGCGTTTTGAACTGCGGCGGAAAGAATGCGGCCGCGATGCGCGCGGAAAGCGGCGAGGCATCTTCGTCGACGATCGCGATCGGCGCCATGTGCAGCGTATCGGGCTCCGCAGTCGCGGCGAAGTAGACGGAAGCCGTGAACGTGTAGCCGATCAGCACGAGCAGCACCGGGTCGCGCAGCAGGCTCCAGAGTTCTTTCACGCCGAGGCGGTAGACGTTCGAGAGCGCGCGCATGGCTACTTCTCCTGCTTCTTGAGGAGCGCGATCGTGGCGCCCAGAATCACGGGCACGGCTGCGAGCATCGGCCAGAATTCGGCTTGCAGCTGCGAGAAGCCCAGTGCCTTGTCGAACACGCCGCGGCTGATGGTCAGCATGTAGGTGGCCGGGTACAGCATGCCGATTGCGCGCGCGCTGCCTTCCATCGACGAAACGGGGTTGAGCATGCCGCAGAACTGCACCGCGGGCACGAGCGTGCCGATCATCGTGAAGAACATCGCCGAAATCTGGCTGCGTGTGAACGTGGACGCGAAAAGGCCGATGCCCGTCGAGATGATGCTGAAGATCAGCACCGCAAGCGCAAGAGTCGGCAGGTCGCCTTTGATCGGCACGCCGAAGCCGAATCGGGAGAGCAGGGCCATCGAGACGAAATTGACGAGGGCGAGCGCGACATAGGGCAATTGCTTGCCGAGCAGGAACTCGGTGCGCGTGACAGGCGTGACATAGAGGTTCACGATCGAGCCCAGCTCGATTTCTCGCACCACGGCGAGCGCCGTCAACATGGCCGGCAGCATCAGCAGCAAGATCGGCACGACGGCCGGCACGATCGCGGGCAGGCTTTTGACATCCGGGTTGTAGCGGTAGCGCGTTTCGATGTCGACCCGGGCCTGCGGCGTGACGCCGAGCCGGTGCCTGGCCTGCTCGAGCAGCCATAACTGGTGCATGCCCACGACATAGCCGCGAATCGTTTCCGCGCGTTGCGGCATCGCGCCGTCGATCCATACGCCGATCTCGACCGGCGCGCCGCGTTCGACGTCGCGGCCGAAATGCGGCGGCAGCTCGACGGCAAGCGATACTTCCCCGCTGCGCATGCGTCGGTCGAGATCCGCGTAACCCGCGAGCGGCGGCTGCTCGATGAAGTAGCGCGACCCGGCCAGGTTGAGCGCGTAATCCTGGCTTAGCACGGTCTGATCGCGGTCGAGCACCGCGAAGCGCAGGTCCTCGACGTCGAGACTGATGCCGAACCCCATTACGCACAGCAAAATCAGCGAGCCCAGCAGCGCGAGTGCCGCACGCACCGGATCGCGCCGCAGCTCGAGCGATTCGCGCCAAGTGTAAGTGAGGGCGCGGGCGAGGCTGAAGGCACGATGCGGCGGCTCTTGGGCGGCGGTGTGCGGCGGCGAGACCGGCAACACCGCGCCGCCGTCCGGGCCGTCCGGTGCCGCGGAGGCGTTTTCCGCTTCGACCAGATAGCCGATGAACGCTTCTTCGAGCGTCGCGGCGTGGCGGCGGCGAACGAGCTCGGCCGGCTCGCCGCTCGCGAGCACGCGCCCCGCGTGCATCAGCGAAATGCGGTCGCAGCGCTCCGCTTCGTTCATGAAATGCGTGGAAATGAAGATCGTCACGCGGTCATGCCGCGCGAGATCGATCATCAACTGCCAGAACGTATCGCGCGCGATCGGATCCACGCCGGAGGTGGGCTCGTCGAGAATCAACAGCTCGGGCCGATGCACCATGGCCACCGCGAGCGACAGGCGCTGGCGCATGCCGAGCGGCAGACTGTCGGGCAGAGCGTCGAGCACGTCTTGCAAGCCGAAGCGCGCCGTCATGTCCTGCACCCGTGCGGGCACGTCGGCTTCGGGTACGTGGAAGAGGCGTGCGTGCAAGACGAGGTTCTGACGGACCGTCAGTTCGGTATAGAGCGAAAACGCCTGCGACATATAGCCGACGCGCGTGCGCGTGTGAATGTCGCGCGAATCGACGGGGCGCCCGAAGAGCGTGGCGCTGCCCTCCGTGGCCGGCAGCAGGCCGGTGAGCATCTTCATCGTCGTCGTCTTGCCGCAGCCGTTCGAGCCGAGAAAGCCGAAGATCTCGCCTTGGCGGATGCGCAGACTGACGTGATCGACCGCAACGAATTCGCCGAACTTCATCGTCAGGTCGTGCGCTTCGATGGCGATGGCCGCATCGCCCGATGCGGCGAGCGGCGTTATCCGCACGGGCTGGTGCCCCGCGCGCTTTTGCTCGGGCAAGAGCGCGATGAAGGCCGCTTCGAGATTGTCGCAACGCGTGCGCTCGAGCAACTGCGCCGGCGTGCCCGTCGCGAGCACGCGGCCCGCGTCCATCGCGACGATCCAGTCGAAGCGCTGCGCTTCGTCCATGTAGGCCGTGGCGACCACGACGCTCATGTCGGGCCGCGCACCGCGAATGCGGGCGATCAAGTCCCAGAACTGTGCGCGCGAAAGCGGATCCACACCCGTGGTCGGCTCGTCGAGTATGAGCAGGTCGGGGTCGTGGATGAGTGCGCAGCACAGGCCGAGCTTTTGCTTCATGCCGCCCGAGAGCTTGCCGGCCGGGCGGTCGAGGAACGGATGAAGGCCGGTGGCGCGCGTGAGTGCTTCCGTGCGCCGGCGACCTTCCTCGGGCGAATGACCGAACAGCCGCGCGAAGAAGCGCAGGTTCTCGCTCACCGAAAGCGTCGGATAAAGATTCTTGCCCAGCCCCTGCGGCATATAGGCGATGTGCGGGCACACGGCGTCGCGATGCCGCGCGGCCGCCATGTCGCCGCCGAGTGCCTCGACGTGCCCCTGCTGCAGCGCCCGCGCGCCCGCGATGAGCGAGAGCAGGCTCGACTTGCCGACGCCGTCGGGGCCGATAAGTCCGACCATGCATCCGGCTGGCACGTCGAGCGTGACGTCGTCGAGCGCCACCGTCTTGCCGTAGCGCAGACTTACGCCGCTCAGACGAACGACGGCAGGCGCGCCGGCCTGTGCCCCGGTCAGCGCGGCAGCTTGATCGAAAGTGTCGCGGGCCATGTCGCGTTCGGATCGAGCTGCACCCAGGCGACGCCTGGCAGCCCCGTCTTGACGAGCTTCAGATGTTTGAGCAGCAACTCGCGGCTGATTTTGGCTTTGACGCGAAACATCAGCTTCTGCCGCTCGGCGGCGGTCTCGACGGTTTTCGGTGTGAATTGCGCCGTCGCCGAGACGAACGAGATCGTGGCCGGAATCACATACTCGGGTGCGGCGTCGAGCACGATGCGCGCTTGCGCGCCGAGCGCGACCTTGCCCACGGTGGTCTCCGGCAAGAAGAAGGTCATGTAGACGTCCGACAGATCGACGAGATTGAGCACTTTGCCGCCGGCGCCGAGAACCTCGCCGGGCTCGGCCACGCGATACTGCACCCGGCCGTCGCGCGGCGCCGTCAGTTGGCTGTCGTCGATGTCTGCTTCGACGCGTGCGACGGTGGCCTGCGCGGCCTCGATCCCCGAACGCGCGGCTACGAGCTGCGCGCTCGTGGCGTCGATGGCGGCCTGTGCGGCGCCGACCTGCGCCTTTGCCGAAGCAACGGCGGCCCGTGCGCTACGCACGCGCGCCCGGTCGTCGTCGAGCTCTTGCATCGACGACGCGCCTTCGCGCGAGAGCGTCTCCGAGCGCGCGAGCTTGCGCATGGCAGCGTCGAGCTGGCTTTCGCGTTCGGCGACCACCGCCTCGGCTGCCACTTTGTCGCTTCTCCTTTGCGCGACCTGCGCATCGACACTCGCAGCGCTGCTGACCGTTCTGGCCTGCTGCGCCTTGGCCTCGGCGAGCTGCGCCTCGAGCACCTGAACCTGCATTTGCGCGACACGCTGCCCGGCTTTCACGTAGTCGCCCTCGTCGACGTCGATATGCTCGATGCGTCCGGCGAGTTTTGTAGCGACGTCGATCTCGGTTGCCTCGATGCGCCCGTTGCCGCTTGCGAAGGCGGTGCCCGGCCCTGTGTCGTGCAGCCGGACGTACGCAAAATAGCCGAGCGCGGCGGCGAGGGCGGCCACGGCCAGGGCGGGCAACCATTTTTTGATGTGAGGGCTCATGGCAGCGGGGTGTCTGAAGTCGCGGGTGAACGTGCGGCGGCGGTTTGCGCGTGCTCCGGCGCGGTGGCCGTGGCGCCGCCGCCGAGCGCGGCATAGAGCGCGACTCGGCTCGAGAGCAGGGCACGCCGCATCTGGATCAGCTGTTGTTGCGCATTGAGCAGATCGCGCTGCGCGTCGAGCACCTCGAGAAACGGGGTGGCGCCGCTGTCGTAGCGCAGCTTGGCGAGGCGGGCACGCTCCGATTGCGTAGCGACGATGCCGCGAGCGCTCTCTACCTGAGCGGCGAGCCACTGCTTGGCTGACAGCGCATCGGACACGTCGCGAAACGCCGATTCGATTGTTTTTTCGTACTGAGCGAGCGCTTCGTCGCGCCGTGCCTTGGCGAGATCGAGGTTGCTGATGTTGCGCCCGCCGTCGAAGATGGGCAGCGAAAGATTCGGCAAGAATGCCCACGAGCCCGTACCGGATCGGAAGAGGCCGTCGAGGCTCGTGCTGCCTGTGCCGATCGAGCTCGTGAGCGTGATGCGCGGAAAGAATGCAGCCCGCGCCGCGCCGATGTTCGCGTGCGCCGCGCGCAGGCGGCGCTCCGCGGCGACGATGTCCGGCCGGCGCGTCAGCAGATCCGAAGGCAGGCCCGCGGAGATCTCGCGCATGGCGCCGGCATCGTCGAGTCGTCCCGGCACGCGCGGCTCGCGCTCGACGCCGTCGGTACCGACCAGTATCGCAAGCGCATGCGCTTCGGACGCCCGCGCCTGTTCGAGCTGAGCCGCGAGCATCTGCGCCTGTTCGAGCAGCGTTTCTGACTGGGTCAGATCGAGCCGCGAGATGGCGCCGACTTCGTAGCGGTGCCGGAAAATGCGCAACGACTCGGCGCGGCTCTCGACCGTGGCGCGGGTAAGCGCGATCCGCTCGTCGTATTCGCAAAGCCTGAGATAAGCATCGGCAACCTGCTCGATCAGGCTTACCGTCACGGCACGGCGTGCGTCGTCGCTCGCGAGAAATTCATCGAGTGCCGCTTCCTTCAGATTGCGCACGCGGCCCCAGAAATCGAGCTCCCAACTGGTTTCGGCGAAACCGGCATTGACGAGGCTGCCAGTCATCGAATTCGGCATAAGCAGGCCGCCCGGCGTGCGAAAGCGCAGAAACGAGGCGCTCGCCGCAATCGTCGGGAACTGCGCGGAGCGCTGCAGGCCGTAACTCGCGCGCGCCTCCTCGACGCGGGCCAACGCGATGCGCAGATCGCGATTGTTTTCGAGCGCCTTGCCGACGAGACGCTGCAGCGTGGCATCGGTGAAGTACTCGCGCCAATCGGGCGGTGCTGCGGTGGCGCTCCGGTCAGGTGCGTCGGGCGCGTCGGCCGGCCATGCGTTGGGCACGGGCATGGCCGGCCGGGCATAGTGCGGCGCGAGCGAGATGCAGCCGCCGAGCGTCACGGCGAGTGCGATCGCCACGATGGCCCGGAAAGGCGCGGCTCGCAGCGCGACGCTTGGCCGGGGTGCCGCCGTCGATCGTGAAAAAAGAGAGTCGCTCATCCGTGTCGGCGTTGGCCGCAGAGGATCGGGATATCGACTGAGGTTATCGAAGAGGACGGGAGGCTTGATTGACCTGAGTCAATCAACACTCGGCGACGGCGAGCGGTTCGGCACGAGCCGAGCGCCTATGGGCCATAAGCAGCACGTTATCGGTACGAAAAAAAACTTTGACTGTCGGAATCCGAGCCCCATTCGTATCCTCGCGTGACAGGCAGGCGCGGCTCGACAACGTGCCGCCGACAAACCCGATTTCCGACGAGCGACCTGGATGAGCAATGGAGCGGCCACGAGCGGCAAGCGCTTTCGATCATGTCTCGGTGCCTTGTTCGGCATCGCTTTCACGAGCGGGGTGGCCCATTTGGCGTTGGGTGCCTCGGCCGAGGTTCCGCTGCTCGTGGCGCCGATGGGTGCCTCCGCCGTGCTGCTGTTCGCCGTGCCCGAGAGCCCGCTCGCGCAGCCATGGTCGATCATGGGCGGCAATCTCGTGGCGGCGATCGTCGGCGTCACCTGCGCGCAACTGATCGGCGCGCCCGCGCTCGCCGCCGCCACGGCTGTCGCGCTGGCCATCAGCCTGATGCTCGCATTGCGCTGCGTACATCCTCCTTCCGGCGCCGTCGCTCTGACGGCCGTGCTTGGCGGGCCTGCGATCCACGCGCTCGGCTACCGCTTCGCGGTGATACCGATCGCCTTGCAATCGGCAGCGCTGCTCGGCGCGGCGCTGATGTTCCATTTCGTCATGGGGCATCGTTATCCCCACCCGGATCACATCACGCGCGCGGAGCAGTCCGTGCGGCGCTGGCTCGGCCGCATGCTCGACAGGCGCCGCAACGCGGGCGCATTCACGGGCATGGGCTGGGCCGATGGCACCCCGCCGCGCGAAGGCGATGTGGAGGGCCCGATGCCGGGCAGCCTGGCCGCTGTTTTTGCCGCCGACACCGGTGAGCTGACCTGCGCCGACATCATGGCGCCGCTCGCGCGCGCGGCTCGGGCCGAGACGGGGGAGTGCGCCTGCACCGTGGGCACTGGCGCGCCGATCACCCAGTTGGCCCCGCATTTTCGCGATCATGCGTGCGATCGCGTAGGCGTCGTCGACGAGCGGGGGCGCGTCGTCGGCACCATCAGCCAGCTCGATCTGATCTGGGGCCTGTACCGCCAGATTCATGTGCCGCAGCGCCTGGCGGTCTGAGGCGGCACCGCCGGCACGGCACCCTGTCTTGCGCCAGACGGTTGTCGTCCGCCGACATCGATGATCGTGAATGCATACGATAAAAAACTTTGACTTTCACTGATACATCGGCTCGCGCACTATCGTTTGCACCATTTGGGACCGCGAATCGATGGCGCGGCACTGCGCCTTGTCGCCGGATTCGCTTTCCAGCCGGACCGGACCGCCCGCCGGGTTTGACCCTTTCATGATTCACCATCCAAGGAAAGCCCTATGAAGATATGCGTTTATGGCGCTGGAGCAATCGGCGCGTACATGGGAGCCCGGCTTGCCGAAGCCGGAGCGGAAGTCAGCTTCATCGCGCGCGGCCCCCATCTGGCCGCCATGCAAAAAAACGGCGTGCGGGTGCGGACGGAGGAGGGCGAGCGGACCGTCAACGTCCGTTCGACGTCCGATCCGGGCGAGCTCGGAGAACAGGACTACGTGGTCGTGGCGCTCAAGGCCCATTCGGTGCCGGGCGTTGTGGAGGCGATGCAGCCTTTGCTTGGCCCGAAGACCGCCATCGTCACGGCCGTCAACGGCATTCCGTATTGGTACTTCCATCGGCATGGGGGCGAGTTCGAAGGCACGACGCTCGAGAGCGTCGATCCGGGTGGCACGCAATGGGTGCGCCTCGGGCCCGAGCGTGCGATCGGGTGCGTGCTTTATCCGGCTGCGGAGATCGTCGAGCCCGGCGTCATTCGTCATGTCTACGGCAAGAAGTTTCCGATCGGCGAGCCGGGTGGTGAGCGAACGCCGCGGATCCTGGCCTTGCAGGAAGCGATGACAGCGGCCGGCTTCGATGCGCCCATCCGCGACGATATTCGCGACGAGATCTGGCTTAAGCTCTGGGGCAATCTCTGCTTCAATCCGATCAGCGCGCTCACCCACGCGACGCTCGACGTGCTGACGAGCCACCCGGGTACGCGCGCCGTGTCGAAGACGATGATGCTCGAGGCGAAGTCGATCGCAGATCGCTTCGGCGTGCATTTTCGCGTCGATGTCGAGCGGCGCATCGACGGAGCGGGTGCGGTCGGGGCGCACAAGACCTCGATGCTCCAGGACCTCGAGCACGGCAGGCCGATGGAGATCGACCCGCTGCTGACGGTCGTGCAGGAAATGGGCCGCCTCGTCGGGCAGCCCACGCCGACGATCGACACCGTGCTCGCGCTCATCAAGCTGCGCGAGCAGACCGCGCAGCAGGCGCTGCGCGCGAACGCCGTTCCGGCGCCCGCGACCGAACGTCCCGAAGCTGTCGGCGCGGCCTGATCGCCACCGCGCGATCGCTTTCGCGAACACGCTTGCGATGAAGCGGGGCCGGCCGGCCTGACCGGCGCGTCTGCCCCGCGGCTACCGCCACACCACCGCCGTACTCCCACGCGGCTTCGCGCCGATCCCGCCTCACTGCGCGGCTGTGCCGCGTCCCATTCTTCTGCCGTTTGCGCCGGATTGCCCGATTGCCTCGCGCTCGTTCGGGCGCGACGCGGTATCCTTTCGGTCTGACGTTCCGCCGGACGAGCGACATCGGCACAAGTGTGACGAAAAAACCACGGCCTACGGCCTTTCCGTGAAATATCACATACCAAATATTGACGATTACTGCATCGCAGCATTACGATGGTGCCATCTCGTCAATTTTCGTAAGTGAGGCAGAAATGGATCTTCCGTCGTTGGGTCTTATCGCACTTGCCGCCGTCGGTCTCGGCGCCGCGGCGACCTATCTGATCGCACAATGGCTCCCCGCGCCCGTTGCCCATCTGGCGGCGGAACATGGCAGGTTCCAGGGGCTCGGTGAAGCGGCCGCCCCGGCACCGCGCCGCCGCGAGTCGCAACATGAGGCAATCAATGGCATCAGAACTGCTAACTGATAAAACCAATCCGCCGCCGGTCACGCTGTCGCTGAAATCGATCGGCGCGAGCGTCAGTCTGCGCGATCAGGCGTACGCGATGCTGCGCAAGGCCATCGCGGACGCCGACATCTACGCCACGCGCGAGCCGGTGCGGCTTGACGAGCGGGTGCTGAGCGAGACGCTCGGGGTCAGCCGCACGCCGGTGCGCGAGGCAATGACCTTGCTCGAGCAGGAAGGCTTTTTACGCACGGTGCCGCGCCGCGGCATATACATTGTGCGCAAAAGCAAGCGCGAGATCGTCGAGATGATTCAGATGTGGGCCGCGCTGGAAAGCATGGCGGCGCGTCTGGCCACGCAGCATGCGAGCGACGCCGAGATCGCGCACTTGCGGCACATGTTCGACAACTTCCGCGACAGCACGCCGGCCGAGCACATCGAGGAATATTCCGACGCGAACATCGCGTTCCATCAGGCGATCGTCGAACTCTCGAAATCGCAGATCATCCTCGATACGATCCGCAATATCTTCGTGCACGTGCGCGCCATTCGCCGCATGACGATTTCGCAGAGCGACCGCGCCGCGCGTTCGATCGTCGATCATCTGCGCATCATCGAGGCGCTGGAGAAGCGCGATACTGAGCTCGCGGAGCGGCTCGTGCGCCAGCATTCGCTTGATCTGGCTGCTTTTGTGGAAGCGAATTGCGACTTCCTGGACTGAAACCCGCGCTGGCTGCCGGCCGCTTGTGAGGCCGGTAGCCGTTCACTGAGCGCTTTCGTCGTATTTCGGCTCGCCGGCCTCGCGTATGCGGCGGTTGGCCGTAAGCGCGTTCACGCGCGTGATGCGCTCGAGCAGCGTCGCGCCATCCTCGATCAGGAATCGTTTGAATGCGTCGGCCACGGGCGGCAAGCGTTTGTTTTTCCTGTGCACGACGTACCAGTTCAACATCACCGGAAAACCCTCGACGTCCAGCACGACGAGGTTGCCGACCTGCAATTCCAGGCTGATCGTATGGGCTGACAGAAAAGCGATCCCCATGCCCGCAATGACGGCCTGCTTGATCGTTTCGGTGCTTTTGATCTCCATCGCGATCTTCGGATGATCGAGCCTGCCTGACAGGCCTTCTTTCATCGAGTTCCAGGTATCGGAACCGCGCTCGCGCACAATGAACGGCTCTTCGGCCAACTGCGCCATCGAGATGAAGCGCTTGCTCGCGAGCGGATGCGAGGGCGCTGCGACGATCACGTACGGATGGGGCGCGAACGGCTCGGTGATCACGTCCATGCCCACGGGGGGGCGCACCATGACCGCGAGGTCGGTCTGATTGGTGGAGAGCTGATGCAGCAGTTCTTCCCGATTGTGCACCGCAAGGTTGAATACGACACCGTTGTAGCGTTGTGTGAATTGCGCAAGCAACCGCGGAAAGAAATAGTCGCCCGCGCTGATGACGGACACGTTGAGCGTGCCGCCCGAGATGCCTTTCAATTGACTGATTGCTTCGTCCTCCTGCTGGAATTGCTGGAGGATCGTACGACTGAATTGCAGCACTTCGGAGCCGGCGGGCGTCAGATAGATCTTCTTGCCCAATTGCTCGAAAAGCGGGAGGCCCGCGTGTTCTTCGAGTTGTGCGACCTGAGTGGAAACGGCCGGCTGCGTCAGGTGAAGTTCCTCGGCGGCGCGCGAGAAGCTCAACAGGCGCGCGACCGTCTCGAAGACTTTCAGTTGCCTGAGCGTTGCATTTCTGATTGTCATGGCCGGTGCATAACGAAAAGCAGATCGTCATGCTAGCAAAGTTTAGCTTTTCCTAACTTAGCAATGACCCTAGCTTTGCGTAAATCGCGTGCCACGCGGGTACGCGTGCGCGCATGCGGCGCGGTGCACCTTGCAGGCGTGCGTGTCGGCACGCCCTCTCCATCGCGCGTGCACACCGCTTTGCACGCGGTGTTTGCTGCGGGTTTGCCCTATGGCGAGGTACCGGGCGTCGACGATCGAGCCGTTCGCATCGGTTGACGACACGACCTATAAGCGAAGCCGAATCAAGACGGTAATAAAGTTTGATTATCGGTAATTCATCGCAGCCCCTAGCATGCGGATATGCAATCGAGCAAATCCATTCATGCAAGCGGCCACTGCACGTGGGACCGCGCTGCGACGTCGCGCGAACGCGGGTTGCGATTCGTCAGGTGTTTCGGCAGCACATTGATCCGCTCGTTGCCGCGCGCTTATCGGCACATGCATTCGATCGAAATTTGATTCATAAAAGATGCATGAATTAAAGAAAATGTAAGCCGTTTGCGTCTTTCGCTTTCATAATGATATTGGAGACAACGCTCATGAACGGATCCGTTCCACAGGCCCCTGCGTTTTGGCACAACAGGTGGTGTCAGTTGGTGATTGGCATGCTATGCATGGCGCTCGTTGCGAATCTGCAGTACGCATGGACGCTGTTCGTCGCGCCGATGCAGACGAAGCATCATTGGGAACCCGCGTCCATTCAGCTCGCGTTCTCCATCTTCATCATTACCGAGACCTGGCTCGTACCCGTCGAGGGCTGGCTCGTCGACAAGTTCGGCCCGCGCCCGGTCGTCGCTCTCGGCGCCGTGTGCGCCGGCCTCGCGTGGATGCTCAACTCGATTGCCACGACATTGCCGCTGCTTTACGTGGCCTCGGTGATTGCAGGCGTGGGCGCGGGCTGCGTTTATGGCACTTGCGTCGGCAATGCTCTCAAGTGGTTTCCCGATCGCCGCGGGCTGGCGGCCGGTCTCACGGCAGCCGGCTTTGGCGCGGGGGCGGCGGTCACCGTGATTCCAATTGCCAACATGATCACGCGCTCGGGATACGAACATGCCTTCTTGTTCTTCGGCATCTTGCAGGGCGTGATCATCCTCGTGCTTTCGATGCTGCTGACGAAGCCCGTGGCGCGCGTTGCCGTGGCTGCCAAGCGCAAGTTCGCCGTGACCAAGGTCGACTACGCACCGGGGCAAATGGCGCGTACGCCGGTATTCTGGGTGATCTACGTGTCGTTCGTCGCGGTTGCAGCGGGCGGGCTGATGGCAACGGCGCAGATCGGCCCGATCGCCAAGGATCTGGGCTTGGCCAAGCTGCCCATGTCGTTCTTCGGCATGACCTTGCCGCTACTCACGATGACGCTGTCGATCGACAACATCTGCAACGGCTTTACGCGGCCGCTTTGCGGGTTCATCTCCGACAAGATCGGGCGCGAGAACACGATGTTCATCGTCTTCATCGGTGAGGGCCTCGCGCTGCTCGGCCTCATGCAGTACGGCTCGAACCCCTATGCCTTCATGACGTTTGCCGCGTTGATTTTCCTGTGCTGGGGCGAGATCTTCTCGATTTTCCCGGCCATCTGTGCCGACACGTTCGGCAGCAAGTTCGCCGCGGGCAACGCAGGCCTGCTCTATACGGCCAAGGGCACCGCGTCGCTGCTGGTACCGCTCGCCTCGGTGCTGGCGGCCACGGGAGGATGGAACGCCGTGTTCCTCGTATCGGCCGCAATCACGATCACGGCCGGCGTTGCCGCCAAGTTCGTGCTGGCCCCGATTCGTGCGCGCTGGATCGAAGCCCAGGGCGACGAGCAGGGATTCGTAGGCGCCACGCCTCGTTCTTCGTCCACGCTCTCGCACTGACGCAATCTTTCGAGGCGCCGTGCTCCATTGGCGAGTGCGGCGCCTCGTTTCATTTGGCGAGCGGGTTGCGCATTCTTCGGGTAACCGGCCGCAGCCGCGTCGGTAGCGCAGTGCAGTAACGGCAGGCGCCGCGTTGCCGTCGCATTCGGCGGCTCCGGTCGACCGGGTTGAATCGGTCGGGATCGAAGCACGGAACGACGACGCGATGGTCTACGGCGCGATGCAGGAACGCGAAAAGAGCAAGAAGAGCAAGAAGAGGGAAAAGCTCAAAAAGAGCGATTACCGCGGCGGCGTAAAAACAAAACGCCGCGTGAACGACCACGCGGCGGCGCTAAAGGAATTGAATTAGTCGGTTGTCGATCAGGCGCCGGCAAGCATCGGCAGACCGAAATCGGGTGGGAAATGAGCGTTGCGCACGCGGGTTTGAACGATCGAAGGGCGGTTCATTTGCGCGGCGATGAGTTCGCGAGCCGGCAGCGTTTCAGGGCGCTGGGCATTTTTCTTTTCGAGGATTGCCCGCGTCAGGAACTCGGCGCTGTAGGCGTTCAGGAGATGCGGATGATGCGCTTCGACATAGGCCACGATGCGCTGACCTTCGTCCTCGATCGAAGCCAGCGACGCAAGCGTGCGGGCATCCCAGCGAAACCTCAAGCCGAGTTCGGCGAACGCCATGTTGTAGGCGCAAACATGCGCATCCAATTCGCGATCCGTCTCGTCGTTCCATTCATCAGCGATGGTCTGGCTCATTGCCTCCTCCTTGAATCTTCCAAATCTAGGAATCGATGGATTTGGATAGAGGATAGGGCGGCGCTCCGATAGCCGATAGTTAAAGTTTTATTTGGAAATCATAAGGCGATGCTTATGAAAACCTGCTCCGTCCCTCCTGCGCCGGCCCTTGCCCGCTGGCCGAATGCCCGCTCGCACAGTTTGCGACGAAAGCTGCTTGGGTCTTCTTCGTATCTGATATACAGTATAAAGAACACCGAATCGGCGAGGGGAGGGATGACAGAACGCAGACCTGAGGGCCTCGGCGAGGACTCTTTCATGCTGGCGCTCGCGCCGATCGGTACATCGGCGTCGCTGCGCGACCGGGCCTATGCAAGCCTCAAGCGCGCCATTGCCGATGCGGACATCTATCGATCGAGGGAGGACGTCCGCCTCGACGAAAAAGAATTGGCGGAGGCGCTGGGCGTGAGTCGGACGCCGGTGCGCGAAGCGATGACGCTGCTCGAGCAGGAGGGTTTCCTGCGGACGGTGCCGCGGCGCGGCGTATACATCCTGCGCAAGACGCGGCGCGAGATCGTGGAGATGATTCAGATGTGGGCGGCGCTCGAGAGCATGGCTGCGCGCCTGGCGACCCTGCGCGCCGCGGATGCCGAGATCGCCGGCTTGCGGAGCATCGTCGGCGCCTTCGAGCAGGCGCCTGCTGCCGCGCACATCGAGGAATACTCCGAAGCGAACATCGCTTTTCACCAAGCCGTGGTCGAACTGTCCGGCTCGCCCGTGCTCGTCGATACGGTCAAGAACATCTTCATGCATGTGCGCGCGATACGTCGCATGACCATCGCGAGAAGCGATCGCGCATCGCGCTCGATCAGCGATCACCTGCGCATCATAGAAGCGCTCGAAGCGCGCGACACCGAGCGCGCCGAAACCCTCGTGCGCCAGCATTCGCTCGATCTCGCGGTCTTCGTTCAGGCGCATTGCGATTTTCTGGACTAGCGGGTTCGGCTCCGATCGGAAGCGCTGGCCGAAAGCGCGGCCCGAAAGCGCGTGGGCGGTAAGGCAGCGGTCGTATTACGCCGCGACTACATGGAGGCGGGGAGGCGGAAGGGAGCGAAGGCGCGGCCGGGTGAGGCGGTGCAATGCGCGCGCCGCAGCAACGTCAAGCAGCCGCAAAAAATGCTTGATCAAATACAGTGTGTGGAATATGGTATATCACCAGAAACGCCAAACATCTGCGTCAAGGAGGCAAGACATGGCAGAAGTCGTTGGGACGCTCGAGCCGGAGACGATCCCCGAAACAGCAGCGAACGAGATGACAGACGGGTTTCATCTCGTCATCGATGCACTGAAGCTGAACGGCATCGACACGATCTACGGCTTGCCCGGTATTCCCGTGACCGACCTGGCGCGGCTCGCTCAGGCCGAAGGAATGCGCGTTATCAGCTTTCGCCACGAGCAGAACGCTGGCAATGCGGCCGCGATCGCCGGGTATCTCACGCAAAAGCCGGGCGTCTGCCTCACGGTGTCCGCGCCGGGCTTTTTGAACGGCCTGACGGCGCTCGCCAACGCGACCACGAACTGTTTCCCGATGATCCTCGTGAGCGGCTCGAGCGAGCGCGAGATCGTCGATCTGCAGCAGGGCGATTACGAGGAAATGGATCAGCTCAATATCGCCAAGCCTCACGCCAAGGCCGCCTATCGCGTGCTGCACGCGGAGGACATCGGCATCGGCATCGCCCGCGCCATCCGCTCCGCCGTGTCCGGGCGGCCCGGCGGCGTTTATCTGGATCTGCCGGCGAAGCTGCTGGCCCAGACGATCGATGCGATGAAGGGCAAGCAGTCGCTCGTGCGCGTGGTCGACGCGGCGCCTCGTCAACTGCCCGCACCGGATTCGGTTGCGCGTGCACTCGATTTGCTCAAGCGCGCGAAGCGGCCGCTGATCCTGCTCGGCAAAGGCGCCGCTTATTCGCGCGCCGATGCGGCGATCCGCGAGCTCGTCGAGAAGACGGGCATTCCGTACCTGCCGATGTCGATGGCCAAGGGGCTGCTGCCCGACAACCATCCGCAATCGGCCTCGGCGGCGCGCTCGTTCGTGCTGGCCGAAGCGGACGTCGTCATGCTGGTCGGCGCGCGGCTCAACTGGCTTCTCGCGCACGGCAAGGGCAAAACGTGGGGCGGGCCGAAGCAGTTCATTCAGATCGACATCTCGCCGACCGAGATCGACAGCAACGTCGCGATCGCCGCGCCGTTGATCGGGGACATCGGTTCGTGCGTCGGCGCGCTGGTCGAAGGGATCGACGGCCGGTTTCCGAAGCCGGATTCCGAATGGCTGACGGCGGTGGCCGAGCGCAAGAACAAGAACCTCGCGAAGATGGCGGACACGCTCGCGAAGAGCCCCGTGCCGATGAATTTCCACAGCGCGTTGCGCGTGATTCGCGACGTGGTGAAGGCCAACCCCGAGATCACGGTCGTCAACGAAGGCGCCAACACGCTCGACTACGCGCGCAGCATCGTCGACATGTACGAGCCGCGCAAGCGCCTCGACTGCGGCACGTGGGGAATCATGGGCATCGGCATGGGCTTCGCGATCGGTGCGGCGGTGGAGACCGGCAAGCAAGTGATCGCGATCGAGGGCGATAGCGCGTTCGGCTTCAGCGGCATGGAGATCGAGACGATCTGCCGCTACGACCTGCCGGTGTGCACGATCGTTTTCAACAACAACGGCGTTTATCGCGGCACCGACGTAAACCCGAGCGGCGGCAAGGACGTGGCGCCGACCGTCTTCGTCAAGGGGGCGCGTTACGACAAGATGATGGAGGCGTTCGGCGGCAAGGGTTACCACGTCACCACGCCCGACGAACTCGAGCACGCACTCCAGGAAGCGATCCGGGCCGGCAAGCCGGTGCTGATCAACGCCGTCATCGACGAATCGGCCGGCACCGAGAGCGGCCGTCTCACGAACCTCAACCCGCAAAGCTCGGCGAAGAAGAAGTGACGCCCGCACGACATTCTTTAGGAGAACGAAAGTGAGCCTACCCCTGGACGGAATCAAGATCATCGACTTCACGCACGTGCAGGCAGGCCCGGCGTGCACGCAAATGCTTGCCTGGTTCGGCGCCGATGTCATCAAGGTCGAACGGCCCGGCTCGGGCGACGTTACGCGCACGCAATTGCGCGACATCCCCGGCGTCGACGCGCTCTACTTCACGATGCTCAACAGCAACAAGCGCTCGTTGACGCTCGACACGAAGAAGCCGGAAGGCAAGGAGGTGTTGGAAAAGCTGATCCGCGAGTCGGACGTGCTCGTCGAGAACTTCGGACCCGGCGCGCTCGATCGCATGGGCTTTTCATGGGATCACATCCGCGATCTCAACCCCAAGATGATCGTCGCGTCGGTCAAGGGCTTTTCGGACGGGCACCACTATTCCGATCTGAAGGTCTATGAGAACGTTGCCCAGTGCGCGGGCGGCGCCGCTTCGACGACGGGTTTCTGGGACGGCCCGCCGACAGTCAGCGCGGCGGCGCTCGGCGACAGCAACACCGGCATGCATCTCGCCATCGGGATTCTCACGGCGCTGATCGGCCGCGAGAAGACGGGCCGGGGCCAGAAGGTGGCCGTATCGATGCAGGACGCGGTGCTGAACCTGTGCCGCGTGAAGATGCGCGATCAGCAACGGCTCGAGCGCGTGGGCTACCTCGAGGAATACCCGCAGTATCCGCACGGCACGTTCACGGACGTGGTGCCGCGCGGCGGCAACGCGGGCGGCGGCGGACAACCGGGCTGGGTGCTCAAGTGCAAGGGCTGGGAGACGGATCCGAACGCCTACATCTACTTCACGATCCAGGGGCACGCCTGGGCACCGATCTGCCGCGCGCTCGGCCGGCCGGAGTGGATCGACGATCCGGACTACAGCACGCCCGAGGCGCGCCAGCCGCACATCTTCGATATCTTCGCGAAGATCGAGGAGTGGCTCGCCGACAAGACGAAGTACGAGGCGGTCGATATCCTCCGCAAGTTCGACATTCCGTGTTCGCCGGTGCTCAGCATGAAGGAGCTGGCCTATGACGAATCGCTGCGCAAGTCGGGCTCGATCGTCGAGGTGCCGCACAAGGAGCGCGGCACGTACCTGACGGTCGGCAGCCCGATCAAGTTCTCGGAATTGAAGCCGGATATCAAGGCGTCGCCGCTGCTCGGCGAGCATTCGGAGGAGGTGCTGCTCGGCCTCGGCTACACCCGCGAGCAGGTCGCCCATATGCGCGAAGGCGGGGTAATCTGAGGGCACGGGCCCATGCCGCCGCGCGAGCGGCGGCTTGCCCGCCTCGCGCCGCATGCCAAGCCGGGCCTGAGCGCCGCTTCGATTTCGAATCATGGGGAAACGCGATGAAAACCACCGTCGATACCGCGCAGCTGATCTCCGTCATGGGAGATGCCGTCGTCGTCTCCGATCCCGCGGGCAGCATCACGCTGTGGAATGACGCGGCCGAGCGCATGTTCGGCTTTACCGAGGGGGAGGCGCTTGGCCGGTCGCTCGATCTCATCATCCCGCAGCGGTTGCAGCAGCGTCATTGGGATGGATACCACAAGACCATGTCGACGGGGCAGACCCGCTATGGCAACGACGTGCTGAAGGTGCCTGCCGTGCACAAGGACGGGCGCGCGCTGTCGATCGCGTTTACGGTGGCGCTGCTGCACGGCCCATCGGGCGAGGTGGCGGGCATCGCCGCGGTGATTCGCGACGAGACGAGCCGCTTTCAGGAAGACCGTAACCTGCGCAAGCGCCTGGCCGAGCTCGAGGCGCGGGCAGGGGCATGAGCGCCACTTCGACGGTCGATAGCGGTTACCGCAGGGGAGCACATACGATGAAAGTCGAGATACATGGCCGTTACCGGCTCGAGCTTTCGGCGATGCAGCTGATCCAGAACGGCGGCTGGACAGCCTATGCGGCGGTACGCAGCGCACACGAAGACGCGCGCGAACAGATGAGCGTCCTGCCCTATCAGCGCGTCGTCGACGAGGCCGTGTTCGCGAGCGAGGCGGCCGCGCTGGCCGCGGCGCGGCGCGTGGCGATGGCGCTCGTGAGCGCCGACGGTCTGGTCTGAGCCGACAGGCGGGCGGCGAGCCTCGTCGGTCGCCGCTTCGTTAGTACTACGAACAAATGTATGAAGCGCACGGCCGCATGCGGACCGGGCGACACGCATCGGCAAGGCAAGGGCGGCGGAGCGCGAGCGGCGCCGGATCATACGAACGAGTTTGGGAGACGGGAAGTGAGCAAGGCATTGAAGGGAGTGCGTGTCCTCGATTTCACGCATGTGCAGTCCGGTCCGACCTGCACACAGCTGCTGGCGTGGTTCGGTGCCGATGTGATCAAGATCGAGCGGGCGGGCTCGGGCGACGTGACGCGCGAGCAACTGCGCGACGTGCCCGGCGCCGACAGTCTGTACTTCACGATGCTCAATCACAACAAGCGCTCGGTGACGATCGACGCAAAGCACCCCGAAGGCAAGGCGGTGCTCGAAAGGCTGATCCGCGAATGCGACGTGCTCGTCGAGAACTTCGCGCCGGGTGCGCTCGAGCGAATGGGCTTCGGTTGGGAGCGCATCCAGGCGCTCAACCCGCGCATGATCGTCGCCTCGGTCAAGGGTTTCGGCCCCGGTCCTTACGAAGATTGCAAGGTGTACGAGAACGTTGCGCAATGCGCGGGCGGCGCGGCGTCGACGACGGGGTTCGACGATGGCCCGCCCGTGGTGAGCGGAGCGCAGATCGGAGACAGCGGCACGGGGCTGCATCTCGCGCTCGGCATCGTCACGGCGCTCTATCAGCGCACGATGACGGGCCGCGGCCAGTACGTGCTGGCCGCGATGCAAGACGCCGTGCTCAACCTGTGCCGCGTGAAGCTGCGCGATCAGCAACGGCTCGAGCGCACGGGCGTGCTGCGCGAGTATCCGCAGCATCCGCAGGGCACGTTCGGTCCGGCCGTGCCGCGTGCGGGTAATGCCTCGGGCGGCGGGCAGCCAGGCTGGATCCTGCGTTGCAGGAACTGGGAGTGGGATTACAACGCGTACATCTACTTCATCGCGCAGGCCCCCGTATGGGCCAAGATCTGCAACGTGATCGGCCGGGAGGAGTGGACCACCGATCCCGATTATGCAACGCCCGAGGCGCGCCTGCCCCGCTTGAAGGACATCTTCGCCGAGATCGAGCGCTGGACGATGACGAAGACGAAGTTCGAGGCCATGCAGATCCTCAACAAGTACGACATCCCGTGCGGTCCGGTCCTGTCGATGCAGGAGATCGCGCAAGACGAATCGCTGCGCAAGACGGGCACGATCGTCGAAGTCGACCACCCCGTGCGCGGGCCCTATCTGAGCGTCGGCAATCCGATCAAGCTCTCGGACAGCCCGACCGTCGTCACGCGCTCGCCGCTGCTCGGCGAGCATACCGACGAGGTGATGGCGGAGTTCGGCTTCACCGCCGACGAGATCGCGCAGTTGCGCGCCGCCGGCGCGATCTGAGCCGGGCAGGCACTTTCTTTCCCTGGCTTCCGGGCAACCCCGACCCCTGAAGACGAGCGACGGGCAGCAGCCGGCCATGCATGCATGGCCGGCCTGGTCCGGCTCGCGCGTCGAAATGAATTCCAACCTCCAGGAGATATCCCGATGACCTCGTGGATACGCTTTCAAGCGGCGGATGGCGCCGTAGGCTTCGGCGTGCTCGAGGACGACCGTGTCGCCGAGTATGCGGGCGACATGTTCGGCGACTCGCACACCACGGGACGCGAGCGGCATCTCGACGATGTGACGCTGCTCGCGCCGTGCGTGCCGACGAAAGTCGTCGCGCTGTGGAACAACTTCCATGCGCTTGCCGAAAAGCTCGGCAAGGCCGCGCCCTCGCACCCGCTTTTTCTCATCAAGCCGCCGATGTCGGTGATCGGCCCGGGTCAACCGATCCGGCGCCCGCAGCGCTACGGCGGCAAGATCGCCTACGAAGGCGAGCTCGCGATCGTGATCGGCAAGCGCTGCAGCGACGTGTCGGTGGACGAGGCGCGCGAGTACATCTTCGGCTATAGCTGCATCAACGACGTGACCGCCGTAGAGCTGCTGAACGAGGACCCGAACTTCGCCCAGTGGTGCCGCGCGAAGGGTTTCGATACGTTCAGCTGCATCGGCCCCGCCATCCGGCGCGACTTCGACTGGCGCCGCGCGCACGTCGTCACGCGGCTCGACGACGCCGAGCGGCAGAACTATCCGCTCGAGGACATGATCTTTTCGCCCGAGGAGCAGGTCAGCATGATTTCGCACGACATGACGCTGATGCCGGGCGACGTCATCGCCTGCGGCACATCGGTCGGCGTTGGATCGATCAAGGACGGATCGACCGTGAGCGTGTCGATCGACGGTATCGGCACCTTGTCGAACGTCCTTGGCGCGGGGAGGTGATATGGGCAAGACGATAGCGGTGCCACGCGAGGTGCATGAGGGCGAGCGACGCGTGGCCGCGACGCCCGATACGGTCGGGCAATTGGTGAAGCTCGGCTATGCCGTGACGGTCGAGGCCGGGGCGGGCGCGGCGGCGTCGTTCGACGACGCCGCGTACGGCGCCGCCGGCGCGCGCGTGGAGGCCGACACGCGCGCGCTCTGGGCTGCGGGCGATATCGTGATCAAAGTGCGCCCGCCCGAGCGTCATCCCGTGCTCGATGTCGACGAGGCGACACTGCTCGCCCCGGGCGCGATACTGATTGGCTTCATCTGGCCCGCGCAGAACAGGGCGCTCGTCGAGGCGCTCGCGCAGCGCGGCGTCGATGCGATGGCGATGGATTGCGTGCCGCGCATCTCGCGGGCACAAAAGCTCGATGCGCTGAGCTCGATGGCCAATATGGCCGGCTACCGCGCGGTGATCGAAGCCGCGCATCATTTCGGCAGGCTCTTTACGGGGCAGATCACGGCTGCGGGCAAGATGCCGCCCGCGAAGGTGCTCGTGATCGGCGCTGGCGTGGCGGGTCTTGCCGCGATCGGTGCGGCGCGGGGGCTGGGCGCCATCGTGCGCGCGTTCGATACGCGCCCGGAAGTCGAGCAGCAGGTGCAAAGCCTCGGCGCCGAGTTCCTGACTGTCGACATCGAAGAAGAGGGCGGCGGAGGCGGTGGCTACGCGAAGCAGATGAGCGCCCGCTACATCGAAGCGGAGATGGCGCTTTTCGCGGCGCAGGCGAAAGAGATCGACATCATCGTCACGACGGCGCTGATTCCGGGCAAAACGGCGCCGCGGCTCATCACGGCGGAGATGGTCGCGTCGATGCGTCCGGGCAGCGTCATCGTCGACATGGCGGCCGAGCAGGGTGGCAATTGCGAGCTGACGCGCCGGGGCGAAGTGGTCGTGGCCGGAGGCGTAACGATCGTCGGCTACACGGATTTGCCGAGCCGCATGGCGACCCAATCGAGCCAGCTCTATGCCACGAATGTCCGCCATCTGCTGACCGATCTCACGCCCCAGCGCGATGGTGTGCCGGTCATCGACATGAGCGACGACGTCATGCGGGGCGCAACGGTCGTGCATCGCGGGGCGGTTACCTGGCCGGCGCCCGCGCCGAAGGCCGCACCGCCTGCTCAAGCTGCGCCGGCCGCCAAGGCCGGCCCGACCAGCCAGGCGGCGAAGGACCTCGCGCATGCTACCGGTGCGCGGCGTTCGTCGACACTCTCCATGATCGTCGCCGCAGCCGGGGTGCTCGCGCTGCTGGCGCTCGGCGCGGTCGCACCGAGCGCATTCGTCGGTCATCTGACCGTGTTCGTGCTGGCCGTGTTCGTGGGCTATCAGGTCATCTGGAACGTGACGCCGGCGCTCCATACGCCGCTCATGAGCGTGACGAACGCGATCAGCGGAATCATCGTGATCGGCGCGCTGCTTCAGCTTGGCACCGGTCATGCGCTCGTGACGGCGCTCGGCGGCATCGCGCTCTTCGTGGCCACGATCAACATCGCGGGCGGCTTCCTCGTCACGCAACGCATGCTCAAGATGTTCCAGAGAAACTAAGGAGACCGAAGCAATGTTCAACGGAATCGGCAACATTGCCTATCTCGGGGCCAGCACGCTCTTCATCCTGAGCCTGCGCGGGCTGAGCCACCCCGCGAGCGCGCGGCGCGGCAACGTCTACGGCATGCTCGGGATGATGATCGCCGTGGCGGCCACGCTGCTCGTCGCGCCGGGCGCGAGCTTCGTGGTCGTGCTCGTCTGCGCGGGCGGCGGGGCTGCGATCGGCGCGTGGCTCGCCACCCGCGTGGAGATGACGCAGATGCCGCAGCTCGTGGCGATCCTGCACAGCTTCGTCGGGCTGGCCGCCGTCATCGCCGGAATCAACAGCTACCTCGCGCCCGCGGCGGGCGCGAGCGCGGTCGAGCATACGATTCACGAATGCGAGATCTACCTCGGCGCGCTCATCGGCACCGTAACGTTCACGGGATCGATCGTCGCGTTCCTGAAGCTGCAGGGCACGATCGGCGGCCGGCCGCTCGTGCTGCCGGGGCGGCACGCGCTGAATCTCACCGTGGTGGCACTCTTCGTCGTGCTCGGCTTCCTCTTTCTGACTGCGCCGGCGAGCCGCGAAGGGTTGTTGGCGCTGCTCGCGATGATCGTGCTCGCGGCGGCGCTGGGCGTGCATCTCGTCATGGCCATCGGCGGCGCCGACATGCCCGTCGTCGTGTCGATGCTCAACAGCTATTCGGGCTGGGCGGCGGCCGCAACGGGTTTCATGCTCGACAACGATCTGCTGATCACGACGGGGGCGCTCGTGGGCTCGAGCGGCGCGATTCTGAGCTACATCATGTGCCGCGCCATGAACCGCAGCTTCGTCTCGGTCATACTCGGCGGGTTCGGCACGGCCGCTTCGACGAGTGCCGCCCCGGCAGGGGGGAATGTCGTCTCGACCACCGTCGACGAAGTCGGTGCGCTGCTGCGCGACGCCTCGGACGTCATCATCGTGCCTGGATACGGCATGGCCGTGGCGCAGGCTCAGTCGACGATCAGCGAGATCACGCGCAAGCTGAGCGCGATGGGCGTGCGGGTGCGCTTCGGCATTCATCCGGTGGCGGGACGGTTGCCCGGGCACATGAACGTGTTGCTGGCGGAAGCGAAAGTACCGTACGACATCGTGCTCGAGATGGAGGAGATCAACGACGACTTCGCACATGCCGACGTCGTGCTCGTGATCGGCGCCAACGATATCGTGAACCCGGGCGCACTCGAGGATCCTGGCAGCCCCATCGCCGGCATGCCGGTGCTCGAAGTGTGGAAGGCCCGCACGGTCGTCGTGTCGAAGCGCAGCATGGCATCGGGTTATGCGGGCGTCGACAATCCGCTCTTTTACAAGGACAACACGCGCATGCTGTTCGGCGACGCGAAGGCCAGCGTCGACGCGCTGCTGGCGGCGCTGGCGGCCGCCTGAGCCGACGCTGCCAGCAGCTCGCCGGCGCAGGACCATTGGTAACGTACACCGCCGAGCGGCTCGCGGCGGTGTTTTCTTGCGCGCGGCGATCCGAATCTGCCAGAAAGTTCTTGCGCCCCCCTAAAAACGGTGCGTATAATCGCAGGCTTCGCTGTTGACGACGTTTGCTGGAGCGTCGCGATGCAACGGACAAGCACTGCTCTTGCGGTATGGGGAAGGGCGTTAGTCTGAAAGCCTTTCGGGGCGCGGCATCGAAAAGAAATTGCTTCACAAACAGCGAGTGCGAAGTTAGAATAGCGATCTTCGCTTTCGGCGAAAGATGTTGACGAAAGCGGATTGCGAAGCGAGCAGCACGAAGAGAATTTTGTCCCCTTCGTCTAGAGGCCTAGGACATCACCCTTTCACGGTGAGTACAGGGGTTCGAATCCCCTAGGGGACGCCAAACATCAGTGGCGTTTCGGACGAGAAGCGTTGCGGCTGGTGAATCGAGACCGACGGTTCACGAGTATGGTGAAAGAAATGGAGTGGTAGTTCAGTCGGTTAGAATACCGGCCTGTCACGCCGGGGGTCGCGGGTTCGAGTCCCGTCCACTCCGCCAGACAAAGCCCGTTCAGTTCGAGTTGAACGGGCTTTTTTAATAGAGGTGTAAGCGGTCGTTTTGTCCCCTTCGTCTAGAGGCCTAGGACATCACCCTTTCACGGTGAGTACAGGGGTTCGAATCCCCTAGGGGACGCCAGATATCGGCGGCGCGTCGGCGAAGCGCGTCGCAGCTCGAGAGGCGTATCACGGCTCTCGGGCCGAGCAGGAAAGTGGAGTGGTAGTTCAGTTGGTTAGAATACCGGCCTGTCACGCCGGGGGTCGCGGGTTCGAGTCCCGTCCACTCCGCCAGACGATGAAGCCCGTTGAGTTCGCTCAACGGGCTTTTTCTTTGCCCGTTTTCAGGCATTCCGATTCCGGCTCGAACCGGGCTGCGGCGCCGCGCTCTGCGCCCTCGCGGCCCCTGCGGCGTTGAGCAGCACACCCTGCCGGGCAAATCTCGGTTGCAAGCCGGGCCGTGCTGTCTTACCGTGTTCTCGAGTTCCACCCTTCGTGGCCGCGATGTTCGATCCGACCGACGTTCCGTTGCCCTTTCGGTTGCGCAAAGCCGCGGCAGGCGATTTTCCGTTTGCCGAGGCACTCACGCGCACGAACATGAGCGGCTACTACGAACGGCACCATCTGATCTGGCGGGCCGACCTTTTCTACGTGAGCTGGTGCGAGTCCGAGAATTTCATTCTCGAGGCGGACGACGGCGAGCCGATCGGGGTGCTGCGCATGACCGAAGAGGGAGATTCGCTGCATATCCGCGATGTGCAGATCGCCGTGGGCCATCGGCGCCAGGGTGCCGGTACGTATTTGCTGCAGACCTGCCATCAGTGGGCTCGAGAGCGCGGGCTGAGGGAGCTGCAACTGCGCGTGTTCATCGATAACCCGGCTGCCCGGCTTTATTTGCGCATGGGCTATCGCGTGGCAGGCCCCAGGCTGGCGCAGTTCGGCGCTATCCGGCATATGACGCGGCGGGTGTGAGCGGGCGGGAGCACCGGGCACATGCGATCGAGCAGCAAGGCGGCGGTCGGCTCAGCGGTGGGCGGGTTCGCCGCGCTGCGTTTGCGCGTCGGTCGCTTCGTCATCCGCGTCTTCTGCCGCACGTGTGGGGTCGCGCATCATGAACGCGCGGGGGCTTTCGCCGAAGGCCCGGCGGAACATGGCCGAGAACGCACTCTGGCTCTGATAGCCGAGTTCGCGAGCGATGTGCGAAAGCGCACGCCCTTGGTTGAGCAGCGGGATCGCGCGTGCAAGCACTGCCTGCTGGCGCCATTGCGAAAAGCTCATGCCGAGCTCGTGCCGGAAGAGGCGCGCGATCGTGCGCGTACTCGCGCCGACGCTCGCTGCCCAGAATTCGAGCGGGTCGCTGTTGCCCGGGTCTGCGAGAAGCGCTTCGCATAGCGCGCGCAACCGCTTTTCGCGCGGCATCGGCACCGAGAGCGGCAGCGGCACGGCTCGAGCCAGTTCGTCGAGCGCGAGGGCACCGAGCATGCGTTCGCGCCCGCCCTGTAGTCCGGGCGCGTCCATCGCCACGATGAGCTCGCGCAGCAAAGGCGAGACTTCCATGACGCGGCTCGTCTCGAGGCCGTCGGGCACGGCGGATTCGTCGATGTACAGCGTGCGCAGATAAGCATCCTCGACGACGAATACTTCATGCGGCACGTGCGGCGGCACCCAGATCGCTCGCGACGGCGGCACGATCCAGGTGCTGCTTTCGATCGCGAGCCGCAACACGCCGCGCGATGCGTACGCCAATTGCGCCCAGGCATGCATGTGCAGCGTAATGCGTTCGCCGGCCGGCATCGGCCGCGAGCGCACCCGGATGGGGTGCGTCCGCGTTGGCGCGAACTCGGGCGGAATGTCGACGAAATGCACGCGGGCCGGCGGGGGCCAGGAGGCGGTGTCGGTCATGATCTGCACGGTGCCGGCAGGCGTTGGATGAAAGATGACGCGCGGAAGATCGCGCCGTCGCTATTGTATGGGCTCGGCAGGGCATTACGCCCCGGCGTGCGTCGCGGCGTCGGCAACGGGCTGCGCCGTCGCTCGTGAGTGAAAGCAATTCGTTAGCGGAGCGTGCTCGCTTCGTGCATGGACGGCATGCATAATGCTGAGGCCGCGCAAGGTACGCGCGGATCGTGCCGAGACGATATCGGATACGGCGACGCTTGCCGATAGACAACGAGCGGGGCAACCACACAAAAAAGGACGAGGGCAGATGCGACACGTTTTCGTTTACGGGACTTTGCGCGAGGGCGAGATCAACGATATCGGCCTCGCGGCTGCGCGGCATGCGATCCCGGCGCCGCGGCTGATCGGCGCCGCGTTCGTCAACGGGCGCCTTTACGACTTCGGCCGTTACCCGGGACTCGTTCCGGATGCGGGAGCGGGGGCCGTACGCGGCGATATCTACGAGATCGAGGACGCGCTCGTGCCGGTGCTCGACGAGATCGAGGAGGTGTACCCGGGCGTCGATGGACTCTTCAAGTCGCGGGAGATCGAGGTGGGCGTGGCGGGGCGGCGTCTTTCGTGCCTTTTCTACCCGGTCGGCCCGGAGTCGGTCGCGGGTCTCGCACGCATCGACGAGGGCGACTGGGTCGCCTACCGGCGCGAGCGCGATGCAGCGCCGTCGCTGCGCTACGGCAGTTGAACCGCGGCGGTACTCCCGATTGCAAGATGGACGGAAGTACCGCATGGGGCGCGCCTCAGATTTCCTCGTAAAGCGGTAACGTCAGGAATTCGGTGAACTGAGCCGACGTCGACATCTTTTCGAAGATTTGCGCGGCGCGATCGTACGTCGCCGTATTCCCGCCCACCGCCTGCTTCACTTTCTCGAGTTCCTGCTTCGTGAGCTCGCTCACGAGTTCGGCCGTGACCTTGCGGCCGTCGTCGAGCTTGCCTTTCGGCGAGCGGATCCATTGCCACACCTGCGAACGCGAGATTTCGGCAGTTGCCGCATCCTCCATGAGGTTGTGGATCGGCACGCAGCCGTTGCCCGCGAGCCATGATCCGAGATAGTGGATGCCCACGTTGATGTTGTTGCGCAGCCCGGCTTCGGTGATCGGCGCCTCCGGGCGGAAATCGAGCAGGTCCTTGGCCGTTACCGTCACGTCGTCGCGTTGTTTGCCGATCTGGTTCGGCTTGTCGCCGAGCACCTTGACGAATTCTTCCATCGCGATGGGCACGAGCCCCGGGTGTGCCACCCAACCGCCGTCGTAACCGTCGGTTGCGTCGCGAGCCTTGTCGGCACGCACGCCAGCCATGGCCTTTTCGTTTGCCGCGGCGTCGCTCTTGATCGGAATCAGCGCGCTCATGCCGCCGATCGCCGGCGCGTTGCGCTTGTGGCAGGTCTTCAGCAATTGCAGCGCATAGGCGCGCATGAACGGCACGGTCATCGTGATCTGACTGCGGTCGGCCAGGCAAAAGCCGGCGTCGTTCTTGAACTTCTTGATCGCCGAGAAGATGTAGTCCCAGCGTCCCGCGTTGAGCCCGGCACTGTGCTCGCGCAATTCATAGAGGATTTCCTCCATCTCGAACGCGGCGAGGATCGTTTCGATCAGCACCGTCGCGCGGATCGTCCCGCGCGCAAGGCCGAGCGCTTCCTGGGCTGCCACGAATACGTCGTTCCAAAGGCGCGCTTCGAGGTGGCTCTCGAGCTTCGGTAGATAGAAGTAGGGGCCGCTGCCGCGCGCGAGCAACTCCTTTGCGTTATGAAAAAGGTAAAGCGCGAAATCGAAAATCCCGCCCGAGACGCGCTGCCCGTCCACGCTCACATGCTTCTCGTCGAGGTGCCAGCCGCGCGGCCGTACGATCAGCGTGGCGATCTTGTCGTCGAGACGATACTGCTTGCCGTTTTGCTCGAGCGAGATCGTGCGGCGCACCGCGTCGATCAGGTTGAGTTGGCCCGTGATCTGGTTGTGCCAGTTCGGCGTGTTCGAATCCTCGAAGTCGGTCATGTAGCTGTCCGCACCCGAGTTCAGCGCGTTGATGATCATCTTGCGCTCGACGGGGCCCGTGATCTCCACGCGCCGGCATGCGAGATCGCGCGGCAGCGGTGCGATCGTCCAGTCGCCTTCGCGGATCGCCTTCGTTTCGGCCAGAAAATCGGGGCGCTCGCCCGCGTCGAGCCGTTCTGTGCGGGCGCGCCGCGCGGCCAGCAACTCGCGCCGACGGCCTTCGAACGCGCGGTGCAGCCGGGCGACGAGGGCAAGCGCATCGGGCGTCAGGATCTTCTCGAAACCGGGCTCGATCGCGGCCGTGATTTCCATGCCTTGCGGCAGCGACAACGTGTGCGTCATGTACCTCTCCTTGGTCGGTCAGTCGATCTGATAGCGGTATTGCTCGCTTGTTTCATGAATCGGGGGCCTGCGTGCCACCGGGGCGCCGCAGCTTGTCGCCCGAGCGTCGGCGGTGGGCAATGCCTTGCTTGGCCAGCGCATCGACGAATGCGATCAACGCGGGCATGCCGTCGCCCGTGCCTTGCGCGGCGATACCGAGTTCCTCGGCCGGCGCGTGCGCCCGGTTGAGCCAGAACGTCGTGTAGCCGAACCACCCCGCGCCCGCCACGTCCCAGCCGTTCGACGAGACGAAGACGATCGCACGCGCGTCGCAGCCGAATGCCTGCGGGCCGAGCGCATACGCGCGCGGCGATGGCTTGTAGGCGCGCACGGTATCGACGGACAGCACGGCATCGAACCGGTCCGCCATGCCGGCGCTCTTGATTGCGACATCGAGCATGTGCGGGTTGCCGTTCGACAGGATGCCCAGCCCGACGTCCGGCCCCAGGTGTGTGCGCAATTGGTCCAACGCCGGCAGGACGTCCGGGTAAGCCGAGAGGCATGCGTATTCGTCCATCAGCCGCTTCTGTGTCGCATCGTCGAGCGGCAAGCCGAGCCGTGCGCATGCGTGACGAAGCGCATCGAGCGTGATGTCCCAGAACGGACGGTAGTGGCTGCCGTCGGGCGCCGCGAGCGTGCGCAACTGCGTGTACTCGATCTGCTTCGCCCGCCACAACTGCGAGAGCGCTTCTCCATATCCCGTGAAACGCTGCTCCGCCGCGGCGATGACGGCATGCACGTCGAAGAGCGTTCCGTAAGCGTCGAAGACGATTGCCCTGGGGCGAGGCGGCATGCTGGCTGGCATCGGTCGTTCTCCTCTCAGGTCACAGGCAGGGCATTCATTCTATTGATATCTATAAGGGTTAAAAAAGATGCAAAACGTCACTTGATCTTTGACTTTTTGATAATGAATCGGCTAATCTGCCCGCTCTCGGGACCTCGATGCGACAACACCGGCCATGGCACGTTTGAAGCAGATCGAAACTTTCGTGGCCGTGGCGGCAAAGGGCAGTCTGTCGGCCGCGGCCGCCGCGGAGGGGGTGGCGCCCGCGGTAATCGGCCGGCGGCTTGACGCCCTCGAGGAGCGGCTTGGCGTGAAGCTTTTCGTGCGCACGACGCGCAAGCTCACGTTGACGTTCGAGGGCTCGGCGTTTCTCGAGGACTGTCAGCGCATCGTGCACGAGCTGAACCACGCCGAGGCGAGCGTTTCGGCCGGAGGCGTCAAAGCGAGCGGGCATCTTCGTGTATCGGCGCCGGCGGGCTTCGGCCGCAAGCACGTGGCGCCGCTCGTGCCCGCGTTCGCGGCGGCGCATCCCGACGTTTCGATCACGCTCGATCTTTCCGACCGGCTCGTCGATCTCGTCAACGAGGGGTTCGATTGCGCGGTGCGGCTCGGCGAGTTGCCCGATTCGTCGCTCGTCTCGCTCAAGCTCGGCGAGAACCGGCGCGTGTGCGTGGGCGCGCCCGCCTATCTCGAGCACCGGGGCACGCCGCAGACGCTGGCCGATCTCGCGCGTCACAACTGCCTCGCGCTCGCTGCCAATGCGAACCAGCAGCGCGCCTGGTCGTTCCAGGAAGACGGCAAGGCGGTATCGATCAAGGTATCGGGCACGATGGAGTGCACCGACGGCGCCGTGCTGCGCGAATGGTGCGTGCTCGGCTACGGGCTCGCCTGGCGCTCGTGGTGGGAGGTGGGCGCGGACATCGCCGCCGGGAGGCTCGTCACCGTTCTCGACGGCTTCGCGGCGCCGCCGATCGGCATTCATGCCGTATTCGCACAGCGGCGCCATTTGCCGCTGCGGGTGCGGCTTTTTCTCGACTATCTGAAGCACACGTACGAGCGCGCGGACTACTGGCGCTAACGCATGCTTCGGGCGGGTTTTCGATATGCGGAGTCTCCCGTAGGCCGGGGCAATGGCAGCCTTGACGGCACTACAATCGACTTCAGGCGTGTCCACGGGTGCCCGGCAACCGCGCCGCGAGATGCCCCGCGCGAGGCAGCCAGCGAGGGAGAGGGCCATGTTCAAGCACATCCTGGTTCCGACGGACGGTTCCGAGTTGTCGAAAAAAGCGATCGACGGCGCCATCGATCTGGCGCGGTCGGTCGGCGCGCGCGTGACCGCTTACGCGTGCTTGCCGCAGTACCCGTACTCGCCGTTTTCGGAAGTGGTCGTCGAGGCGCCCGAAGACTTTCAGGCCCGTAGCGAGCGCGAGGCGCGCTCGCATCTGGACGAGGTCGAGCAGGCGGCGCGGCTCGCCGGCGTCGATTGTTCGAGCCGCACGAGCGTGCATCCGTCGCCCTACCTCGGCATCATCGAAGCGGCCGAGGAGGGGGGCTGCGACGTGATCCTCATGGCGTCGCACGGCAGGCGCGGTCTCGGCAGCCTGCTCCTCGGCAGCGAGACGCAGCGCGTGCTCACGCACACGAAGATTCCCGTGATCGTCTACCGCTGAGCGGGTATCCGGCCGTGCCCGGCGTCAGTCGGACGGCTGGGCGGTCGGCCGAACTGCAACACCGGGGCCGGCGAGCCGGCCCCGTGCGGCCGCCTCAGGCCACCTTCTTGCTGTCGAAGAACTGCTCGTCTTCCGTCGAGCCATGCAGTGCCGTCGTCGACGCTTCGCGCTCGACGGTTTGCGTGACGGCGTCGAAGTAGCCCGTGCCGACTTCGCGCTGATGCTTCACGGCCGTGAAGCCCTTTTCCGCAGCCGCGAACTCGGCTTGCTGCAGTTCCACGAACGCGCTCATCTGCGTGCGAGCGTAGCCGTACGCGAGATTGAACATCGAGTGATTGAGCGCGTGGAAGCCCGCGAGCGTGATGAACTGGAACTTGTAGCCCATCGCGCCGAGTTCCTTCTGGAATTTCGCGATCGTCGCATCGTCGAGGTTCTTCTTCCAGTTGAACGACGGCGAGCAGTTGTACGAAAGCAGCTTGCCGGGGAATTCCTTGTGGATCGCCTCGGCGAACTTCTTCGCGTACTCGAGATCGGGCTTGCCCGTCTCGCACCAGATCATGTCCGCGTACGGGGCATAGGCGAGCCCGCGCGAGACTGCCTGGTCGAGGCCCGGCTTCGTGCGGAAGAAACCTTCCACGGTGCGCTCGCCCGTGAGGAACGGGCGGTCGTTTTCGTCGACGTCGGACGTAATGAGGTCGGCTGCTTCAGCGTCCGTGCGCGCGATGAGCACGGTCGGCACGCCGCAGACGTCCGCCGCGAGGCGCGCCGCCGTCAGCTTTGCGACGTTCTCGCGCGTCGGCACGAGCACCTTGCCGCCCATGTGGCCGCACTTCTTGACCGATGCGAGCTGGTCTTCGAAGTGCACACCGGACGCACCGGCCTCGATCATGGCCTTCATCAGCTCGAATGCGTTGAGCACGCCGCCGAAACCGGCTTCCGCGTCGGCCACGATCGGCGCGAAGAAATCGACATAGCCTTCGTCGCCGGGGTTTTTGCCCTCGGACCATTGGATCTGGTCGGCGCGCGTGAGCGTGTTGTTGATGCGCTTGACGACGAGCGGCACCGAGTTGGCCGGATAGAGCGACTGATCCGGATACATTTCTCCTGCCACGTTCGCATCGCCGGCCACTTGCCAGCCCGACAGATAAATTGCCTTGAGGCCGGCTTTCACCTGTTGCATGGCCTGATTGCCCGTCAGCGCGCCGAGGGCGTTGACGAACGGCTCCGTGTTGATCGCGTTCCACAGCTTTTCGGCGCCGCGCCGCGCAAGCGTATGCTCGACGGGCAGCGAGCCGCGCAGCCGCACGACGTCCTCGGCCGAGTAGCCGCGGCGGATGCCTTTCCAGCGCGGATCCGTTTCCCACTGCCGTTGAAGTTCCTGAGCTTGCTGTTGACGTGACATGGTGTACTCCTGAGTTGCCTGAGAGAAAAAAACGGTTCGCGGTTCGGATAGCCGTCGAAGCGCGAGGTCTTATATAAGAGTCTAGGCAAATCGAGCCGTCGGAGACACCCCTCATCGAGCTTTTATGTGTTGTATTTTATCTTGTAAAAACAACGGGTTGGATAGTGTATTTCGCAATGAGGAATGTGATTTCCCATGCTGCAACGCGCACCGTTGTGCCACGCAGCACGTCTTTTTACGACGCAAAAGTTTTTCCCGCATCGTGAAAAATAGCGGGCAATAAAAAACCGGTGCCGAAGCACCGGTTTGTGAAGGCCTGCCGCCGCGCTGCGCGCGGAGGCATCTGGGCGATGTTCAGCTGCCGCGGCGAGCGCCACGGGCTGCATCGCTGCGGCCTCGATAGCCGTCGCGCGAGCCGCCCGAAGGCCGGCCGCCCCAGCTGTTACCGTTACGGGCGCGCTCGCCTTGGCCGCCGCCATGTGCGCCGTTGCCGCGCGCATTGCTGCCGCCGGTCGAACCGGAGCCGGAGCCGAAGCGCCGACCGCCGCCGTTGCCGCCGCCCGGGCGGCCGCGCCCGCCTGTGCCGTTGCCGCGATTCGACGGCGGGGCCTTGCGGGGCTCGAAGCCCTCGACGATGTTGACGGGCAGCGTCGTGCGAACGAACCGCTCGATGCGCTTGAGCGCACCGAACTCGGCATGATGCACGAGGCTCACAGCCGTGCCGGTGCGGCCGGCGCGGCCCGTGCGGCCGATGCGGTGCACGTAGTCCTCGGCGAATTTCGGCAGATCGTAGTTGAAGACGTGCGTGATGCCGGGGATGTCGATGCCGCGCGCTGCGACGTCCGTTGCCACCAGCACGCGCACGCGGCGCTCGCGCAGCGCGCGGATCGTGCGGTTGCGTGCGCCTTGCGGCAAGTCGCCATGCAATGCGGCCGAAGAGAAACCGGCATCCGCGAGGCGCCCCGCGAGTTGATCGGCGTCGCTCTTCGTGGCGGTGAAGACGATCGCCTGATCGAGCGCGTTATCGCGCAGAAGATGGTCGAGCAGGCGATCCTTATGGTCGCGATCGTCGACGTAATGCACTGTCTGCGCGATGTTGTCGCGCGACTCCGCGCGGTGCTGAATCTCGATGCGCTCGGGGTCGCGCAGCAGGCGGCCCGTGAGTGCGCCGATCTTGCCGTCGAGCGTGGCCGAGAACAGCATCGTCTGGCGCGTGGCCGGCGTGGCCGCGACGATCGTCTCGATATCTTCGACGAAGCCCATGTCGAGCATGCGGTCGGCTTCATCGAGCACGAGCATCTGCAACTCGGAGAGATCGATGCGGCCGCGCTCGAGGTGATCGAGCAGGCGACCCGGCGTGGCGACCAGGATCTCGGGGTTCTTCGCGAGCAGCATCAACTGCTGGCCGTACGCGACACCGCCGAGAATGCTCACCGTGCGCAGGCGCCGCAGGTGCTTGCCGTAGGTAGATGCGGCCGTCGTCACTTGCATCGCGAGTTCGCGAGTCGGCGTCAGCACGAGCAGGCCGGGGCGCGCCACCGGCGGGCCGCGACGCGTGCGGCGCTCGCCTTCGGCAACGGCTTCGCGCGGCTTTGCCGCCCGGGTTTTTTGCAACTGCGCGAAGCGCTCGATGGCGGGCAGCATGAAGGCAGCGGTCTTGCCCGAGCCCGTCGGGCTCGATACGAGCAGATCGCGGCCCGCGATGCCGGCCGGAATGGCGCGCTGCTGCACCGGCGTAGGCGCCGAGTAGCCCGCGGCGATCAGCGCCGAGACGATCTCGGGCGACAGGCCGAGCGCAGCGAAGCCCGCACCGGGTTGCTCGACGGGCGTGGCCTCGAGGTTCGAGTCGGCGTCGACTCCGAGGACGCGGTCAGCAACGGCGGTGAGCGGGGAAGTGAAACCAGATGTCATGAGAATCCTTGATACAACACAGGGAAGGAACGTCGGCGCCAATCGGCATTACCCAAGTCGTCGGATTCAGCATGCAAACGGTGCGAGCAAATCGAAAAACGGGGGCAGCCCGCATGTTGCGGCGAGCTTTTCGTTAGAGCTGTATCGGATACGGGATGCACTGAAGCATCGCCGCCAGCCTGGTACAAGACGGCCAGCAATGGCCTAGGCAGAAGGGGACAGTTCTAAACTGGATTGGAGCAAAACGCTACGAGGTGCTACGAGACAGCCGGGTAGGCGCAACGAGGCACCCGCGCATTATACGGATTTTTGTTGCGGCGCGCCACTGGGAATTGTGCCGCCACCCCAGGGCTGTCCCGTAGCCGGTGTAGCGGCGCCGGTGGCGCGGTGGCAGTCCTACGATGCGGTGCCGTTTCTCAGCGATTCGACGAGCGCGATGTACTGTTCCTTGGCCTGATCGCGGTCGGTACCCTTGAGCGATGCCCAGGCGTCGTACTTATATTTGCCGACGATATCGGCGAAGCCGGGCTTGTCGCCGTGCGCGTCGCCCTCGGTCGCCTGCTTGAAGAGCGCGTAAAGACGCAGCAGCGTCATGTTGCCGGGTTTCTCCGATAGGCCCTTGACGTCCACCTGGGCTTGTTCGAAGCGCGCATCGAGTGTGCTCATTGCTTTTCTCCCTTGAAGCGATAAGGCGGCCGATCATAGCAAGCGGGAGGCGCCGCGAGCTGGAGCAAAGCCTCCAAACGGCGGGCGCAAGCGGCATGCCGGCGCGGGCCCCGCGCGCGAGCGCAGCCTTTCACGATCCGGGAGGCCGTGGCGCCGCATTACAATAGTGCCCATGATCCGAACCGTTCTGCTTGCTTTCGATACTTCGACCGAATACTGCTCGGTTGCGCTGCTCGATTCTGGCGAGCCGGCCGAGCCCGGCGACGCATCGCCGCCGCGCCTCGTCGCCCGCCACGAGCCGACGGGCGCCGTCTCCAGTGCCCGCATACTGCCGGCCGTGCGCGAAATCCTGCAGGAAGCGGGGCTGACGCTCGCCGATTGCAGCGCCATCGCGTTCGGTGCGGGCCCCGGATCGTTCACAGGCCTGCGTACCGCGGCCGGTGTCGCCCAGGGCCTCGCATTCGGGCTCGGCATACCCGTCGTGCCGGTGAGCACGCTCCTCGTATGCGCCGAGAGCGCGCGGCTGCGCGATCCCTCGGCCAACCGCGTGCTCGTTGCCATGGATGCGCGAATGGACGAAGTCTATTGGGCCGACTACCTCTGGGATGCGGCTGCGCAGGCGTGGCGCGCGATCGTCGCACCTTCGCTCGGCGCGCCGGGGGCGTTGGCGTTGCCCGACGAGCCATTCACGCTCGGCGGCAACGCGGCGGCATCTTTCGGCGAGCGTCTGCCCGCGGCGCTCGGCGCCCGCACCGTCGATGGCGAGGCGCTCCCGCATGCCGTTCCGCTCGCTCATGCCGCGCTGCGCGCCTGGCGTGCGGGGCAGGCCGTACCGGCCGATCGGGCCGCGCCCGAGTACATCCGCGACAAGGTCGCGCAAACGACGGCCGAACGTCTGGCCGCCCGAGGCGGGGATCCGGCACGATGAGCGGTGTGCTGCTGGCCGATCGGTATATGTCGCCGATGACCGATGCCGATCTCGACGAGGTGGCGCTGATCGAGCGCGAGGCCTATGAGTTTCCCTGGACGCGCGGCAACTTCGAGGATTCGTTGCGCAACGGCTATTTCGGCGTGTGCATGCGTCATGTGACGGGTGTGCTCGTAGGCTATTGCGTATTGATGCCGGTTGTCGATGAAATGCATTTGTTGAACCTCTGTGTCGCGCCACGCGCTCAGCACAGCGGCGCCGGCCTCGCGCTTTTGCGCGAGGCGGCACGCATTGCCCGCACGACGGGCCTTGGCGGCGTGTTGCTCGAGGTTCGACCGTCGAACGTGCGCGCGATCAGGCTGTACGAGCGTTTTGGTTTTGTTACGGTCGGACGCCGCAGGAACTACTATCCGGCGCGTCACCGCAGCCGCGAAGATGCAATCGTCATGAGATACACGTTTCCGAAGGAGGGCGCGGATGGCGTTCGATGAAGCCGTGCTCGAGATGCTCGGGCTTGCTCCGCTCTGGGTGCGTCGCGATACGCGCGAAGTGGTCGGGGCCGGGGGGGGCGTCGTGTCCACCGTGGCCGCGAAGGCGGACGGAGGCGATGCCTCGCCGCCAGCCGAAGGTCGCGCTGCTCTGAGCGGCCCGGCTGGGCAGGCACCCGCTGCGGCAGCGCCCGAGCGCGCATCGAGGCCGCAATCGATTCCCGATGGGGGCGAAGCGTTTGCGCGGCGCACGCGCGAGGCGGCACCGATGGCGCCCGAGCCGGCGCCGCCGGCCGAGCGTAAGCCCGCCCGCGCGTCCGATCCGCCATTGCGGATCGAGCCGGCCGCGGACATCGCGCCTCCACCCGAAAGCGATTCGCCGCGCGAGATCGAGGCGCAACCGGCTCGCCAAGAGGCGGCCGTCCGGATGCTCGACTGGGATGCGCTCGCCGCGCGGGTGGCATCGTGTGAAGGCTGCCGGCTCTGCGAGCGGCGGACCAACACGGTGTTCGGCGTCGGCGACCGCGAAGCGGACTGGATGTTGATCGGCGAAGCTCCCGGCGAAAATGAGGACAAGCAGGGCGAGCCGTTCGTGGGCCAAGCCGGCAAACTGCTCGACAGCATGCTGCGGGCGCTGGCGCTCGCGCGGGGCGACAACGTCTATATCGCCAACGTCGTCAAATGCCGGCCGCCGGGCAACCGCAATCCGGAGCCGGATGAGGTCGCGCGCTGCGAGCCTTATCTGCAGCGGCAGGTGGCGCTCGTCAAGCCGAAGCTGATTGTCGCGCTCGGCCGCGTGGCTGCGCAGAACCTGTTGAAAACGGATGCGAGCATTTCGTCGCTGCGCGGCCGTGTGCATCGCTATGAGGACGTGCCTGTGATCGTCACCTATCACCCCGCTTATCTGTTGCGCAGCCTGCACGACAAGGCGAAAGCGTGGGCCGATCTTTGTCTTGCGCACGACACGTACAGGCAGGCGCTTGGCGGGCGGGCAGGCGAATGACTTCGCTCGAGCCGGCTGCCAAGAGCGCCGCCGTGCTCGATGCATTGCTCGATTCGCTGCGCGTGGACGCCGTGCGCGATCTGGCCTGGCTGCTTATGAGTCCCTCGCTGTTGCGCGAGCACGGGCCGCTCGCTGCGCTGGCGCATCCAGGCGAAGCCGTGGGCGAACGCGCCGCCGTTGCGGCTTGGCTGAGCAGTCTCGATCGCGATCCACGGACGCTTCTTCGCGTGCTGAGCGCCGCGCCGCTCACGCGGCTCGGCCGTTACGCCGAAACGCTGCTCGGCTACTACCTGGAACACGGCCCGGCGGAGCGGCTCGTCGCCGCGAACGTCACGCTGCGACGAGCCGGGCGGACCCTCGGGGAGTGCGATTTTCTGGTACAGACGGCGAACGGGCGGCGGCTGCACTGGGAGTTGGGCGTCAAGTGCTATCTCCATACGGGCAGCGAGCGAGGCGTGCTTGCGGACTACGTCGGGCCGAACCTGCTCGACCGTTTCGACATCAAGCTTGCCCGGTTGGTCGAGCATCAATTGCCGCTCTCGGCAACCGAGGCCTTCGCGTCGCTCGGCCATCGCGGCCCGTGGCAAGCGCAGATGCTTGTCAAGGGCTGGCTCTTCTATCGATGGCATGACACCGCGAGCGGCCTCGCTGCGCCGCGGTTGCCGGCCGCGGTCGAGCCCGGGCATTCGCGCGGATTCTGGGTGCCGCGGCATGCTTGGGAGGCATTTGCGCGTGATGCGGCCAAGCGGTGGATGGCGTTGCCGCGGCTTGCGTGGCTCGCTCCGCAACAGGTGACGGCGGGGTCCGAGGCGGCCGACAGGGGTCTGGTGGATGCCGGTGCATTGAACGACTGTGCCCATTCGCCGCGCGCCCCGACGATGGTCGCCGGCTTCGCCTGGGACGAGGCCGCCGCCGCATGGCGCGAACGCACACGCGGATTCATCGTTCCCGACGACTGGCCCGCGCGTGCCGAAGCGTTCGCGTTAAGCGACTACCACCAGCGGCAGAAGTGATGGAGTGGCCCGATGCCACTACCCACGCGGAGCCGGCCGCTCGCGCGCATCGCGTCGAGCAGATAGCCCTTCGCGTCGGCCACGGCGCTCGCCAGATCGGCGCGCTGGGGGCGAAGCGCCGCAATCGCGGCTGACAGCGTGCAGCCGGTGCCGTGCGTATTGGGCAACGGCAGACGCTCGGCGCCGAAGCGGCGATGGCCGGCGGCGTCAACGAGCCAATCGGGGCTTTGGGCGGACGGCAGATGACCTCCTTTCATCAGCACGGCCCGCGCGCCGAGCGCGCGCAGTGCCTCGCCCTGTTCGAGCATGGCGGTTTCGTCGTCTGCGGGCTGCGCGCCAAGGAGCGCGGCGGCTTCGGGAAGATTCGGCGTGACGAGGTGCGCGAGCGGCAGCAACGCGTCGCGCAGGGCGGCAACGGCGTCGGCCGCGAGCAGGGCGTGACCGTTCTTCGAGATCATGACGGTGTCGAGCACGACGAAGGGCGGCTGGTATCGCGCGAGTGCGCGCGCCACCGCGTGCACGATTGCGGCGTTGGCGAGCATGCCGATCTTGACGGCGTCGATGCGGATGTCGTCGAGCACCGCTTCGAGCTGCGCCTCGACGAAGCCGGCGTCCGGAGCGTGCACCGCGCGCACGCCATGCGTGTTTTGCGCGGTGAGGGCGGTGACGACGCTCGCGCCGTAGGCGCCAAGTGCCGAGCAGGTCTTGATATCCGCCTGGATGCCGGCGCCGCCGCCCGAATCCGAGCCGGCGATCGTCAATACGTTGGGAATGACGTGGGGCATGATGACGCGGCGCGCCGCCGTGCGCGGTTCAGTGTTTGACTTCGCCGATCAGCGCGACGGCATCGAACGCGCGCTGGTTGGCCTGATGTCGTCGCATGACGAGCCACATCATGAGACAGACGAACGTGCCGAAGAGCACGATCACCACTGATACGGGCACGTCGAGCCAGACCAGCACCGCGTAGAGGCAAAGCATGACGAGCACGGAGAGGTTTTCATTGAAGTTCTGCACGGCGATCGAATGCCCGGCCGAAAGCAGGACGTGCCCGCGGTGCTGCAGCAGCGCGTTCATCGGCACCACAAAAAAGCCCGATAGCGCGCCGACCACCATCAGGAACAGATAGGCGATGATGAGGTAGCCCGGCACGTGCAGGTGGCCGAAGTAAAAGCCCCAATTGGCGGGCACGAGATGGCGCGTGTAGAACGCCATCATCATGACCCCGATGCCCATGATGATGCCCACGGGTAGCACGCTCAAGGAGCGCTTGAGCGGCACTTTCGCCGCTGCCGCCATCGCGCCCACCGCCACCCCGACGGCCACGATGGCCTGCAGGATCGCGCCTTCGGAGAGCGACATGCCGAGCGAGACCTCGGCCCATTTGAGGACGATGAACTGAAGCGTCGCGCCGGCGCCCCAAAAGAGCGTCGTCACGGCAAGCGAGATCTGGCCGAGCTTGTCGCGCCAGAGCGTGAGAAAGCAGTCGGCGAACTCGGTCACGAGTTTGACGGGGCCATGCTGTTGCTTCGGGTAGCGCGCGCCTGTATCCGGAATACGCAGATTGAATATGGCGGCGACGACGTAGATGCCGATGATCACGAGCATCGCGGCTTCGGCCGGCGTGGCCACGAGTGGAATGTGATGACGCAGGATCGGCGCGGCGATATGCGGGCTGATCAGTGCGCCGCCGAGCACCGTGCCGAGGATGATCGACGCGACCGTCGTGCCCTCGATCCAGCCGTTGGCGGCCACGAGCCGCTCGGGCGGCAGCAGCTCGGTCAGAATGCCGTATTTCGCCGGTGAGTAGGCCGCGGCGCCGAAGCCGACGATCCCGTAGGCGATCAACGGATGAGCGCCTCCCAGCATGACCGTGCAGCCGGCGATCTTGATCGTGTTCGTGATGAACATGACGTGGCCCTTGGGCCGGGAATCGGCGAATGCCCCCACGAATGCCGCCAGCACGACGTACGAGAGTACGAAGAACAGCTTGAGCAGCGGGGTCATCCAGTTCGGGGCATGAAGGTCTTTGAGCAGAGCAATGGCGGCGATCAGAAGGGCGCTATCGGCCAGCGACGAGAAAAACTGCGCGGCCATGATGGAATAAAAACCTTTTTTCATCTGATGCGGTGCTGTCCTCGCTGCGCCTCGTGAGCCGGTCGCGCGAGCGACGCCTTGGGGCCTATGCCGTTCGAAATGGGTTGTGCGCACGGCTTTATATCACGAAAATAGGTGCCTTCGGACGGCCCGCGCATCGGGAAGGTGCCGGGCGGCGCCGTCCGTGAGCGCGAGACGAGCGCCCTGTGCGCCCGATTCGCCCCCAAAAGCTCTTACGAAAACGTCCATGCCGCGCCCGCTTCTCGCCACGATTCATACCGCCGCCTTAGCCAACAATCTTGCCGTCGCCCGCCGCCACGCGCCCAACTCGAAGGTATGGGCCGTCGTGAAAGCCAATGCATATGGCCATGGCCTTGCCCGAGTGTTCCCCGGTCTGCGGGCAACCGACGGTTTTGGTCTGCTCGATCTCGAGGAGGCGGCCAAGCTGCGCGAGCTCGGCTGGGCGGGCCCGATCCTGCTGCTCGAAGGCTTTTTCCGGCCGACCGACATCGACGTGATCGACCGCTACAGCCTCACCACCACTGTGCACTGCGACGAACAGCTGCGCATGCTGGAAATGGCGCGGCTCTCCAAACCCGTCAACATCCAGCTCAAGATGAACACGGGCATGAACCGGCTCGGTTACACGCCCGAAAAATTCCGCGCGGCCTGGGAGCGCGCGCGGGCCTGCCCCGGCGTCGGCCAGATCGTTTTGATGACCCATTTCTCGGACGCAGACGGCGAGCGCGGCATCGGCGAGCAGATGGCAGCCTTCGAACGCGGCGCCGAAGGCATCGCGGGCGGGCGCAGCCTTTCCAATTCCGCTGCGACCCTCTGGCACCGTGAGGCCCACTTCGACTGGGTGCGCCCGGGCATCATTCTTTACGGTGCTTCGCCGTCGGGTCTCACCTCGGCCATCGAGGGCGTGGGGCTGCAGCCGGCCATGACGCTCGCCTCGGAGCTGATCGCGGTGCAAACGCTCGCGGCGGGACAGTCAGTCGGTTATGGCTCGACGTTCCTGGCGCCGGCGCCGATGCGCATCGGCGTGGTCGCATGCGGTTATGCCGACGGCTACCCGCGTTGTGCGCCCGAAGGCACGCCCGTTATCGTCGACGGCGTGCGCACGCGCATCGTTGGCCGTGTCTCCATGGACATGCTCACGGTAGATCTGACCCCATGCCCCAGCGCCAGTATCGGTTCGCGCGTCGAGTTGTGGGGCGCTCAGGTGCCGATCGACGACGTGGCGCGCGCCTGCGGCACGATCGGCTACGAGCTGATGTGCGCGGTGGCGCAGCGCGTGCCCGTGCGCGCGGAATGATCCCGGCTCCCGTATCGCCCCGCAATGGCGGGTGCAACGAACGACGGCCGGGGGCTTGAGCGCGTGGCAAAACAGAAGACGGTTTACACCTGTACCGAATGCGGCGGCCAGACGCCGAAATGGCAGGGACAATGCCCGGCCTGCGGGGCATGGAATACGCTGGTGGAAACGGCGGCCGCCACGGGCGGCACGCATCGGTTCCAGTCGCTTGCGAAAAGCGCGCCGGTCCAGCGGCTTGCCGATATCGAGGCGGCTGACGTACCGCGCTACTCAACCGGCATCGGCGAATTCGACCGCGTGCTCGGCGGCGGCTTCGTGGCGGGCGGCGTGGTGCTGATCGGTGGCGACCCCGGCATCGGCAAATCGACGCTGCTGCTGCAATCGCTCGCCGCGCTCGCGGCCACGCGTCGCGCGCTTTATATCAGCGGCGAGGAGTCGGCCGCGCAGATCGGCTTGCGTGCGCAACGTCTCGCGCTGCTCGAGCCGGGTGGCGCGAGCGCGGCGGAGCTCAAGCTGCTCGCCGAGATCCAGCTCGAGAAGATCCAGGCGGCGATCGAGACCGAGCGGCCCGACGTCGCCGTGGTCGACTCCATCCAGACGATCTATTCGGACGCGTTGAGCTCTGCGCCGGGCTCGGTCGCGCAGGTGCGCGAGTGCGCGGCGCAACTCACCCGCATCGCGAAGCAATCGGGCACGACGATCGTCATGGTCGGCCACGTGACGAAAGAGGGCAGCCTGGCGGGGCCGCGCGTGCTGGAGCACATCGTCGATACGGTCCTTTATTTCGAAGGGGACACGCATTCGTCGTTTCGCCTCGTGAGGGCGTTCAAGAACCGCTTCGGCGCCGTCAACGAGCTTGGCGTCTTCGCGATGACCGAACGCGGGCTGCGCGGCGTCGCCAATCCTTCGGCGCTTTTTCTGTCGCAGCACGAGCAGATCGTGCCGGGCTCGTGCGTTCTCGTGACGCAGGAGGGTTCGCGGCCGCTGCTCGTCGAGATCCAGGCGCTCGTGGATACGGCGCACGTTCCGAATCCACGCCGGCTTGCGGTAGGCCTCGAGCAGAACCGGCTTGCGATGCTGCTCGCCGTGTTGCATCGGCATGCGGGCATTGCCTGCTTCGATCAGGACGTCTTTCTCAATGCCGTTGGCGGCGTGAAGATCGCGGAGCCCGCGGCCGATCTCGCCGTGCTGTTGGCGATCCATTCCTCCATGCGCAACAAGCCGTTGCCGAAGGGGCTCATCGTGTTCGGCGAGGTCGGCCTGGCCGGCGAGATCAGGCCTTCGCCGCGCGGCCAGGAGCGGCTCAAGGAGGCGGCGAAGCTCGGCTTCACGGCCGCGCTGATTCCGAAGGCGAACGCGCCGAAGCAGGCGATCGACGGCTTGCGCGTGCTCGCCGTAGAGCGGATCGAGGAGGCGATTTCACGCGTGCGGGAGCTCGAGTAGGAACCGGTTGCGCGGCGCTTCGGGCGGCCAGGGACGAAGTGGTCAGTCCATCTGCTCGTCGCCTTCCGGCGCCCGGAAAAGCAGGTGCGTTCGTGCCTCCTCGGGTGTGAGGATCGGCGAGACGCAGCAGTCGAGCGGCTCGAGCAGTTCGAGCCAGGTGGCGAGCGGCGCGCCCGCGAACCGGGCCGCCAGCTCGGCTTTCAGTGCCGAGGCGTCGGGGCCGCCGATCGCCTGCCCGAGTGTCCAGTGCCGGCTCGTCCAGTCCTCCCGGCCCAACGCCCGACACAGCCGTTCCCAGAACTTCAGTTCGAGCGCGCCCACGGCGAGCCAGCGATCGTCGGCGGTGCGGTACACGTTGTAGCAGGGCGCGCCGCCCTGAAGCAGGCCATGGCCGGGCGGTTGCGGCGTGGCGGTGGCGTCGCGCCCGCGGGCCATGGCACCCGACGCCGGCTCACCGGCGTGCATGGCGCGAGCCACGAAGTCGTATTCGCGAACGGCATGCGTCATCGAAACGTCGATGAACGTGCCGGGCCCGCCGCGCGAGACTTGCCAGAGCGCGGCGAGAATGCGGGTGACGGCGCTTGCGGCGCCACCGAGCAGATCGGCGATCTGGATGTTCGGAACGACCGGCGTGCCGTCGGCCGCACGGATCTGATCGAGCACGCCTGCGTAGGCGAGATAGTTGATATCGTGGCCGGGCCGCTGCGCGTAGGGCCCTTGGACACCATAACCCGTGATCGCGCAGTAGACGAGCTTCGGGTTGATGACCGCGAGGCGCGCATAGTCGAGCCCGAGCCGAGCCATTACGCCCGGGCGAAAGCTCTCGACGAGCACGTGCGACTCCCGCACGAGCGCGCGCAGGACCGTCGAGCCGGTTTCCGTCTTCAGGTCGAGCCGCGTCTCGCGCTTACCGCGATTGACGAGGCGATAAAACGCGCTGGGCTTGCCCGCGGCCTTGTCCGCCGGCGTCTGCATCATGGCGCGCGCGCCATCGCCGGCGCCGGGCTCTTCGATCTTGAGCACGTCCGCGCCCAACTCGGCAAGGCGCAGCGTCGCAACCGGGCCCGGCAGCAGACGCGTGAGGTCGAGTACTCGCAGTCCCTGCAGCGGAGCATCCGTCGTCACCCATACCTCCTTCTAGAAAATCTGGAAAACGCGGGGGCATCCCAAACGTGCCATCGGCGGGCGGCACCTTCGGCGCGGCCGCACGGTGTCTTGCCTTGCGCCGGGCGATGAGCCGTCGCTCCCGCCGCGCCTCCGCAGGATTTCCGGCTGCCTGCCCGTTGCCCCATTACGCGTATCTTCGCCCGTCCGCTCGTTCGACCGACCCGGCGCGAGTTGAACCGGTATGAGCCTGCCGGGACGCCAGCCTGTGTCATCCGATCTGCTCGAGCTCTTCCTGAGCCTCGAGCCACTGCGCCTCCAGCGCCTCGAGGCGGCTCTGAATATCGGCCTGTTGCCGCAACGCCTCGGTGAGCCGGGCCTTCATCGCCGGCTCGTAGCTGGCGGGATCGCCCACCAGCGCGTCGAGCGAGGCTTTTTCGGCATTCAGCGCTTCGATCTCCTTTTCGATGCGTGCTATGCGCGTTTGCAGCGGCTTTTTCAACTGCGAGAGCTTTTGCCGTGCCTGGGCCTCCTGGCGCCGTTGATCCTTGCGATTGCCGGCCGCCTCGCTGGCGCCGGGCAGAGCCGCTCCAGCGGCTTCCCCTGCGGCGCGGGCTGCTGCCCGCGCTTCGGCCGCATGCTCGAGCAGCCAGTCGCGGTAGTCGTCGAGATCGCCGTCGAACGGCTGCAAGCGGTGGTTCGCCACGAGCATGAACTGATCCGTGCTCGCCCGCAATAAATGCCGGTCGTGCGACACGAGGATCAGCGTGCCCTCGAACTGCGCGAGCGCCATCGTCAGCGCATGGCGCGTTTCGAGGTCGAGGTGGTTCGTCGGCTCGTCGAGCAGCAGCAGGTTGGGCTTTTGCCAGATGATCAGCGCCAGCGCGAGCCGTGCTTTTTCCCCGCCCGAGAACGGGGCCACGGGCGCGCTTGCCATATCGCCCGAGAAATTGAAGCTGCCGAGGAAATCGCGCAGCTCCTGCTCGCGCGTTTGCGGGGCGATGCGAGCGAGATGGGCGAGCGGCGAATCTTCCGGGCGCAGCGTTTCGAGCTGGTGCTGGGCGAAATAGCCGATCGCGAGCCCGCGTCCCTGACGCATCGTGCCGGCAAGCGGCGCCAGTGTGCCCGCGAGCGTTTTGACGAGTGTCGATTTGCCCTGGCCGTTCGCGCCGAGCAGGCCGATGCGCTGACCGTTCTGGATCGAGAGCGAAACGTTCTTGAGAATCGGAACGTCGGGGGCGCCGTCCTGGCCGCGATAACCGCAGCGCACGTTCTCCATGACGAGCATTGGGTTCGGTGCCGCATCGGGCGTGCGGAATTCGAACGTGAAAGGGGAACTGACGTGCGCTGGCGCGATAAGCTCCATCTTTTCGAGCGCCTTCATCCGGCTTTGGGCCTGTCGGGCCTTGGTGGCCTTCGCCTTGAAGCGGTCGATGAAGCTTTGCAGGTGGGCGACCGTCTTTTGCTGTTTCTCGTAGGCGCTTTGCTGCAGGGCGAGCTGCTGTGCCCGCAGGATCTCGAATTGCGAATAGTTGCCGCCGTAGCGCTTGATCTGTCGATTCTCGAGGTGCAGCGTGACGTTGCACACCGAGTCGAGGAATTCCCGATCGTGCGAGATGACGATGAGCGTGCCGGCATAGCGATGCAGCCAGTCTTCGAGCCAGACGATCGCATCGAGGTCGAGGTGGTTCGTCGGTTCGTCGAGCAGAAGCAGATCCGACCGGCACATCAGCGCCTGGGCGAGATTCAGCCGCATGCGCCAGCCGCCCGAGAAGCTCGATACCGGCTCGCGCGTTTGGGCGAGAGTGAAGCCGAGCCCAAGCAGCAGCGCTTCGGCACGCGCGGGCGCCGTGTAGCCGTCGGCATCGGCGAATGCTGCGTGCGCGTGGCCTAGCGCCTCGCCGTCGTGGGCCGCTTCGGCCGTGCGCATCTGCGTCTCGATCTCGCGCAGCGCGGCATCGCCGTCGAGCGTGTATTCGAGTGCGGACTTCGTTTCCGCGGGTGTTTCCTGTGCAACGTGTGCGATGCGCCACGACGGCGGCAGCGCGACATCGCCGGCGTCCGGGTGCAGTTCGCCCCGCAGCACGGCGAAAAGCGTCGATTTGCCGGCGCCGTTGGCGCCGACGAGACCGGCCTTTTCGCCAGGGTTGAGCGCGAACGAGGCGCCCTCGAAGAGCGGCTTGACGCCGCGCGCGAGACTGAATTGGTTGAAGCGGATCACGAGAAGGTTCGATGCTCGAAAAACGCTATTTTAGACGCCGCGGCCAGCGGACGGGCGCTTGCCATGGCTGGCGGCTACTGAGGTGTGCGGTTTTCGCATAGACTCCACATTTTCGCGAGAGGAGAGAGCGATGAGCGCTCTTTACGGCTTTTCCGCACGGACGCTCGGCGGCGAGACAGTGAGCCTCGATTCCTATCGGGATAAGGTGCTGCTGATCGTCAACACGGCGAGCGAGTGCGGGTTCACACCGCAATATGCCGGCTTGCAGCAGCTTTACGATCGGTATTCGGCACGCGGATTCGTCGTGCTGGGCTTTCCGTGCAATCAGTTCGGCAAGCAGGAGCCCGGCGACGCGGCGCGGATTTCCGCGTTTTGCGAAAAGAACTTTGGCGTGACGTTTCCGATGTTCGAGAAGATCGACGTCAAGGGGCCGAGTGCGCATCCGCTCTTCCGATTCCTGACCGGCGAGGCCCCCGGCTTGCTCGGCACCGAGTGGATCAAGTGGAACTTCACGAAGTTCCTGATCGACCGCACGGGCAATGTCATCAAGCGGTACGCGCCTGCGACGAAGCCGGAGGCGATCGAGGCGGACCTGCAAAAGATATTGTGATTGGAAAACATGCAGGTCGCACTGCTCCGTTCGAGGGCAGGTTGATTGGGGACCGGCACCTGGTAAAAATTATGGGCTGTAAGCCGATTATGTAATGTATAGTGTAATTTGGCATTATGAAGCGATGGCCTCGAAGTTTTCTATCGCCCTCAAAGGAAAATCTCTCAATGGCAAACGATATCTTTGGTCTTGCTCAATGTATGCCAGGTAGGCGAAACTATGCCCGGGTATGAGCCAAAGCAAACGCTGCGGCCAGAACCGTCTAAGCAAAGCCAGGAGAATTTTCCCTCGGGAAGTAGAGATACGCGTGACCGGCCGCTCCCTTTGCGCCGAATGGACTCAATTGCGGCATTATTGAATTACTATAATTTTGATACAACAAAAAATCCGACTGCGGTAGCAGTGGCGCCCATCGTTGAAGTGGGGAGCAATAAGATAAATCTGGTCTTTGATTATAATAAGGGATTGGTCATCGATCCTTACACGAAGGCGATGGCGGAGATGAATACGAAATTTATTTCTAGGAAGGTAAACGAACGATGGGGTCATATTAAGCGCTATATCCGAGGGGAATCGCTTCAGGATGACGTTCTGAGAAAATTAAACATAGAAGATAAGGGTGGCGACGCGAGAAAATTTATGTATGCGCGCAATGTGAGAAATCTGCATAAACTGAAGAAAACCTATGGCCGAGAAGACGGGGTGGGCGATGAGTTCCGGAAAATCCTTCGGTTGATAGTAGATAGCGACGACGCGTTGCACGAGGCATCTTCTCAGGCTAAATTACCAACGTCCGGAACGATTCACGCTGAAGCGGCGGTAGCCAATTTCCTGCGCGCTAATCAAGGAGCTTATCGGCCCATTACATTCGGCGGCAACCCGGTGCCTTTGGGCGTAAGCAAGTTGAGCTGTGGTTTTTGTAGCAGCTACATCAAAGGCACGAGCCTTCCGGACGGATTGACAATAGACGTCCGCGGTGCCAGCGGCCAATCTTTTAATGGTTGGGTCCATCCAGAGACCGGGGACGTTATGCGCGAGAAGTGCCGCCAGTCGGAATCGAGCCAATTCAGATGGAAATACGCCAGCTCTTCCGAGAGTGATAGCGAGTAAGCTGTTCTCTTGCCGGCGCCGCAAGCGTACTTCCACGGCGGCATACCTCGATCCAGCATCGACTGAGCGGCTACGGTTCAAAGGATCGGAGAAAAAAGACGAGCTATATGCATGGCTACCCGCCTCCATGCCGGCGCATCCCGGTATTCGGACCTGTCCACCTCGTACGCGAGTTCTAAATCGCGCGCGAGCATGGCCTGCACCTCGGCAGCGAACGCCTGATCGACGGTCAGCACCATGATCTCGAAATTGAGCCGGAACGAACGGTTGTCGAGATTGGCGCTGCCCACAGCGGCCGCCACGTCGTCGATCAGCACGACTTTCTGATGCAGGAAGCCGGGGCGATACCGGAAGATGCGGACGCCGGCGCGCACGAGATCGTAGGCATAGAGCTTCGACGCTTCAAAGACCACGTAATGATCGCGCCGGCTCGGGATCATGATGCGCACGTCCACGCCGCGCATCACGGCGAGACGCAGCGCCGAGAACACCGCCTCGTCGGGGACGAGATACGGTGTGGTGATCCAGACGCGCTGCTGTGCCGCGTTGATCGCCTCGACGAAAAAGAGCGACCCGGTTTCGAACTTGTCGGCGGGCCCGGGTGCCACCACCAGGCAGTGCATATCATGACTACCGGCCGGTTGCGGCTCTGGCGTGGCACTGCGCTCGAGCCGCGGCAGTTGCTGCGTGGCCCAATGCCAGTCTTCGATGAAGACAAACTGTACGCTCGCAACCACCGGGCCGCGCAGTTCGATATGCGTGTCGCGCCAGGGGGACAGGCGCGGATTGCCGCCCAGATATTCGACGCCGACATTGTGTCCGCCGACGAACGCGCGCTCGCCGTCGACCACGACGATCTTGCGGTGATTACGGAAGTTGAGCTGAAAGCGATTGACGAAGCGCCGGTTCGTGGCGAACGGATGAATTTCCACGCCGCCCTCCGCGAGCGCCGTCACGTAGCGCTGTGGCAAATCGAACGAACCGATGCTGTCGTAGAGAAAGCACACGCGCACGCCTGCGGCGGCTTTCGATATCAGCAGGTCCTTCAGCATTTCGCCGAGTGCGTCGGCGCGGACGATGAAGAACTGCACGAGAACATAGTCTCGTGCCTGCTCGATCGCGTCGAGGATGGCGGCGAAGGTGGCGTCGCCGTTCACGAGCGTGCGGGCCTGGTTGCCGGGCAGAAACGGCATGCCGCTCAGATGGGTGAGGGCGCGCACGACATGGTGGCCGAGCGCTTCGGCGGGGCGGCCCGACGTCGAGGCGCGCGTATCCCAGGTGCTCGGGTGTGCGCGCGAGCGGATCAGTTCGCTTTCGAGGCGGCGTGCATCGACGTAGCCCGAGAACTTGCTGCGACCCAGAAAGAGATAGGGGACGAGTGTCAGGTAAGGCATCGCGACGAGCGAGACGGCCCACGCGATTGCGCCTTGAGACGTGCGCGTGTTGAGGATCGCATGGCATGCGGCGATGACGCCGAGCGTGTGCGCCGCGAAGATGAGACTGCCGAGCGAGAGCCAGTTGAATTCGAAGTGCATGGGTGCGTGAGACTGCCGGTTCGGTCCACGAGGCGCGGCTCGCGGCGCTTTCGCGCATCTTACCGAAGGTCGCGCCCGAACGGCGCGTCGGCCGTAGCGTTCAGCCGGCGGACAGACCGCGGCGCGGCAGCAGGACGATCGCTGCCGCGAGGGCGAGTTGTGCGAAGGCGTAAGTCGCCCATATCCCATAGGTACTGGCGGCAAATGCTTCGAGAAAACGGTCGACGCCGATCATCGCGTCGGATATGACGAAGCTGAAACCGCCCATTGCGGCAAGCGGATGCAACCCGCGCGCGAATACGGCGAGGCTCGCCATGAGGCAGAGCGCGCACATGTAGACGGCGACGGGCACGGCGAGCGGGCCGAGATGCGGCAGGAAAACCATGTAGATGGCGGCCGCCGCGGTCCAGAGCGCGGCGGCGGCGGCGAGACGCCAGCCTGCCGGCCGCACGGCCAATGGAGCGAAAAGCGTGCAATAGGCCAGGTGGGCGACGAGAAACGAGCCGAGCCCGCCGACGAACGAGAACGAATACCGCGGGAGCGCGAGCAGGACGTCGCCGGTACCCGATGCGGCGAGCGCGACACACAGGCGGACGCGTTCGGCCACGGGCACGTGCCGCAGGGCCGAGAGCATCAGCAGCACGCACATGAGCACTTTCGCCGCGGCCTGGCCTGGATAGGGAGCACTCGGCAGGCCGACGCCGTAACCGACGGCAGCTGCCGCTGCCGCGAGCCATAGCCACAGGGCGGGCGCCAGCGGGGCGACGCTTGCCCGATCGTGAGACGAGTTCGACGAGTTCGACGAGTTAGACGACGGACACGGCATCGGCGAGCCGCTCAGGCAGAGGGCAGATCGCTTGCCTGGATCAGGAAGACGCTCTCCTCGCCGGCGCTCGTAGAGAGCCAGACGAGGTCGAGCCCGCCGAACGCCGCTTCGACGTTGTGTCGTTCGTTGCCGATCTCGACGACGAGCACGCCGTCGTCCGTAAGCCACCGGCGCGCCTCCGTCACGATGCGGCGTACGACGTCCATGCCGTCCGCGCCGCCCGCCAGTGCGAGCGCGGGCTCGTGGCGGTATTCGGCCGGCAGGTGCGCCATCGACGCGCTGTTGACGTAGGGCGGGTTGGTCAGGATGACGTCGTAGCGACGTTCGGCGAGCGGAGCGAAGAGATCGCCTTCGAAGAGCGCGACGCGATCGTCGAGCCCGTAGTCGGCCACATTGATGCGGGCGACGTCCAGCGCTTCGGCCGAGATGTCGACGGCATCCACGTCGGCGTTCGGAAACGCATGCGCGGCCAGCACCGCCAAACAGCCCGAGCCGGTGCAGAGTTCGAGCACGGCGGCGACTTCGTCCGGATCGTCCACATAGGGTTGCAGGCCGTCTTCGAGTAGCTCGCCGATGAACGAGCGCGGCACGATCGTGCGCTCGTCGACGTAAAAGCGCCGGCCGTGCATCCACGCCTCGCGCGTGATATATGCGGCGGGCACGCGCTCGTCGGTCCGGCGCGCGATGACCTGCATCACGGTCTCGATCTCCTCGGGCAAAAGGCGCGCGTCGAGAAACGGGTCGAGCGTGTCGAGCGGCAGATGCAACGTATGGAGGATCAGATAGGCGGCCTCGTCATACGCGTTCGCGCAGCCGTGGCCGAATGCGAGCCCGGCGGCATTGAAGCGCGATACGGCATGGCGCAGCAGGTCGCGTACGGTGGAAAAAGGCGTCGTCATGGTAAGGCGGATCCGTGGTGTGCGCTCGGTCAGGCGATCAGTGCTTCGAGCACGCGCCGGTAAATATTCTTGAGCGGATCGACGAAGGCGAGTTCGATATGCTCATCGATCTTGTGAATGCTGCCGTTGGGCGGGCCGAACTCGACCACCTGCTTGCAGATGCGCGCGATGAAGCGGCCATCGGAGGTGCCCCCCGTGGTCGAGAGTTGCGTCGTCACACCCGTTTCGTCCTTGATCGCGCGCTCGAGGGCCTCCGAGAGCTCGCCACGCGGCGTGAGAAACGGCAGGCCGCTCACGGTCCAGTCGAGCTCGTAGTCGAGGCCGTGCTTGTCGAGAATCGCATGCACGCGCCGCTGCAGCCCTTCCACGGTGCTTGCGGTCGAAAAGCGGAAGTTGAACATGAGTTCCGCGCGGCCCGGAATGACGTTGGTCGCGCCCGTGCCGCTCGAGAAATTCGAGACCTGCCAGGTCGTGGGCGGGAAGTACTCGTTGCCGGCGTCCCAGTGCTCGGCGACGAGTTCCGCGAGCGCCGGCGCGAGCAGATGGACCGGGTTCTTCGCAAGGTGCGGGTAGGCGATGTGGCCTTGCAGTCCCTTCACGACGAGCTTGCCCGACATCGACCCGCGGCGGCCGTTCTTCACGACGTCGCCGAGCGTCGCATCCGACGTGGGTTCGCCGACGACGCAGTAATCGAGCGTGATCCCGCGCGCCTTGAGCGCTTCGACGACCTTGACGGTGCCGTGCGTGGCCGGACCCTCCTCGTCGCTCGTGATCAGAAACGCAATGGCGCCGCGATGCGCGGGATGGGCCGCGACGAACTCTTGCGCCGCCACGACGAAGCCCGCGATCGACGTTTTCATGTCGGCGGCGCCGCGGCCATAGAGCTTGCCGTCGCGATGCGTCGGCACGAACGGCGGCGAGCTCCATTGCTCGAGCGGGCCGGTAGGCACGACATCGGTGTGTCCTGCGAACGCGAGCAGCTTGCCGCCGGCGTCGGTGCCGCGCTTGACGGCCCAGAGATTGGTCACGCCGTGCGATTCGATGGTTTCGCAGTTGAAGCCGATGGCCTCGAGCCGCTCGATCAGCAACCGCTGGCAGTGCTGGTCGTCGGGCGTGACCGAGGCGCGCTCGATCAGCGCTTCGGCGAGGGCGAGAGTACCGGACATGGGGTCGATCCGTTATCGATAAAAAATGCCGGCCTCGAAACGCGAGACCGGCGCATGACGGGATGGGCGCGGCGGGCACAGCCGGCGCCACGCCGGCGAACGTCGTTCAGCGGAAAAGCGTCTCGTACTGCTCGGGCGAGAACCCGAGTGACTTCACGCGCCCGTCGACAACGAGCACGGGGCGCTTCACCACCGACGGTTTTTCGACCATCAGCGCAATCGCGCCGGCCTCGGTTTCGGCTGCGGCCTTCGCCTCGTCGGGCAGGCCGCGCCAAGTCGTACCGCGGCGGTTGACGAGCGCCTCCAGCGGTATGTCGGCAAGCCACGCTTTCACGAGCGACGCGGGCAGTCCGGCTTTCTTGAAGTCGTGAAAGTCGAATGGCACGCCGTGCGTCTCGAGCCACGTGCGCGCCTTCTTGACGGTGTCGCAGTTCGGAATGCCGTAGACGATGGTCTTGGGCCCGCTCATCGTCAATCGCCCCGCAGCAGCTCGTTGAGGCCGACTTTCGCGCGCGTTTTCGCATCGACCTTCTTGACGATGACGGCGCAGTAAAGACTGTGCGTGCCGTCCTTCGACGGGAGGTTGCCGGCCACGACCACGGAGCCCGGGGGCACGTAGCCGTAGCTGATCTCCCCGGTTTCGCGATCGTAGATCTTCGTGCTCTGACCCAGATAGACGCCCATCGAGATCACCGAGTTCTCGCCGACGATCACGCCTTCGACGACTTCCGAGCGTGCGCCGATGAAGCAGTTGTCTTCGATGATGACGGGGTTGGCCTGCAGCGGCTCGAGCACGCCGCCAATGCCGACGCCGCCCGAAAGGTGAACGTTCTTGCCGATCTGCGCGCACGAGCCGACGGTCGCCCACGTATCGACCATGGTGCCTTCATCGACATAGGCGCCGATGTTCGTATACGAGGGCATCAGGACGACGTTGCGCGCGATGAACGAGCCGCGGCGCGCAATTGCGGGGGGCACGACGCGAAAGCCGCCGGCCGCGAAATCTTCCGCCGTATAGTTCGCGAATTTCGACGGGACCTTGTCGTAGAACTGCGAATACCCGCCGGCCGGCATCGGCACATTGTCTTCGAGGCGGAACGAGAGCAGCACGGCCTTTTTCAGCCATTGATTGACGACCCACTGACCGTCTTTCTTCTCGGCCACGCGCAGCCGGCCGCAGTCCAGTTCCTCGAGGGCGTGGGCGACGGCGTCGCGCACTTCGGCCGGCGCCGCCTTCGGCGAAAGCTCGGCACGGTTTTCCCAGGCGTTGTCGATGATGCTTTGAGGTTGTTGCGACATGTTGGTGATTTCGCTGATTTGGAAACGGATCGGGAATGCGACGAGCTCGCCAGGCGGCGGCGCCCGCCGGTGATTCAGGCGGCGAGCGAGCGGCAGAACTCGACGATGCGGCGCGCACCCTCGACGCATTCGTTCATGTCGGCGACGAGCGCCAGACGGACGAAGCCGCGGCCGGGGTTCGCGCCGTGGGCTTCGCGCGCGAGATAGGAGCCGGGCAGAACCGTCACATTATAGTCGGCGTGAAGGCGGCGGGCGAACTCGGTATCGCTCAAGCCCGTGTGCGCCACGTTGGCCCAAAGATAGAAGGCCGCGTCGGGCAGACGTACGTCGAGCACCTCGGCGAGCATGGGCGTGACCGTCGAAAACTTCTGAACATATCTGGCGCGATTCTCGCGCACGTGCGCCTCGTCGTTCCAGGCTGCGACGCTGGCGGCCTGGTACACGGGGGAGAGTGCCGCGCCATGATAGGTGCGGTAAAGCAGGAAGCGCTCGAGCAGGGCCGGGTCGCCCGCGACGAAGCCCGAGCGCATGCCCGGCACGTTCGAGCGCTTCGACAGGCTCGAGAGCATGATGAGCCGCTCGAACCCGCGGCCGAGCCGGTGCGCGGCCTCCAGCCCGCCGAGCGGAGGGTGGGCTTCGTCGAAGTAGATCTCCGAATAGCATTCGTCCGACGCGATCACGAAGCCATGCTTGTCCGCGAGCGCGAAAAGCTCGCGCCAATCGTCGAGGTTCAGCACGGCGCCCGTCGGATTACCGGGCGAGCAGACGTAGAGCAGCTGCGTGCGCGCCCAGACGTCTTCTGGCACGGCGGCATAGTCGCAGGCGAAATTGCGGGCCGGGTCGCTGTTGGCGAAATACGGCTCGGCACCGGCGAGCAGCGCCGCGCCTTCGTAGATCTGGTAGAACGGGTTGGGACACAGTACGACGGCGCCGGGGCGTGTGCCGTCCACGACCGTCTGCGCGAGCGCGAAGAGCGCCTCGCGCGAGCCGGAGACGGGCAGCACGTCCCGGGCGGGGTCGAGCGCGGGCAGCGCATAGCGGCGCGTCACCCAGCCCGCGATGGCCTCGCGCAGCGCAGGCGAGCCTGCCGTGGCCGGATAGCTCGACAGCGCGCCGAGCGAGGCAACGACGGCATCGGTGATCAGCTCGGGCGTCGGATGCTTGGGCTCGCCGATACCGAAACTGATATGCGCGAGCGCGGCGGGCGGCGCGGCATCCTTGAGCAGCGCGCGCAGTTTTTCGAACGGATAGGACTGAAGGCGATCGAGTCTTGGATTCACTGGAGGCTCGGGTCGGAAGCGGACGAAGTGACGCGGCGTCGCGCGGTTGAGGCGACCCGGCGCGCCGCGAAACGTACGGTACGGCGAACGCGTGGCGGACCTGCCGCAAACCGGCGGCAAACATGACGCCGCGCGGCGTTCAAACAGGCAACGCACAGGCAACGCGCGAAGCTGGCCATTATAGCCCGCTTCTTCGGGGCCGCCGAGCGGTCGGGGCAGCGGTCGGGGCGGCCATGGGCCAACCGGCATGGGGGGACGGCCGGACGCGATGGTATGATTGCCACTTGCTCGCGGGCCGCGAGCCGGTTCGACATTCCGGGTCGGCACGAGGCCCGCTGTTTTACGATCTCCGTCTCGTGGCGACGGCCTAGGCCTGTGCCGCCTTGCGTGGCATGGCAGCCGCGCAAGGCCGCCGCGATTCGTTCGACACTGCCACTCAAACAGCGATATCGCCGTGCGTCTGACCTCGATCAAACTCGCTGGCTTCAAGTCCTTCGTCGATCCCACGCATTTCCAGGTCCCCGGCCAATTGGTCGGGGTCGTCGGGCCGAACGGCTGCGGCAAGTCGAACATCATCGACGCCGTGCGCTGGGTGCTGGGCGAGTCGCGCGCCTCCGAGCTGCGCGGCGAGTCGATGCAGGACGTCATCTTCAACGGCTCGACCGCCCGCAAGCCCGGCAGCCGCGCGAGCGTCGAGCTCGTCTTCGACAACGCCGACGGCCGCGCGGCCGGACAGTGGGGGCAGTACGCCGAAATCGCCGTCAAGCGCGTGCTGACGCGCGACGGTACGTCGAGCTACTACATCAACAACCTGCCGGCGCGCCGGCGCGACATCCAGGACATCTTCCTCGGCACGGGGCTCGGCCCGCGCGCCTATGCCATCATCGGCCAGGGCATGATCGCGCGCATCATCGAGGCGAAGCCCGAAGAGTTGCGCGTGTTCCTGGAAGAGGCCGCCGGCGTCTCGAAGTACAAGGAGCGGCGGCGCGAGACGGAGAACCGTCTGCACGACACGCGCGAGAATCTCACGCGCGTCGAGGACATCGTGCGCGAGCTCGGCGCGAATCTCGACAAGCTCGAGGCGCAGGCCGAGGTCGCGACGAAGTTCAAGTCGCTGCAGGCCGACGGCGAAGAGAAGCAACGCCTGCTCTGGCTTTTGCGCAAGAACGAAGCGGCCGCCGAGCAGGCGCGCCAGCAAAAGGCGATCTCCGACGCGCAGGTCGAGCTCGAGGCGCAGACGGCGCGTTTGCGCGAGGTCGAGGCCGGGCTCGAGACGTTGCGCGTCGCGCACTATGCCGCGAGCGATGCGATGCAAGGGGCGCAAGGCGCGCTTTACGAAGCCAACGCCGAGGTGAGCCGGCTCGAGGCCGAGATCAAGTTCATCATCGAATCGCGCAACCGCGTGCAGTCCCAGATCGCGGCGCTTACCGCGCAGCGCGAGCAGTGGCAGATGCAGGCGGAGAAGGCGCGCGGCGAGCTGGAAGACGCCGAGACGCAGCTCGCCATCGCCGAAGAGAAGGCGGCGCTCGCCGAGGACGACGCGGCGGCGAAGCACGATGCGCTGCCGGCGCTCGAAGCACGCTGGCGCGATGCGCAGTCGGGGCTCAACGACGAGCGCGCGGGCATCGCGCAGACGGAGCAGGCGCTCAAGCTCGAGGCGGCGCATCAGCGCAACGCCGACCAGCAACTCCAACAGCTGCAGCAGCGCCACGAGCGGCTCAGGGCCGAGGCGGGCGGGCTCGATGCGCCGGACGAGGCGCATCTCGAAGAGCAGCGCATGCAGCTCGCCGAGCATGAGGAGGTGCAGCGCGAGGCGCAGGCGTGTCTCGCCGAGGCGCAGGAAACGCTGCCGCAGCTGGACGAAGCCCGGCGCGCGGCGCAAGAGCGGGTCCAGGCCGAAAGCGCGCAGATCCACCAGCTCGAGGCGCGCCTCGTCGCGCTCAAGCAGTTGCAGGAGAACGTGCAGACCGAGGGCAAGATCCAGCCCTGGCTCGACAAGCACGAACTCGGCGCGCTGCCGCGGCTCTGGAAGAAGCTGCACGTCGAGGCCGGGTGGGAGACGGCGCTCGAATCGCTTTTGCGGGAACGGCTTGCCGCGCTCGAGATCTCGAATCTGGATTGGGTGAAGGCCTTCGCGAGCGACGCGCCGCCGGCCAAGCTCGCGTTTTACGCGCCGCCGCAGGCATCGGCGCCGCGCGAGGCGCCGCCCGGCCTCCGGCCGTTGCTCTCGCTAGTGCGCATCGACGACGCCGGTTTGCGCGCGGTGCTCGCGGACTGGCTCGACGATGTCTTCGTGGCGGACGATCTCGCGCAGGCGCTCGCGCTGCGGGCGCAACTGACGGAAGGGGCAGCGCTCGTCGTGAAGGCGGGACACGTCGTCACGCGCGTGGGCGTGCAGCTCTATGCAGCCGATTCCGAGCAATCGGGCATGCTGGCGCGCCAGCAGGAAATCGAAAATCTCACGCGGCAACTGCGCGCGCAGGCCCTCTTGGCAGACGAGGCCAAAACGGCGGCGATTCGCGCGGAGGCCGCGTATACGCAAGGCTCCCAGGCGCTGGCCGACGCCCGTGCCCAGGCGGAGCGGGCCACGCAGCGCGTGCACGCACTGCAGCTCGAGGTGCTCAAGCTCACGCAGGCGCACGAGCGCTACACGCAGCGCAGCACGCAGATCCGCGAGGAGCTCGATGAAATTCGAGCCCAGATCGAGGAGCAGCAGGCGCAGCGAGCCGAGTCGGAGGCCAACTTCGAGCGTCATGACGGCGAGCTTGCCGAGCTGCAGGCCCGTTTCGAGGAAAATCAGCTCGCCTTCGAGGCGCTCGACGAGGAATTGGGTCGTGCCCGCGGCGAGGCGCGCGATCTCGAGCGCGCGGCAACCGACGCACGCTTCGCGGCGCGCAACATGGCGAACCGCATCGAGGAGCTCAAGCGCAGCATCCAGGTGGCGCACGATCAGAGCGAGCGCGTGGCGGTCTCGCTCGAGGACGCTCGGGCGGAACTCGAGACGATCAACGAGCAGACGGCGCACACGGGCCTGCAAGACGCGCTCGAAGTGCGCGCGGCGAAGGAGGCTGCCCTCGGCGCTGCGCGCCTCGAGCTCGACGATTTGACGGCGAAGCTGCGCCAGTCGGATGAAGCGCGGCTCACGGCCGAGCGTTCGCTGCAGCCGCTGCGCGACCGCATTACCGAGTTGCAGTTGAAAGAGCAGGCGGCGCGCATCGCGGGGGAGCAATTCGACGAGCAGTTGAGCGCTGCCGGCGTGGACGAGGCGCAACTGCAGGAAAAGCTGACGCCCGACATGCGACCCTCGTATCTGCAAGGCGAGGTTACGCGGATCAACAATGCGATCAGCGCGCTCGGCCCCGTCAATATGGCGGCGCTCGACGAACTCGCGGCCGCCAAGGAGCGCAAGACCTTCCTCGATGCTCAATCGGCCGATCTCACGGCGGCGATCACGACGCTCGAGGATGCGATCCGCAAGATCGATCAGGAAACGCGCACGCTGCTGCAAGGCACGTTCGACGAAGTCAACCGGCATTTCGGCGAGCTGTTCCCGCGCCTTTTCGGCGGCGGGCAGGCAAAGCTCATCATGACGGGCGACGAGATTCTCGACGCCGGCGTGCAGGTCATGGCGCAGCCGCCCGGCAAGAAGAATTCGACGATTCACCTGCTGTCGGGCGGCGAGAAGGCGTTGACGGCCACGGCGCTCGTGTTCGCGATGTTCCAGCTCAATCCGGCGCCGTTCTGCCTGCTCGACGAGGTGGACGCGCCGCTCGACGATGCCAACACGGAACGCTTCGCAAATCTCGTACGAGCAATGTCCGACAAAACGCAATTCCTTTTCATTTCGCACAACAAGATCGCGATGGAAATGGCGCAGCAGTTGATCGGTGTGACGATGCAGGAGCAGGGCGTGTCGCGCATTGTCGCGGTCGACATGGAAACGGCTGCGGGTTTCGCCCAGAATACGGCTTGAGCGAGCGGAGGCGGGCCGGTTGCGCGCGAGGCGCGCCGGCATGCCGGCAATCGCAATACGCAGACAGAAGAACGGGCTTCATGGAGCATGCATGGACGAGTTGACACTCGGATTGATCGGCGCGGGCGCCGTGGTAGTGGCGGGCGTGGTGGGTTACAACGCATGGCAGAGCGCGAAGGTGCGTCGCAGGATGCCGAGGCCGATGCCGCCCGAGACGGCCGATGCGCTTTCGCGCCACGATCACGAGGAGGAGCAGCCGTTCATCGAGCCGGCGCGCGCGAACGCCCGGCGTGAGCCGGCGCTCGCCGAGGCGTCGCGGGCGGAAGAGGACACGCGCGTCGAACCGAGCTTCGGAGGCGCGGCGCCGCTCGATACGCCGGGCGACGTGCAGGCCGAGGCTACGCTCCCCGAGTCGCCGGCCGGCGAGCCGCAAGCGGGGTATGAACCGGGTGCCGCGCCGCAAGAGCCGATTGCGCCGGCCGCGACGAGCATCTCCGCGGCGCCGCCACACGTCGTCGACCGGCGGATCGACTGTGTCGTGCCGATCCGGCTTGGCGGGCCGGTGGCGGGCGACAAGGCGTTGCCGTTCGCGCAGCGCCTGCGCCGGGCAGGCAGCAAGCCCGTCTACATCGAAGGCAAGCCGGACGGCTCGGCGTCCTGGGAGCTGCTGCAAACGGGGCAGCGCTACGAGGAACTGCGCGCAGCGGTGCAACTGGCCAATCGCAGCGGCGCCCTCAACGAGCTGGAGTTCTCGGAATTCGTCTCGGGCGTGCAGCAGTTTGCCGACGCGATCGATGGCGCTCCCGAATTCCCGGACATGCTCGAAACGGTTTCGATGGCGCGGGAGCTCGACGGCTTCGCGGCGCAATGCGACGCGCAACTGTCGATCAACGTGCTTTCGGATGGCGCGCCGTGGTCCGCGAACTACGTGCAGGCGGTGGCCTCGCAAGATGGCCTGCTGCTGTCGCGCGACGGTACGCGTTTCGTGAAGCTCGACGCGAGGCAAAGCCCCGTGTTCATGCTGCAGTTCGGCGATACGAATTTCCTGCGCGACGATCTGACCTACAAGGGCGGTCAGATGATTACGCTGATCCTCGATGTGCCGGTTGCCGACGAAGACATCCTCCCATTCAGGCTCATGTGCGACTACGCGAAGTCGCTTGCCGAGCGCATCGGCGGCCGCGTGGTGGACGATCAGCGCCGGCCGCTACCGGAAGCGGCCCTGCTGGCAATCGAAAAACAACTGATGACGCTTTACGCAAAGCTCGAGGAGGCTGGAATTCCGGCGGGCTCGCCGGCTACGCGCCGGCTTTTCAGCCAGTGATCCGATCGGCCGTGCCCGTTTGACGGGGCTTGCTGCGATAATGGCCGGGTTATCCGATAAGCGAAGAAAAACGCCCACAGCATGGCCCGAAACACCGCTGAACCTCCCGCAGACCAACCCGCCGAGCGCGCGGCCTGGCTGCGCGCTCAGATCGAACGCGCGAACTACCAGTATTACGTGCTCGACCAGCCCGAGTTGCCCGATGCCGAGTACGACCGCCTGTTCGTCGCGCTCCAGGCCATCGAGGGGGAGCATCCCGATCTGATCACGCCGGATTCGCCCACGCAGCGCGTGGGCGGCGAGGCGGCAAGCGGTTTTGCGCCCGTGGTCCACGCCGTGCCGATGCTGTCGTTGAACAATGGTTTTGCCGACGAAGACATCGAAGCATTCGACAGGCGCTGCACCGAAGCATTGGGCCACGCGCCGATCGAGTACGCGTGCGAGCTCAAGTTCGACGGGCTCGCAATTGCGTTGCGCTACGAGAATGGCCGGCTCGTGCAGGCCGCCACGCGGGGCGATGGCGCGACGGGCGAAGACGTGACCCGGAACGTGCGCACGATCCGCTCGATTCCCCTGACGCTCCGTGGTGTAGATGCGCCGCGCGTCGTGGAGGTCCGCGGCGAGGTCCTGATGTTCCGGCGCGACTTCGAAAAGCTCAATGCGCGCCAGCGCGACGCGGGGCAACGCGAGTTCGCCAATCCGCGCAACGCGGCCGCGGGCAGCCTGCGTCAGCTCGATTCGAAGATCACGGCACAACGGCCGCTGTCGTTCTTCTCCTATGGCATCGGCGAGCTTGCCGGCATGCCGATGCCCGAGACGCACAGCGCGCTGCTCGACTGGTACAAGACGCTCGGCTTGCCGGTGTGCGCCGAGCAGGCGGTCGTGCATGGCGCGAGCGGGCTGCTCGAGTTCTTCCGGCGCATCGGCGAAAAGCGCAAGTCGCTGCCGTACGACATCGACGGTGTCGTCTACAAGGTCAACCGGCGCGACGAGCAGGATGCACTGGGCTTCGTTTCACGCGCGCCGCGCTTCGCCCTGGCACACAAGTTTCCGGCCGAAGAGGCGACGACGGAGTTGCTCGATGTCTATGTCAACGTGGGCCGCACGGGGGCGATCACGCCCGTGGCGCGCCTGAAGCCGGTATTCGTCGGCGGTGTGACCGTTACCAATGCAACGCTGCACAACGAAGACGAAGTGCGGCGCAAGGACGTGCGCATCGGCGACACGGTCATCGTGCGCCGCGCCGGCGACGTGATCCCGGAACTCGTCTCGGTTGTGCTCGAACGGCGCCCGGCCGATGCCCGCGAGTTCGTGATGCCGACGCACTGCCCCGTATGCGGCTCGCGGATCGAGCGCCTGCCCGACGAGGCAGTGGCGCGCTGCACCGGAGGCCTTTTCTGCCCCGCGCAGCGCAAGCAGGCCATCTGGCACTTCGCGCAAAGGCGCGCGCTCGATATCGACGGGCTCGGCGAAAAGATCATCGATCAACTCGTCGATCAGAATCTCGTGCGCACGCCGGCCGATCTTTTCAACCTCGGCTTTGCGACGCTCGCGGAACTCGACCGCTTTGCGGAGAAGTCCGCGCAGAATCTGCTCGATTCGCTCGAGAAAGCCAAGCATACGACGCTTGCGCGCTTCGTCTATGGGCTGGGCATTCGCCATGTCGGCGAATCGACGGCGAAAGACCTCGCGCGACATTTCGGCTCGCTCGATCCGCTGATGAATGCGACGATGGACGAACTGCTCGAGGTCAACGACGTGGGGCCCGTCGTGGCCGAATCGATTCGTCAGTTCTTCGCCGAGGAGCACAATCTCACCGTCATCGAGCAACTGAGGGCGCCGGGCCGCGTAAGCTGGCCGGAAGGGCCGCCGGCGCCACGGGCGCCGCAAGGCGTGCTCGCCGGCAAGACGGTCGTGCTCACGGGCACGTTGCCGACCTACTCGCGCGAAGCAGCGAAAGAGATGCTCGAGGCGGCCGGCGCCAAAGTTTCCGGTTCGGTCTCGAAGAAGACCGACTACGTGGTCGCCGGGGCCGAGGCGGGCAGCAAGCTCGCGAAAGCCGAGGAACTCGGCATTCCGGTACTCGACGAAGACGGTATGCGCACGCTCCTGGAGGGTCATAAACCATGATTCGCGAAATTCTCAAGATGGGCGATCCGCGTCTTTTGCGCATTGCCCAACCGGTCGATCACTTCGACACCCCCGAGTTGCATGCATTGATTGCCGACATGTTCGAAACGATGCACGCGGCCAATGGAGCGGGGCTCGCCGCACCGCAGATCGGCGTCGACCTGCAAGTGGTGATCTTTGGCTTCGGTCACAACGAGCGCTATCCGGAGGCGCCGCCGGTGCCCGAGACGGTCCTGATCAATCCCACGATTACACCGGTTTCTCACGATACCGAGGAAGGGTGGGAAGGGTGCTTGTCGGTGCCTGGCATGCGCGGCGTGGTGGGGCGATTCTCGATGATCCGCTATCACGGCTTCGATCAGTACGGTAATCCGATCGATCGCGTTGCCGAGGGCTTTCATGCGCGCGTCGTCCAGCACGAGTGCGATCATCTGATCGGCAAGCTCTATCCGATGCGGATCACCGATTTTTCGAAGTTCGGTTTCACGGAGGTGCTTTTTCCGGATCTCGACCCGGCAGCCGACGATTGACCGGCGCTGGCCGGGCCGCCCCGGCCGCGGCATCGGCTGCGGCCTGCGGCGTCAGCGGGTGCGTGCCGGCCCCCATCATCGGCAGGCTTCAGAACGCCTCGTCAGGCCGCAGGTAGCGCCATTTGCCCTGCGGTAGCGCGCCTAGCGTCACGCGCCCCATCCGCACGCGCTTGAGTCCCACCACATGCAGGCCCACGAGTTCGCACATGCGGCGGATCTGCCGTTTCTTGCCTTCTCGCAGGACGAAGCGCAACTGCTCGCCGTTTTGCCAGCTGACTTTCGCCGGCTTGAGCGCGGCGCCGTCGAGCGAGAGCCCGAATCGCAGCAGCGCGAGCTTTTCGGCGGGGAAGTGGCGGTCGATATCGGTTGTGCGCTCGCCGTAGTTGACCCGCACCAGATACTCCTTTTCGATTTCCGAGTGCTCGCCGATCAACTGTTTGGCGATGCGGCCGTCCTGCGTCAGGACGAGCAGCCCTGTGGAGTCGATGTCGAGTCGTCCAGCAGGTGCGAGCGTGCGCAAATGGGACGTTGAAAAGCGCTGTGGCAGCCGGTCGTCTTCCCAGCGGTTTTCTGCGGTGATCAGTACCGCTGCTGGCTCGTAACCATCCTCCGCCTGACCCGACACGTAGCCGATCGGTTTGTTGAGCAGAATCGTCACGCGGCGCGCCTGCGCGGCGTGGGCGTCACGCGTGACCTCGATGTGCTGCTCTGGGCGCACGCGTGCACCGAGTGTATCCACGCGCTCGCCATCCACCTTGACCCAGCCGTTCTCGATCCACTCGTCAGCCTCACGGCGCGAGCACAGACCCAGTTCGGACATACGCTTCGAGAGTCGGACCGTGCCGGGAGCCGGCTCGTAGGCTTCATGTGCCGGATGCTCCGTTCGCGGCGCGGCAACGGCTGCCTCGTGGTCGCGCGATGCTTTGACGGGCTGCGCGATCTTGCGCGGAGCAGACGATCTGCCGCGCGAGACGTCCGCCGCTGCGGCGCCGCGGCCCGGTGCGCGTGTGCGGGCTGCCGGCACACGCGTCGTGGCACGCTCGGCCCCGCCGGCGCGGGCGGGCCGAGGCGTGCCATCCGGCTTCGCCCGCGGCGTTCTCGGCTTCGTGGCACCCTCGAAGGTGCGCGGCGTTCTGGACCGTTCGCCTGCTTCAGAGGTGCGAGGGCCCCTAGGCTTCGCTGCGCCTTCGAAGGTACGCGGAGACCTGGACCGTTCGCCTGCTTCTGCGCTGCGAGGGGTTCTGCGCTTTGCTTCACCTTCGAAGCTACGCGGAGACCTGGACCGTTCGCCTGCTTCTGCGCTGCGAGGGGTTCTGCGCTTTGCTTCACCTTCGAAGCTACGCGGAGACCTGGACCGTTCGCCTGCTTCGGAGGCGCGAGGGGCTCTGGGCTTCGCTGCGCCTTCGAAGGTACGCGGAGACCTGGACCGTTCGCCTGCTTCTGAGTCGCGAGGGGTTCTGGGCTTTGCTCCACCTTCGAAGCTACGCGGAGACCTGGACCGTTCGCCTGCTTCAGAGGTGCGAGGGGTTCTGGGCTTCGCTCCGCCTTCGAAGGTACGCGGTGTCTTGGACCGTTCGCCCGCTTCGGACGCGCGAGCTGCTCTCGGCTTCGCCGCACCCTCGAACGCGCGAGGCGCTTTCGCCGGCCTCGGCGAGCCTGCGGACGCACCACCGGCCTTGCGCGGTGCCGCGGGTTTGCCGGCGGTTTTCGGAGCGGTCGCGGCCGGTCGTACCGGCTTGCGTGCCGAGGCGCTGCCGGGGCGGACCGGGGCGCGAGCGGGCGAGGCCGGTCGTGGATGCTTGGCTGTCAGTTTGGCGCGCATAAGTATTCAAAAAGCAAAAGAAAAGGTACGGCCGGCCCGGCCCACTCCGGGCGCGGGGCGCGGTCCGCCCGATAAAAGGTGCTCAGAGCGCGATGGCGCGCAACAACTCCGTCTCCAGCTGAATCTGCAGCTTGTCCGACAGGCCTCGCCCGTCGAGCAGGAAGACATCCTCGACGCGCTCGCCGAGCGTATTGATGCGCGCCGCGTGGACGCCCACACGGTGCTCGGCGAGCACGCGGGCGATCGAATAGAGCAGACCCAGGCGGTCATTCGCCGAAATCGACAGGATGTAGTACTGCCCGCGCTCGTCGGCGCGCAAATCGACGCGCGGCGTGATAGGGAACGTGCGCGAGAGCCGCGACAACCGCCCCTTGGAGGGCTCGGGAAGCGGTTCTCCCGACGAAAGCCATGCAGCGAGCTGTTGTTCGACCAGATTGGCGATGTCGCGATACTGCACGTCGCCTTCCGGATGAGCAACGATGAAGTTGTCGAGCGCGTAGCCGTGGCGCGTCGTGTTGATGCGCGCATCGAGCACGGACAGGCCGTTACGCTCGAAGTAGGCGCAGATGCCGGCGAACAGATCTGGCCGGTCGCGCACATAGACGAGTACTTGCAATGCCTCGCCGATCGGCGACGGCCGCGCGCGCACGATCGGGCCTTGGGCTTCGACGTGCCGATAGAGCACGCGCGTCTGCCAGGCGATGTCGGCGGCGTCGTGGCGAAGGAAGTAGCCGACATCGAGCTGCTCCCAGAGCGCACGGTGCGCGTTTTCGGGCACCGTCTCGAGGCGCAGCAGCGCAAGCGCCTGCTCCTGGCGCACCTTGAGCTCGGAGTGCTCGTCGGGCCGGGCGCCACCGAGCACGGCCAGCGTCATGCGATAGAGGTCTTCGAGCAGCTTGCCTTTCCAGGTGTTCCAGACCTTCGGGCTCGTGCCGCGGATATCGGCGACGGTGAGCAGATAAAGTGCCGTGAGCCGCCGCTCGTTGCCGACGAGCCGGGCGAAATGCTCGATCACGGCCGGGTCGCTCGTATCCTGCTTTTGTGCGACCTGGCTCATCGTCAAGTGCTGTTGCACGAGCCAGACGACGAGCGCGGCGTCGTCGCCCGCAATGCCATGTTCGCGGCAAAAGCGCCGGGCGTCGGCCATTCCGAGTGTCGAGTGATCGCCGCCGCGGCCCTTGGCGATGTCGTGAAAGAGCGCGGCGACATACAGTACCCACTGCCGTTCGAAATTGGCCATCAACTGGCTGCAGAACGGATATTCGTGAGCGTGCTCGGCAAGCGCGAAGCGGCGCAGATTGCGCAGCACCATCAGGATGTGCTGATCGACGGTATAGACGTGATAGAGGTCGTGCTGCATCTGTCCGACGATGCGCCGGAAGTTGAGCAGATAGCGGCCGAGCACGCTCGTCTGATTCATGAGCCGCAGCGCATGCGTGATGCCTTGCGGTTCCTTGAGAATCGCCATGAACAGGCGCCGGTTTTCGGGGTCCTTGCGCCAGCGCGAATCCATGATCTCGCGCGCATTGTAGAGGGCGCGCAGCGTGCGGGCCGAAAGCCCCTTGACGCCGGGTGTGGCTTCATAGAGCAGGAATGCTTCGAGAATCGCGCTCGGCGTCCGCTCGAATGCGTCGTCGCTTACGATCTCGATCATGCCCTGCTTCTCGACGAAGCGGTCGGACAATACGCGCGTAATGCCGCTCGTGCGCGGAAAGAGCTGGGCCTCGATGTTCTGGATCAGGATCGTTGCGAGCTGCGTGACGGCCTTGGCTGCCCAGTAATAGCGCCGCATGATCTGCTCGCTCGCGCGCCGGCCCTGGTCGGAACGATAGCCGAAGCTTTCGGCAGCCGCCGTCTGCAAGTCGAACACGAGGACGTCCTGGCGGCGGCCCGCGATGATGTGAAGCCGCGCGCGCAGGCTCTTGAGAAAGCCCTCGTTGCGGCGCAGCTCGCGCGCTTCGCGTGCGGTGATGAGCCCGCGTTCGTCGAGCTCGCGCCAACTGCTGCCGAAGCCGGCTGCGCGCGCGATCCAGAGAATCAGTTGCAGGTCGCGCAGTCCGCCCGGGCTCTCCTTGATGTTCGGCTCGAGGCTGTATGGCGAATCCTGGAATTTGGCGTGCCGCTGCCGCATTTCGAGGACCTTGGCCTGAAAGAAGGCGCGGGCGTCGAGCGTTTCGTTGAAGCGCAATGCGAACCGCTGAAAGAGCGTGGTGCTGCCGGTGATCCGCCGCGCCTCGAGCAGCGAGGTACGCACGGTGATGTCGCGCTCGGCCTCTTCGATGCATTCGCCGACCGTGCGCACGCTGCTGCCGAGCTCGAGCCCGAGGTCCCACGCCATGCCGATGAACCGCTCGATGCGTGCCTCGAGCCCGGCGTCAGGGGCCTCGGGCAGCAGGACCAGGATGTCGATGTCGGAAAAGGGCGCGAGCTCGCCTCGTCCATAGCCGCCCACCGCGACGAGGGCGAGCGCTGCCGGCATCTCGCATGCGAGCCAGGCGCGGCGCAACGCGTCGTCGGTGGTGCGCGAAAGCGCGCGCATGGCTGCATCGACGTTGCCGGCCGCCTTGAAGCGCTCGAGGAGCGCTGTTTTGGCGATGCGGTAATCGGCTTTGAGCGACATGGGATCGGGCAGGGCGGCGGGTACGCTCATGGGGGCGACTCGAGTGCGGCTGGTCGGGCAACGGGGCGAAGGAAAGGCGCGGCGGACGGCGTGCGGGTGCCTGCGCGATGGCAGTCCGCACGCACGGCCGGTGTCAGGCCGCGACGGCGAGGCGCGGCCGTTCGGGCGTACCCGCCGAGACGGTGAGCACTTCGAAGCCGGTTTCGGTCACGAGCACGGTGTGCTCCCATTGCGCGGAAAGGCTGCGATCGCGTGTTTTGACCGTCCACTGATCGGGCATCGTTCGGATTTCGCGGCGGCCCGCGTTGATCATCGGCTCGATCGTGAAAATCATGCCGGGTTGCAGTTCGAGGCCGGTGCCGGGCCGCCCGTAGTGCAGGATCTGCGGATCTTCGTGAAAGACCGTGCCGATACCGTGGCCGCAGTACTCGCGCACGACGCTGTAGCCGGCGGCTTCCGCGTGGCGCTGAATGGCGTGGCCGATATCGCCGAGCCGCGCGCCGGGGCGCACCTGCTCGATGCCGAGCCACATGCATTCGTACGTGGTTTGCACAAGCCGCTTGGCGAGAATGGAGCCCTCGCCGGCAATGAACATGCGGCTCGTGTCGCCGAAGTAGCCGTTTTTGATGACGGTGATGTCGATGTTGAGCGCATCGCCGTTCTTGACGATCTTGTCGCCAGGAATGCCGTGGCAGATGACGTCATTGACCGAGATGCACGTCGCCTTCGGGTACGGCGGATAGCCGGGCGGCTGGTAATTGAGCGGCGCGGGAATCGTCCCTTGCACATCGAGCATGTAGTTGTGGCAGAGCCGGTCGAGCTCGGCCGTCGTCACTCCCGGCTTGACGAACGGGGTGATGTAGTCGAGTACTTCGCTCGCGAGACGGCACGCAACGCGCATTTCGGCGATGTCGTGCTCGTTCTTGATCGTGGTGGCCATGGATGCGGGACAAAAGACGTGGAATTTCGCGATTATCGCACCATATGCACCATATGGCGCGCCTGGGGGGCGCCTTTGCCGGCTGGCGCGACGTTTCCCTCGAAGACCCGCCTGCCCGTCACTCAGCCCGTCACTGAGCCCGTCACTCATCGTCGGATGTGCCCTGGGCCGTCCCTGTTCCTGTTCCACCCCCGCATTCCCGTTTCGAGCGGCGAAGTGGGTTCTTGAGGGCCGTAATGCCTGCGTGCTATACTTGCGGGCTAGTCGTCTTCCGCTTTTTCGGCACCTGCATCGCGGGTGTCGGGCGCACCGAAGTGTGCGGCGCGCGCAGGCGGCTAAAAGGGGCGTGCGCAAGTGTTTGTCGCACGCCGATTCGCGAGCCGGCGCATTCAGGGTGCCGGGCCACGCAGTGTACAGGTGTCGGGCGGAAAACCGCCGGTTCCGGTGCAAGCGGCGTGGCCGGTACGGCAGCCGGCTTAAGACCCAACCCTCGTGGAGATTTTCATGGCAGTCACCATGCGTCAAATGCTGGAAGCCGGTGTCCATTTCGGTCACCAAACGCGCTTCTGGAACCCGAAGATGGCCCCCTTCATCTTCGGTCATCGCAACAAGATTCACATCATCAACCTCGAAAAGACGCTGCCGATGTACAACGACGCGCTGAAGTACGTGCGTCAGTTGGCGGCCAATCGGGGCACGATCCTTTTCGTCGGCACGAAGCGCCAGTCGCGTGAAATCATCGCCGAAGAGGCGCAGCGCTGCGGCATGCCGTACGTGAACGCGCGCTGGCTCGGCGGCATGCTGACCAACTTCAAGACGCTGAAGGTATCGATCAAGCGCCTGAAGGACATGGAAGCGTCGGTCGAGGCGGGCGAGCTCGAGCGCATGAGCAAGAAGGAAGGGCTGCTGTTCGAGCGCGAGATCGCGAAGCTGCAGAAGTCGATCGGCGGCGTGAAGGACATGGGCGGCATTCCCGATGCAATCTTCGTCGTCGACGTCGGCTATCACAAGATTGCCGTCACCGAAGCGAACAAGCTCGGCGTGCCCGTCATCGCGGTGGTCGATACGAACCACTCGCCCGAGGGTGTCGACTACGTGATCCCCGGTAACGACGACGCGAGCAAGGCGGTGGCGCTCTACGCCGCCGGCGTGGCCGATGCGATCCTCGAAGGCCGTGCGAATGCCGTGAACGAAGTCGTTCAGGCCGTGCGCGGCGATGGCGACGAATTCGTCGAGGTCAACGGGGAGGCGTAAGCAACCCCGCGGCCGGCAAAAAAGGGGGCTTCCAGAGGGCCCCCTTTTTTTAAGGTGCGGCCGCTCGTGCGTCGCGATTTTTTGAGTGCGGCGCGAACGAACGACTGCCGTTCGCATCGAATGCGGGCGGCCTATGGAAGACAGACTCAAGGAGCGAATGATGGCGGCAATTACCGCAAGCATGGTGGCAGAACTGCGCGCGAAGACCGACGCGCCGATGATGGAGTGCAAGAAGGCGCTGACCGAGGCCGACGGCGACATGGGCCGCGCCGAAGAGCTCCTGCGCGTAAAGCTCGGCAACAAGGCGAGCAAGGCGGCCTCGCGCGTGACGGCGGAAGGCGTCGTCGCGTCGTTCATCGGCGGCAATGCCGGTGCGCTCGTCGAGCTGAACTGCGAAACCGACTTCGTGGCCAAGAACGACGACTTCAACGCGTTTGCCAAGCAGGTGGCCGAACTCGTCGCCACGCAAAACCCGGCTGACGTCGCGGCCCTCTCGGCCTTGTCGCTGGGCGGCCAGACCGTCGATGCGACGCGCCTCGCGCTCGTCGGCAAGATCGGCGAAAACCTCTCGATCCGCCGCTTCGTGCGCTTCGAGACGGCAAACAAGGTTGCCGCCTATCTGCACGGCACGCGCATCGGCGTGCTCGTCGAATACACGGGCGCGGACGAGCAAGTCGGCAAGGACGTGGCGATGCACATCGCCGCCATGAAGCCGGTGTCGGTGTCCGCCAGCGACGTGCCGGCCGAGCTCATCGCGAAAGAGCGCAGCATCGCCGAGCAAAAGGCCGCCGAGTCGGGTAAGCCCGCCGAAATCGTCGCCAAGATGGTGGACGGCAGCGTGCAGAAGTATCTGAAGGAGGTCTCGCTGTTGAACCAACCGTTCGTCAAGAACGACAAACAGACGATCGAACAGATGCTGAAGGCGGCCAACTCGTCCGTGCAGCAGTTCGCGCTCTTCGTGGTCGGCGAAGGCATCGAAAAGCGTCAGGACGACTTCGCGGCTGAAGTGGCTGCGCAAGTCGCGGCCGCCAAACAGCAGTAATCGCGTTCGGCATCGAACCGCAAGCGCGGCGGAATACCACCCGTCGCGCCCCTTGGCTGTCGCAAGTCGGTTAAGGGTAAGTACCTAGTCACCGTGCGCAAGCTTTTTGCCGCAGCTTGGTGCGCCATGCCGCGGCGCACGGTGGCGACGCTTGCTCCAATTCGGGTTTCACCCCTACAGTTCCACATTGTTGTCATCTCCTTCGGCGCGATCGGATACCGCTATGCCCACTGCCTACAAACGCGTTCTCCTCAAACTCTCCGGTGAAGCCTTGATGGGCGGCGACGCCTTCGGCATCAACCGCGCGACGATCGAGAGAATGGTGACCGATGTCGCCGAGGTCGTGCGCCTCGGTACCCAACTGGCAGTCGTGATCGGCGGCGGTAATATTTTCCGTGGCGTCGCGGGCGGCGCAGCGGGCATGGACCGGGCAACGGCCGACTACATGGGCATGCTCGCGACGATGATGAACGCGCTCGCGTTGCAAGACGCGATGCGGCATGCCGGCATCGAGGCGCGCGTACAGTCGGCGCTGCGCATGGATCAGGTCGTGGAGCCGTATATTCGGCCGCGCGCGATCCGTCAGCTCGAGGAAGGCAAAGTCGTCATCTTCGCGGCCGGTACGGGCAACCCGTTTTTCACGACAGACACCGCGGCCGCGCTGCGCGGCTCGGAGATCGGCGCCGAAGTGGTGTTGAAGGCGACGAAGGTCGACGGCGTGTACTCGGCGGATCCGAACAAAGATCCCAGCGCGACGCGCTATGCGACCATCAGCTTCGACGAGGCGATCGGCCGCAATCTGCAGGTGATGGATGCCACGGCATTTGCGCTTTGCCGCGACCAGAAGCTGCCGATTCGCGTGTTTTCGATCACGAAGCCCGGCGCGCTCAAGCGCATCATTCAAGGTGAGGACGAGGGCACGCTCGTCCACGTGTAAACTCTCGCTTCAACGCGGGGTGCGCCCGGCACGCGGCGAGGATCCGACGATCCGCGCGCGGCGCCCGCGCACTGTCATGAAGGTTCGGAGGTTCAAATGAGTGTGGCAGACGTAAAAAAGGGCGCCGAGCAGAAGATGCAGCGTTCGATCGAGGCGTTCAAGAACGATCTGGCGAAAATTCGTACTGGGCGCGCCCACACGGGTTTGCTCGACCACATCCAGGTCGACTACTACGGCTCGAACGTGCCCATCTCCCAGGTGGCCAACCTGACGCTGATCGATGCGCGCACGATCGGCGTGCAGCCGTGGGAAAAGAAGATGGTCGGCGTCGTCGAAAAGGCCATTCGCGAGTCGGATCTCGGGCTCAATCCCGCTACGCAGGGCGATCTCATCCGCGTGCCGATGCCGGCCCTCACCGAGGAGCGCCGCAAGGAATTGACGAAGGTCGTCAAGAGCGAGGGCGAAACGGCCAAGGTTGCCGTGCGTAACCTGCGCCGCGACGCGAACGAGCAGTTGAAGAAGCTCGTGAAGGACAAGGAAATCTCGGAAGACGACGAGCGCCGTGCCGGCGACGAAGTCCAGAAGCTGACCGACAAATACGTCGCCGAGATCGAGAAGCTCGTCCATACGAAAGAAGCCGAGATCATGACGGTCTGATGCCGCCCGGTCCGACTCATCATCTCGTATCGGTTGTTTTTTGCAGTTATTCGTCCCGGCGGCCATGACCTACACCAGCTCAACCGTTCGCGTGCCTGACGTCGCAGCAGTCCCGCGCCACATCGCGATCATCATGGACGGCAACGGCCGTTGGGCGACGCAGCGCCGCCTGCCGCGCGTGGCGGGACATACGCGCGGCGTCGATGCGGTGCGCGCGGCCGTCGAGGCGTGCGCGAAGGCCGGTGTCGAATATCTGACGCTTTTCGCGTTCAGCTCCGAAAACTGGCGGCGGCCGGTCGAAGAGGTCTCCTTCCTCATGCGGCTCTTCGTCACGGCGCTCGAGCGCGAGGTCGGCAAGCTCCATGCGAACGGCATCCGTCTTCGTGTCGTCGGCGATCTCTCGCGCTTCGACTCGCGCATTCAGGATCTGATCAGCCGCGCCGAGGCGAAGACGGCCCGCAACGAGCGGCTCACGCTGACCATCGCGGCAAATTACGGTGGCCGCTGGGACATCCTGCAGGCCACCCGAAAGATCGTCGAAGACGCGGCGCGCGAGGGCCGGGCGCCGACGATCGACGAGGAAACGCTCGCCCAGCATCTGGTCATGGCCTACGCGCCGGAGCCCGATCTGTTCATTCGCACGGGCGGCGAAACGCGTATCAGCAATTTTCTGCTCTGGCAGCTCGCCTATACCGAGCTTTATTTCACCGACACCTTCTGGCCCGATTTCGACGCGCAAACGCTCTCGGATGCGATCGCGTCGTATGCGCGGCGCGAGCGCCGTTTCGGCCGCACGAGCGCGCAACTCGAGCCGCAATCGCAGGACGTCGATTCTCTCTCATGCTAAAGACCCGTGTCGCCACGGCGCTCGTACTTCTGGCGGTCTTCGTTCCCGTAACCCTGTACGCGCCGATCGGCGCGTTCGGCGCCCTCATCGGGCTCGTGGTCGTGCTGGCTGCCTGGGAATGGGCTCGGCTGCTCAAGCTTCCCGCGGCGGCGGCAATCGGATATGCGGCGGTGGCCGCGCTCGCCGTGGCTGCAAGCACGCGCCTGCCGCCCGGCCCACGCGCGGCGCGGCCGCTCTTCGAGGCGGCGGCCGTTTTCTGGGTGCTCGCGGGGCCCTTCGTTCTCGTGCGCAAGCCGCAGCTCGCGCACGGGGCCTGGCGCCTCTTCCTGTTCCTCACCGGCTTGCTGCTTTTCGTCGCCTGCTGGCATGCCCTCGTCGTCGCCCGCGCAATGGGCGTATCGTTCGTTCTATCGGTGCTTCTGGTCGTATGGCTCGCAGACATCGGCGCATACTTTGCCGGCAAGGGGTTCGGTCGCCACAAGCTCGCTCCGGCGATCAGCCCGGGCAAGACGTGGGAAGGCGCGCTCGGCGGGTGGCTCGCGGTGATGATCGCCGGTGTGGTGGCGATCGCCTCGCAGTTTTTGGCGCCCACGCTCTTCACGGTGCTCGGCATGCGGCTCGGATGGGGCCGCGCGTGCCTGGCCCTGACTTTTCTCGTTGCGTTCAGCATCGTCGGCGATCTGTTCGAATCGTTGCTGAAGCGCCAGGCAGGCGTGAAGGACTCGAGCGGCCTGCTGCCCGGCCACGGCGGCGTGCTGGACCGCATCGACGCGCTGCTGCCGGTGCTGCCGCTGGCGATGCTGCTCATCGGGTGAAGCGCGCGGCGCACTCAGGGAAACGGATATGAAAAAACGATTGACACTGCTTGGCTCCACGGGCTCGATCGGCGACAGCACGCTCGATGTCGTCGCCCGCCATCCGGAGCGTTTCTCGGTCTATGCGCTGACGGCGCATCGCAACGGCGACAAACTCGTCGCGCAATGCCTGAAATTCGCGCCCGAAGTGGCCGTCGTCGGAGATGCCGCCACGGCAGCCGCCGTCGAAGCCCGGCTGCGTGCGGCGGGCTGCCCGACGCGCGTGGCGTATGGGCCCGACGCGCTTGTCGAAGTCTCTGCCAGCGACGGCTGCGACACCGTGGTGGCCGCGATCGTCGGCGCGGCCGGCCTTGCGCCGACGTTGGCAGCCGCTGTCGCAGGCAAACGGATCCTGCTTGCCAACAAGGAAGCCCTCGTCATGTCGGGCGCCATCTTCATGGACGCCGTGAGGGATCACGGCGCGACGCTCTTGCCCGTCGACAGCGAGCACAACGCGATCTTTCAATGCCTGCCGCGCGCCGTTTCCGAGCATGGCGGCGTATCGAAGATCATCCTGACGGCTTCGGGCGGACCGTTTCGCACGCGCGAGCCGGCCACGCTCTTCGATGTCACGCCCGACGAAGCCTGCAGGCATCCGAACTGGGTCATGGGCCGCAAGATCTCGGTCGATTCGGCGACGATGATGAATAAAGGCCTCGAAGTCATCGAGGCGCATTGGCTCTTCGGCCTGCCCGGCGAGCGCATCGACGTGCTGATTCACCCGCAAAGCGTTATCCATTCGCTCGTCTCGTATGCGGACGGCTCCGTGCTGGCACAGCTCGGCAACCCCGACATGCGTACGCCGATCGCTCACGCGCTCGCCTATCCGGAGCGCGTCGATTCGGGGGTTGCACAGCTCGATCTGGTTCAGGTGGCCTCGCTCAGCTTCGAGAAACCCGATTACGACCGCTTCCCATGCCTGGCACTGGCGATGCAGGCGCTGGCCGCGGGCGGCATCGCCAGCGCGGCACTGAACGCCGCCAACGAGGTGGCCGTCGAGGCATTTCTCGAGCGCCGGATCGGCTTCATGGAGATCGCGGCGACGGTAGGCGCGGTTCTCGACGCGTTGCCGAACCGCCGCCCGGAGGGGCTCGACGACGTGCTCGACGTCGATGCCGCGGCGCGCCGTGCGGCACGCGAGTTCATCGCCGCGCGCCCGATGGGCGGCCGTGTGCCGACCCGCGCCGGCGGGGCGGACCGCGCGTTGCAATGACAGTGAGGCCGCGATGAACCTGCTGATCGAAATCGCCGCCTTCGTCGTCGCGATCGGGGTGCTCGTCGTCGTGCACGAGTTCGGGCACTACGGCGTGGCGCGGCTCGCGGGCGTCAAGGTGCTGCGGTTCTCGATCGGCTTTGGGCGGCCGCTCGTGCGCTGGGTCGGGCGCAAGAGCGGCACCGAGTGGACGATTTCCGCGCTGCCGCTCGGTGGCTACGTCAAGATGCTCGACGAGCGCGATCCGGGGCCGGGCATCGCACCCGAGGACCTCCGGTTCGCGTTCAATCGCCAGCATGTGGCCAAGCGCATCGCAATCGTACTGGCGGGGCCGCTGGCGAACTTCGTGCTCGCCATCGCGCTTTTTGCCGCCGTGTTCGCGACTGGCGTGGTCGAACCCACGGCGACGCTTGCCACGCCGCCTGCCGGCAGCGCGGCCGCGCGCGCGGGTTTCGAGGGCGGGGAGACGGTCGTGGCGATCGCGAGCGAGCCAGGCGGCCAGATGGAGCCGGTGCGCTCATGGTCGGACCTGCGCTGGAAACTGCTCGATGCCACGTTCGACCATCGGCGCATCGTCTTGCGTGCGCGCGATGGACATGGCACGTTCGATTTCCCGGTGGACCTGACGCGGGTTTCCGACCATGACGTCGACGACGATTTCATGGCGAAGCTCGGGTTCGGCGAAGGCGGCTCGCTGTCGGTGGCGGGTGTCGAGCCCGGCAGCGCCGCCGAGCGCGCGGGGCTCGCGCCCGGCGATTTATTGCGCGCGGTGGACGGCAGGCGCATCGATGGCGCCGACGCTTTCATTGCTTACGTCAAGGCACACGCGGGCCGGCCGCTCGCGCTTCAGGTGCTGCGCCCACAGGCAGCGAACGAGCCGCTTTCTTTCGCGATCACGCCGGCGGCACAGCGCGACCCGAAGACGGGGCTCGAGATCGGCCGCATCGGTGCGGCGCTCGCGACCAAGGTTTCGACGGTGGACGTGCGCTACGGGCCCGCGGAGAGCGTCGTGCGCGGCACGCGCCGCACGTGGGATATCGGCGTTTATTCGCTGCGCATGTTCGGCCGCATGCTCACGGGCGAGGCCTCGATCAAGAATCTGTCGGGCCCGGTCACCATTGCCGACTATGCCGGCAAGAGCGCGCGCCTGGGGCTCGCGCCTTTCCTCTCCTTTCTGGCGCTCGTCAGCATCAGTCTCGGCGTGTTGAACTTATTGCCGATTCCCGTATTGGACGGGGGGCATCTGTTATATTATTTGGTTGAAGCTGCGACCGGCAAGGCCGTATCGGAGCGTTGGCAACTCGTTCTGCAAAGAGCCGGCCTCGTATGCATCGTCGCTTTGTCGGCGGTCGCGCTCTTCAACGATCTGGCTCGTTTAATCCACTTCTAAAGCGTCCGGCGGTGCGCGTTGGCAGCCGCCGAGGACGAGTGTAGCTAAAACACTGGGGAAGCACGTTGTTGAAACCTCATCGCTTTGTTCCTAAGACTGTCGCGGTCGCGGCTATCGCCGCCCACGGGCTCGTGGCTCATGCAACGACGCCGTTCGTGGTGAAAGACATCAAGATCAACGGGCTGCAGCAGATCGAACCCGGCACGGTCTTCGCCTACCTGCCGATCAAGCAAGGCGATACGTTCTCGGACGACAAGGCATCGGAGGCCATTCGGGCGCTTTACGCCACGGGCTTCTTCAACGACGTGCAGGTGTCGACGGAAGGCGATGTGGTCATCGTCAACGTGGTCGAGCGTTCGGCCATTGCCTCGATCGATTTTTCGGGGCTGCACGAATTCGAGAAGGACGCGCTGCTCAAGGCGCTCAAGAGCGTCGGTTTGTCGCAAGGGCGCTATTACGACAAGTCGCTCGTCGATCGCGCGGAGCAGGAACTCAAGCGCCAGTATCTGACGCGCGGCTTCTATGCGGCCGAGGTGACGACCACGGTCACGCCGGTGGACCGCAACCGTGTTTCGATTCTGTTCTCGGTGAACGAAGGGCCGAGCGCGAAGATCCGCCAGGTCAACTTCGTCGGGAACAAGGCGTTCAGTACGAGCACGCTGCGCAGCGAGATGCAGTTGTCCACGCCGAACTGGTTCTCCTGGTACACGAAGAACGATCTGTACTCGAAGGACAAGCTGACGGTCGACCTCGAGAACGTCCGCAAGTACTACCTGAACCGCGGCTACCTCGAGTTCAACATCGAGTCGACGCAGGTGTCGATCTCGCCCGACAAGAAAGACATGTACCTCACCTTGACGGTGCATGAGGGCGAGCCGTACACGATCTCGAGCATCAAGCTCGCGGGCAATCTGCTCGATCGCGGGCCCGAGCTGCAAAAGCTCGTCAAGATCAAGCCGGGCGAGCGCTTCTCGGCGGACAAACTGCAGGCCACCACCAAGGCGGTCGTCGACAAACTCGGCGAATACGGCTATGCGTTCGCGACGGTCAATGCGCAACCGGAGATCGATCAGCTGCACCACAAAGTGGCGCTCACGCTGCAGATCGATCCGAGCCGGCGAGTGTATGTGCGCCGCGTCAATATCGTCGGCAACACGCGCACGCGCGACGAAGTCGTGCGTCGCGAAATGCGGCAGCTCGAAAGCTCGTGGTTCGATTCGAGCCGGCTGGCGTTGTCGAAGGATCGCGTGAACCGGCTTGGCTACTTCACCGACGTCGATGTCACGACCGTACCCGTCGAAGGTACGGCCGATCAGGTCGACGTCGACGTGAAGGTGACCGAGAAGCCGACGGGCGCTATTACGCTCGGCGCCGGTTTCTCGTCGACCGACAAGGTGGTGTTGTCGGCCGGCGTCTCGCAGGACAACGTGTTCGGCTCGGGCACGAGCCTCGCCGTGAACGTCAATACCGCGCGCAGCTACCGCACGTTGACGGTGACGCAGGTCGACCCTTACTTCACGGTTGACGGCATCAAACGGATCACCGACGTTTACTACCGCACGACGCAGCCGCTTTACTACTCGACCGACTCGAGCTTCCGCATCATCACGGCCGGTGGCGATCTGAAGTTCGGTATTCCGTTCTCCGAAGTCGATACGGTCTACTTCGGCGCCGGGTTCGAGCAGAACCGGCTCGACGTGGACTCGGCCACGCCGCAAAGCTATCGCGATTACGTGAACGAATTCGGACGCGTTTCGAACAACATTCCGATCACGGCAGCGTGGGCCCGCGATGCGCGCGACAGCGCGCTCGTGCCGAGCCGCGGCTACTTCACGCAGGCCAACGCCGAATACGGTACGCCGATTGGTGCAACGCAATACTACAAGGCCGACATCCAGGCCCAGTATTACTACTCGTTCGCACGCGGCTTCGTGCTCGGCTTGAACTTCCAGGGCGGCTACGGTAAAGGCCTGAGCGGCAAGAACTACCCGATCTTCAAGAACTACTACGCGGGCGGTATCGGTTCGGTGCGCGGTTACGAGCCGAGCTCGCTGGGTCCGCGCGACGCGACGACGGGCGACCCGATCGGCGGCTCGAAGATGCTCGTCGGCAATATCGAACTGACGTTCCCGCTGCCGGGTACCGGCTATGACCGGACGCTGCGCGTGTTCACCTTCCTGGACGGCGGCAACGTCTGGGGCGAACTCGGCAACAGCACGGGGGCAAACGGCCTGCGCTACGGCTATGGCGTGGGTCTCGCATGGATTTCACCGATCGGCCCGCTCAAGCTGAGTCTCGGCTTCCCGTTGCAGAAGCATGAAGGCGACAAGTACCAGAAATTCCAGTTCCAGATCGGGACGGCATTCTGATCGCGCGCCCCAACAGTATCGAGAGGAAGATTTTGCTTACCCGTACGTTTTCGAAACGCTTGTTCTGCGCGCTGGCGCTCACCGTGGTGCTCGGCGCGGGTGTCGCGCAGGCGCGGGCGCAGGAAGCACGCATCGCGGCCGTCAACTCGGACCGCATCCTGCGCGAATCCGCCGCGGCGCAAGCCGCGCAGAAGAAGCTCGAGGCGGAATTCGCAAAGCGCGACAAGGATCTGCGCGATATGGCGCAGCGTCTCAAGTCGATGTCGGACTCGCTCGACAAGAACGGTACGTCGTTGTCGATGGCCGATCGTGCCGAAAAGCAGCGCGAGCTTTCGAATCTCGATAGCGACTTCCAACGCAAGCGCCGCGAGTTCAACGAGGACCTCAACCAGCGCCGCAACGAAGAGCTCGCTGCCGTGCTCGAGCGCGCGAACAAGGTCATCAAGCAGATCGCCGAGCAGCAACATTACGATCTGATCGTGCAAGAAGCCGTTTACGTCAGTCCGCGCATCGATATCACCGATCAGGTGCTCAAGGCGTTGGCCGCGAACGCATCCAATTGATTGCCGGGAGCCGCACGCGAATGGCATTGACGCTTGCAGATATCGCACAGCGCTTCGGCGGAGACATCGTCGGAGACGCGACCTTGCCCATCGGCGGCCTTGCACCGCTCGATCAGGCAGGCGCTCATCAGTTGGCCTTTCTGGCCAACCCGAAATACATTTCCCAGGTCGAGACCACCGAGGCGGGTGCGGTGCTGATCGCACCGGCCGATCTGGCGAAGCTCGGCTCGCGCGAGGGACGTAATTTCCTCGTCACACCGAATCCCTACGCTTACTTCGCCCGCGTCGCGCAGATGTTCATCGATCTGGCCGCACCCAAGGCGCAGGCGGGCGTGCATCCGAGTGCCGTCGTCGATCCATCGGCGAAGGTGGCCGCGAGTGCCGTCATCGGGCCGCACGTGGTTGTCGAGGCGGGCGCGGTTATCGGCGATGCGGTCCGGCTCGACGCGAACGTCGTCGTCGGGCGCGCGACGGAAATCGGCGAGGGGACGCATCTTTATCCCAATGTGACGGTCTATCACGGCTGCAAGATCGGGCCGCGCGCGATCATCCATTCGGGCGCCGTCATTGGCTCCGACGGCTTCGGCTTTGCGCCCGACTTCGTCGGCGACGGCGAGGCTCGCACGGGCACCTGGGTCAAGATCCCGCAGGTCGGTGGCGTCAGGATCGGCCCCGATGTCGAAATCGGCGCAAATACCACGATCGATCGCGGCGCGATGGCTGACACGATCATCGAAGAGTGCGTGAAGATCGACAATCTCGTGCAGATCGGCCATAACTGCCGTATCGGTGCCTACACGGTAATCGCGGGTTGCGCCGGCATCGCAGGCAGTACGACGATCGGCCGCCATTGCATGATCGGCGGCGCCGTTGGCATCGCGGGGCATGTAACGCTCGCCGACTACGTGATCGTGACGGCGAAGTCGGGCGTGTCGAAGTCGCTGTCGAAGCCGGGGATTTACACGAGCGCCTTTCCGGCGGTCGAGCATACCGATTGGAACAGGAGCGCCGCGTTGATGCGCAACCTCGACAAATTGCGCGAGCGTATCAAAGCGTTGGAAGCCGCCGTCGAGAAGGGCGCCGGCGGCGCATAAAGGAGTCCGGTCCGCCCGACGCGCGGATGACGCGCCCGATCCGGGGGCGCGCCATCAGGCGGCGCGCGTTGGAGTCGGGCAGCATGATTGCTTCGATCGAAGCGTCCGCAGTTATCTTCCGCGCAGTCAAGGCGTGGAGCAGACAGACCATGAGCACTGAAAAAATCAATCTCGACATTCATAAGATTCTCACGCTGCTGCCGCATCGCTATCCGATTCTGCTCGTGGATCGGGTGCTCGAGCTCGAGCCCCACAAGAGCATCAAGGCGCTGAAGAACGTGTCGATCAACGAGCCCTATTTCACAGGCCACTTTCCGCAACGGCCCGTGATGCCGGGCGTGCTGATTCTCGAGGCGCTTGCGCAAACGGCTGCGCTTCTCACGTTCGCCGAAGAGCCGCACGACCCCGAAAAGACGCTTTACTACTTCGTCGGCATCGATGGCGCCCGCTTCAAGCGCGTCGTCGAGCCGGGCGATCAACTGATCCTGCACGCATCGTTCGAACGCTACATGCGCGGGATCTGGAAGTTCAAGGCACGAGCCGAAGTCGATGGCGCGACGGCGGCCGAAGCGGACCTGATGTGCACGGTGAAGCATACCGACGAGTAATGCCCCGCGGGCGCCGGGCGCCTGTCGAGGATGGCAGGCGGTGCATGGACGACCTCGTTCCAGCGCCGCGAAGCAGACACGAGGCAATGAAGAAGGGCGAAGGCGCATGAGCAGGATTCATCCCACCGCAATCATCGAGCCGGGCGCGCAGATCGGTGAAAATGTCGAGATCGGCCCTTATGCGGTCGTGGGCGCGCACGTGACGATTGGTGCCGGTACCGTCATCGGCTCGCACAGCGTCGTCGAGGGGCATACCACGATCGGCGCCGATAATCGGATCGGTCATTTCGCTTCGATCGGCGGGCGGCCGCAGGACATGAAATACCAGGGCGAGCCCACGCGCCTCGTGATCGGCGATCGCAACACGATCCGGGAATTCACGACGATTCACACGGGCACCGTGCAGGACCGCGGCGTGACGACGCTCGGCAACGACAACTGGATCATGGCCTATGTCCATATCGGTCATGACTGCCACGTCGGCAGCCACGTCATTTTGTCGAGCAACGCGCAGATGGCCGGGCACGTGTTCATCGGCGACTGGGCCATCGTCGGCGGAATGTCCGGCGTACACCAGTTCGTGAGAATCGGCGAGCACTCCATGCTCGGCGGTGCCTCCGCGCTCGTGCAGGATGTTCCGCCTTTCGTGATCGCGGCGGGCAACAAGGCGGAGCCGCATGGCATCAACGTGGAAGGCCTGCGCCGGCGCGGTTTTTCGGCCGATGCGATCTCCGCGCTGCGAAGCGCCTATCGGCTGCTCTACAAAAACGGCCTGTCGCTCGAAGAGGCCAAGTCGCAGCTTGCCGAGCTGGCCGCGGCCGGCGGCGACGGCGATGCCCCCGTGCAGAAGCTGATCGCGTTCATCGACGCATCAGAGCGCGGCATCATTCGCTGATGGCGTCGCCCACCAGTGCCTTGCGTGTCGCAATGGTGGCGGGCGAGCCGTCGGGCGATCTGCTCGCGGCCGCTCTGCTGGGCGGGCTCGCGCGGCGGTTGCCCGCGGATACGCGTTACTACGGCATCGGCGGGCCGCGTATGGCCGCGCAGGGCTTCGATGCGCACTGGCCGATGGAAAAGCTCGCCGTGCGCGGCTATGTCGAGGCCCTTCGGCACATTCCCGAGATTTTGCGCATCCGGCGCGATCTGCGGCATCAACTGCTAGCCGAGCGGCCGCACGTGTTCGTGGGCGTCGATGCGCCCGATTTCAACTTCGGTCTCGAAGAGCCGCTGCGCGCGGCAGGTATCCCGACGATCCATTTCGTCTGCCCCTCGATCTGGGCATGGCGCGGCGGCCGTATCAAAAAGATCGCACGGGCCGTGGATCATATGCTGTGCGTGTTCCCGTTCGAGATCGAGCTGCTCGAAAAGGCGGGGGTGGCGGCCACCTATGTGGGCCATCCGCTCGCCGACGAGATCCCGCTCGTGCCCGACGTTGCGGGTGCCCGTCGCTTGCTCGGCCTGCCCGACTCGGGGCCCGTGATCGCGGTGCTGCCCGGCAGCCGGCGTTCGGAGATCGAACTCATCGGCCCGACGTTTTTTGCGGCAATGGCGATCATGCAGCAGCGTGAGCCGGGCTTGCGCTTCGTGATGCCGGCCGCCACGCCGGCGTTGCGGGCATTGCTGCAGCCGCTCGCGCAGGCGCACCCGCATCTCGCGTTGACCCTTACCGATGGGGACGCGCAGCGTGCCATGACCGCGGCGGACGCCGTGCTCGTGAAGAGCGGCACGGTGACCCTCGAGGCGGCGCTGCTCAAAAAACCGATGGTCATCTCCTACAAGGTGCCTTGGCTCACGGGGCAGATCATGCGCCGGCAGGGTTATCTGCCCTATGTGGGATTGCCCAACATTCTGGCTGGGCGCTTCGTCGTGCCCGAGTTGCTGCAGCACTTCGCCACGCCCGAGGCACTCGCCGATGCCACGCTAACGCAGTTGCACGACGAGGCGAATCGGCGCACGCTCGTGGACGTCTTCACGCAGATGCACGAGACGCTGCGCCGCAACACGGCCGAGTGCGCGGCCGAAGCCGTCGAATGCGTCATCGAGGCGAGGAAACCGCGCTCATGACCGATAAGCGCGCAGAGCGCCGTGGCGCCGCGAAGCCGCCGCGCAAGACTGCTGCCGCGAATCCGAGGGCAGATCAGTCGCCGCTCGATTTCAGCTCGCCGCTCGATATCGTCTGCGGTGTCGACGAGGCGGGCAGGGGGCCGCTCGCCGGGCCGGTGGTGGCGGCAGCCGTGATTCTCGATCCCAAGCGCCGCATTCGCGGCCTCGACGATTCGAAAGTGCTGAACGCGAAGACGCGCGAGGCGCTTTACGACAAGATCGTCGAACGTTCGATTGCCTATTGCGTCGCATCGGCGAGCGTGGAGGAGATCGACACGCTCAACATCCTGCACGCAACGATGTTGGCGATGAAGCGGGCCGTCGAAGGGCTCGCGGTGGCGCCGACGCTCGCGAAGATCGACGGCAATCGCTGCCCGGTTCTTTCTATCCGCAGCGAGGCGATCATCGGCGGCGATGCACTCGTGCCGGCGATCTCGGCTGCATCGATCCTCGCGAAAGTCACGCGTGACCGGATGCTGCTCGACTTGCACGAGCGGTACCCGATGTACGGTTTCGACGCGCATGTCGGCTACGGCACGCCTCAGCATCTGGCTGCGCTCATCGCGCACGGCCCGTGCGAGCATCACCGGCGGTCGTTTGCGCCCGTGCGCGAGGCGTACGCGCGGCGCGGCATTCAGGTGACGCTGGCGCGGGGCGCGACAACAGTGGACGCGGCCGAGATGATCGAAGCGGCGTTCGATCTCGTCGATGCTGACGAGGGGGCACCAGCGCGTGCGGGTCTCGATGCGAATGCCGCCGCGGGCCTTACTGTGTCGAGCGACGGCGGGCAGCCAGCCGGACGCGATACCGACGCCCCCGCCACCTAGCCGCGCGCGGCGCCCCTGGGCGCTGACGTCTCCCGTTTTCGTTTGCCTTCGTTGCCCGCCGTGAAAGCGATCACTTCCCGCGACAATCCGTTATACAAGCGCCTGAAAGCGCTCGCCGGCTCCACCCACCAGCAGCGCAAAAGCGCTCATGCACTGCTCGAGGGTTTGCATCTCGCGAGTGCTTATCTTGATGCGGCCGGACAGCCCGAAACCTGTGTCGTGACCGACGAGGCGCTCGCTCAGGACGAGGCGCGCGCGATCGTCGCGCGTGTCGATGCTTCACGCGTCGTCACACTGCCGCAGGCGCTTTTCGGGCAGTTGTCGAACGTCGTGAACGGCGTGGGAATGCTCTTCGTCGTGCCTAAACTCGCGGCAGCCTTGCCCGAACGTGTCGACGAAACCTGCGTTGTGCTCGACGGCGTGCAGGATGCGGGCAACGTCGGCTCGATTCTCCGCACGGCGGCCGCGGCGGGCGTCAAGCACGTCTTTTGCGCGCCGGGCACGGCCTACGCATGGTCATCGAAAGTGCTGCGCTCGGCGATGGGCGCCCATTTTCTCGTCGGCATACACGAAGATGTCGATGCCCAGACGTTGATCGAGCGCCTGGCGGTGCCGGTGGCGATCACCGATTCGCATGCGGCCGAACCGCTTTACGAGTGCGACCTGTCCGGGCCGGTAGCCTGGGTGTTCGGCAACGAAGGCGCAGGCGTTTCCGCCGCATGGCGGCGTGCAGTCACCTACCGGCTTACGATTCCCCAGCCCGGTGGCATGGAGTCGCTCAATGTGGCCGCCGCGGCGGCCATCTGCCTCTTCGAGCAATGCCGCCAGCAGCGCGGCGAAACGCGCTAAGCCCGCGCGGCCCTAGCCCGTCCGCTCGATCTTGATTTCCTGCAGGATCGTGGTCGCTATTTCCTCGATCGACTTGTGTGTCGACGAGAGCCACTTGATCCCTTCCCGACGCATCATCGCTTCCGCTTCGTTGATCTCGTAGCGGCAATTTTCCAGCGCGGCGTACTTGCTGCCTGGGCGCCGCTCGTTGCGAATCTCGGAAAGCCGTTGCGCATCAATGGACAGGCCGAACAGTTTGTCGCGGTGAGCATCGAGCGCGCTCGGCAGCTTGCTGCGCTCGAAATCCTCGGGAATGAGCGGATAGTTGGCTGCCTTCACGCCGTACTGCATCGCGAGGTAGAGGCTCGTTGGCGTTTTGCCGCTGCGCGAGACGCCGATCAGGATCACGTCGGCGTCGGCGAGGCTGCGGTTCGACTGGCCGTCGTCGTGCGCGAGCGAGAAGTTGATCGCTTCGATGCGCTTCTTGTATTCCTCGGTGTCCGCGTTCTGATGGCCGCGGCCGATGGCGTGCGTCGACTTCATGTCGAGTTCGACCTCGAGCGGCTCGACGAACTGCTGGAAGATGTCGAGCACGAGTGCGTCCGAATTCTTGACGATCGCGTTCGAGGCGCTATCGACCAGCGTCGTAAAGACGATCGGCCTGCGGCCATCGAGCGTGCCCGCTTCGCAGATCTTCTCGACGGTCGCATAGGCCTTGTCCGCCGAGTCGACGAACGGCACGCGCACGAGGCGGAATTTCTGGTCGAATTGGGAGAGGATCGAATGCGCGAACGTCTCGGCAGTGATCCCGGTACCGTCGGAAACGATGAATACGGTGGGCGGCATCGAACAAACTCGGAAGGGCAGCGGGCTGCGCTCAGGGCGGTTGAACAGGTCCCACGATGGCGGGCGGCCAAGGCCGGCCAGCCGGTTGGAGCGGGCCGACACAGGCCCGAACGGCCATTCCCAGCGTGGAAGTGCGCAATTATCGCGCGCCGGCCACTATTTGGCGAGGCACGAGGGTAAAATAGCGACAACCTGTTGGATAAGCAATTGCTATCAGTTTTTGTTGGCGATTGCTTCTCCAACAGGTTGCGCATGATGCGCGAGGCTCCGCAATCGGAGCGCGCGCGTCCAAGCCCGCGTGCGCAACCGAGAATTTCTTTCACACTTAGGGGCTTGTATGACTAACGCAGCAAACGTCGCAAAGGACCAGGCGTATGTAGTTCCGTTCGAACAGTTGCGAATGACCGATGTCGAGATTGTGGGCGGCAAGAACGCCTCGCTCGGCGAGATGATCAGCCAGCTGGCCGAGGCCGGCGTGCGCGTGCCCACTGGCTTCGCCACGACGGCGCTCGCCTTTCGCGACTTCCTGAAGCACAACGATCTGACCGAGCGCATTGCCGCTCGCCTCGAGTCGCTCGATATCGACGACGTGAAGGCGTTGGCTGCGGCCGGCGCCGAGATCCGTCAGTGGATCGTCGATGCGCCGCTGCAGCCGCGTCTCGAAGCCGGGATCCGCGAGCAGTTCGAGGTACTGCAAAAGAGCTCGCCCGAGGAGCTCTCGTTCGCCGTGCGTTCGTCGGCTACGGCCGAGGACTTGCCCGATGCCTCGTTCGCGGGGCAGCAGGAGTCCTATCTGAACGTGGTTGGCATCGAGGACGTGCTCGATCGCATGAAGCACGTGTTCGCGTCGCTCTATAACGACCGCGCTATCTCGTATCGCGTCCACAAGGGTTTCACGCACGCCGAAGTGGCGTTGTCGGCCGGCGTGCAGCGCATGGTCCGCTCCGACGTGGGCGCAGCCGGCGTCATGTTCACGCTCGACACCGAGTCGGGCTTCAAGGACGCCGTCTTCATCACCTCGAGCTATGGCCTGGGCGAAACCGTCGTGCAAGGCGCGGTGAATCCGGACGAGTTCTACGTTTTCAAGACGACGCTCGCGCAGGGCAAGTACCCGATCATTCGCCGCTCGATCGGCTCGAAGCTGATCAAAATGGAGTTCACGAAGCCGGGCGAGCCGGGCCGCGTGAAGACCGTGGACGTGGCGCACGAGCAGCGCAACCGCTTCTCGATCACCGATGAGGACGTGATCGAGCTTGCCAGGTACGCGGTGATCATCGAGCAGCATTACAAGCGCCCGATGGATATCGAGTGGGGCAAGGACGGCCGCGACGGCAAGATCTTCATCCTCCAGGCGCGTCCTGAAACGGTGAAGAGCCAGAACATGGGCAAGATCGAGCAGCGCTTCAAGCTCAAGGGCCAGTCGACCGTCCTGGCCACGGGCCGGGCCATTGGTCAGAAGATCGGTGCGGGCCCGGTGCGCGTGATTCACGATCCGGCCGAGATGGAGCGCGTGCAACCCGGCGACGTGCTCGTTGCCGACATGACCGACCCGAACTGGGAGCCGGTGATGAAGCGTGCTTCGGCAATCGTCACGAATCGCGGCGGGCGTACCTGCCACGCGGCGATCATTGCGCGCGAGCTCGGCGTGCCGGCGGTGGTCGGCTGTGGCGATGCCACCGACGTGCTGAAGGACGGCACGCTCGTGACCGTTTCGTGCGCCGAAGGCGACGAAGGCAAGATTTACGACGGCCTGCTCGAGACCGAAGTTACCGAGATCGAGCGTGGTGAGCTGCCCGAGATCCCGGTCAAGATCATGATGAACGTCGGCAATCCGCAGCTGGCGTTCGATTTCGCGCAATTGCCGAACGCAGGCGTGGGTCTCGCGCGGCTCGAGTTCATCATCAACAACAACATCGGCGTCCACCCGAAGGCGATTCTCGAGTACCCGAATGTCGACACCGATCTCAAAAAAGCCGTGGAGAGCGTCGCGCGTGGCCATGCCTCGCCGCGGGCGTTCTACGTCGACAAGCTGACCGAGGGTATTGCCACAATCGCGGCCGCGTTCTATCCGCGTCCCGTCATCGTGCGTCTTTCCGACTTCAAGTCGAACGAGTACAAGAAGCTGATCGGCGGCTCGCGTTACGAGCCGGACGAGGAAAATCCGATGCTCGGCTTCCGCGGCGCCTCGCGCTACATCGCGCAGGACTTCGCCCAGGCGTTCGAGATGGAGTGTCTCGCGCTCAAGCGCGTGCGCGAGGACATGGGGCTGACGAACGTCGAGATCATGGTGCCGTTCGTGCGTACGCTCAAGCAGGCCGAGCGCGTGGTGGGTATGCTCGCGAACTTCGGACTGAAGCGCGGCGAAAATGGCCTGCGCCTCGTGATGATGTGCGAGATTCCGTCGAACGCGATTCTGGCCGAGCAGTTCCTCGAGTACTTCGACGGCTTCTCGATCGGCTCGAACGACCTCACGCAGCTCACGCTCGGCCTCGATCGCGATTCGGGCATGGAACTGCTCGCGGCCGATTTCGACGAGCGCGACGAAGCGGTGAAGTTCCTGCTCAAGCGCGCGATCGAAACGTGCCGTCGTCTCGGCAAGTACGTCGGTATCTGCGGCCAGGGCCCATCGGATCACCCCGACTTCGCGCAATGGCTCAGTGACGAGGGTATTGCTTCGATTTCGCTGAATCCCGATACGATCATCGAGACCTGGCAGGCGCTCGCCAAGGCAGCGGCGAAATAAAGCGCCGCACCGCCTACGGTGCAATGCTTCATGCTATAACGCCCCGGTGCTCGCACCGGGGCGTTTTTACTTGGGCGGGCGGCTTGCACTCAGATACCGGGAGACCAACGATGAGCCCGAACGAATATTTGTGGTGGATCGGCGCGGGGCTATTGATCGTCGCCGAACTGCTCACGGGCACTTTCTATCTGCTCATGGTTGCGCTCGGCTTCGTGGCCGGTGCGCTCGCGCGTCTGGCAGGCGCCGATGCCGGCCTCCAATTCGTCTGCGCCGCGCTCGTGGCGCTTGCGGCCGTGATCATGCTGCGCCGCTCGAAGCCTGGCCGCCGCCGGCAGCGTCGCGACGCCGCATCGAATCCCGACGTCAATCCGGATATCGGTGCCATCGTCGAGGTGCCGGTCTGGCAGGGCGGCTATGCGCGCGTGCCATATCGCGGAGCGCAATGGGACGTCGAGCTCGCGCCAGGAGAACGCGCCGATGCCCGCGTCTACGAGATTGCGGCTGTGCGCGGCAGTTGTCTCGTGGTTGTCGAAAAGCGCCCGCCGCCGGGCAAGCCACATCATCCGCTCACCACAACAAAGGAGTGAACAATGGACATGACCATCGTCGGGGCCGTGCTGCTGGTCGTCGTCATCGTCATTGCGGCGCAGACCATCAAGATCGTGCCGCAGCAGCACGCCTGGGTAGTCGAGCGCTTCGGGCGCTACCACGCCACGCTCGCGCCGGGCTTGAATATGGTGCTGCCATTCGTCGACCGCGTCGCCTACAAGCACGTGCTCAAGGAAATTCCGCTCGACGTGCCGGCGCAGGTCTGCATCACGCGTGACAACACGCAGTTGCAGGTCGATGGTGTGCTGTATTTCCAGGTCACCGATGCGATGAAGGCGTCTTACGGGTCCAGCAACTTCGTGGTGGCGATCACGCAGCTGTCGCAGACGACGCTGCGCTCGGTCATCGGCCGGCTCGAGCTCGACAAGACGTTCGAGGAGCGCGATCTGATCAACCGCAGCGTGGTGGACGCGCTCGACGAAGCCGCCACGAGCTGGGGCGTGAAGGTGCTGCGCTACGAGATCAAGGATCTCACGCCGCCGAAGGAAATCCTGCACGCCATGCAGGCGCAGATCACGGCCGAGCGCGAAAAGCGGGCACTGATCGCCGCGTCGGAAGGCCGCAAGCAGGAGCAGATCAATATCGCCGCAGGCGGGCGCGAGGCTGCGATTCAGCGCTCGGAGGGCGAGCGGCAGGCCGCTATCAACCAGGCGCAGGGCGAGGCCGCGGCGATTCTCGCTGTGGCGGAGGCCAACGCGCAGGCCATCCAGAAGATCGCGAACGCGATTCAGTCGACGGGCGGCATGGATGCCGTGAATCTGAAGGTGGCGGAACAGTACGTCAACGCGTTCGCGAACCTCGCGAAGGCGGGCAATACGCTGATCGTACCGGGCAATATGTCCGATCTCAGCACGATGATCTCGTCGGCGCTGACGATCGTGAACCGCGGCAAAACCGCGCAGGCGGAGGCGGGGCGCTGACGCGCAGCCGGCGCGGGCTCAGGTGGCGGTACGCATGAGCCGCGCCTTTTCGCGCTCCCAATCCCGCTTTTTCTCGGTCTCGCGCTTGTCGTGCAGTTTCTTGCCCTTGGCGAGGCCGATCTCGCATTTGACGCGCCCACCCTTGTAGTGAAAGTTGAGCGGCACAAGCGTATAGCCGCGCTGCTCGACCTTGCCGATCAGTTTCTTGATTTCGTCGGCATGCAGCAGCAGCTTGCGCGTGCGGATCGGGTCGGGCGTCACGTGCGTGGACGCTTCGGGCAGCGGGCTGATATGCGCGCCGATCAAAAAGAGCTCGCTGTCGCGAATGACGACGTAGCCTTCCTTGATCTGGCCACGTCCGGCGCGCAGGGCTTTGACTTCCCATCCCTCGAGCACGAGCCCTGCTTCGTAGCGCTCTTCGATGAAGTAGTCGAAGAAGGCTTTTCTGTTGTCGATGATGCTCATGAATGGAGGGCGTCCAACTCGTTTAAAATTGCAATTTTAGCAAAGCGGCGCTGCTCCACGCCGCTATGTTCGCTCCCTTTCGCCGAGCAGTGCATTTATGGCCGATGTTCAAAAAACCGTATTGATCCGTCACTCGGCGGAACAGATGTTCGATCTCGTGACGGACGTCGCCGATTACCCGAACTTCCTGCCCTGGTGCGGGGGCGTCGAGATTCGGCACCGGGACGAGCACAGGATGGAAGCGCGCATCGACATCAATTTCAAGGGCATCAAGCAGCACTTCGCCACGCACAACACGCACGAGCGGCCCACGCGCATCGACATGGAGTTCGCCGACGGGCCGTTTCGCAAGTTCACGGGCTACTGGCGCTTCACGCCGCTGCGCAGCGATGCCTGCAAGATCGAGTTTGCGCTCCATTACGAGTTTTCGAGCATCCTGCTCGAAAAAATCATCGGGCCCGTGTTCAACCACATTGCCAACACATTCGTCGAATCGTTCGTGAAGCGCGCCGACGTGCGCTACGGCAAGCCATGAGCGGGCGGATTTCCGTCGAAGTCTGCTACGCGCTGCCCGGCGCCCAGACGCTCATTGCCGTGGAACTGCCGGCGGGCGCGACGGTACGTGATGCCATCGAGGCCAGCCGCATCGCCGAACGCCACCCCGAAATCGACGCTGCGGTGGCGAAAGTGGGCGTTTACGGCAAGCTGAAGACGCTCGATACGCCGCTTGTCGAGCACGATCGCGTCGAAATCTACCGCCCGCTCATCGTCGATCCGAAGGTGGCGCGTCAGCGCCGCGTGGACAAGACGCGCCGCGAGGGGTCCATCGAGGGCCGCAAATGGCTCCCGAAGGATTCCCGCTGAGCCGATCTCGCTCGATCGGGCACGCTCTCTTTCCACCTCGCGTCCACGAACGGTCGTCCGGGCCGCCTTGCTCGGGGCTGCCTTGCGGTTGCGGGCTTCGAGGGCCGGCGTCCCGGTTGATCTGGCGCAATTTTGTGCGTTGCGTTTATCGGGGTGCGTTGGGCAAACGAAAAACGACCGAACATCAGGCGAACCGGAAAGCGAAAGAAGGGGGCGAGCCGCCGGGTGGAAAAGTCGCTAACCTGCTGTCCGGACAGTGAAAAGCAGGGAGGTATCGCGTATAATTCGCTTTTGCGCCTATAGGATTTGCCATGCGTCTGATCCAGAAAGCACTCACGTTCGATGATGTGCTCCTCGTCCCGGCCTTCTCCGACGTTCTGCCGCGCGACACCAGCCTCAAGACCAAGCTGACCCGCTCCATCGCCCTGAACATGCCGCTCGTGTCCGCCGCGATGGACACGGTTACGGAAGCACGTCTTGCCATCGCCATGGCGCAGCAAGGCGGCGTGGGCATCATCCACAAGAATCTGACTGCGGTCGAGCAGGCTCGTGAGGTGGCGAAGGTCAAGCGGTTCGAGTCAGGCGTGGTGCGCGATCCGATCACGGTGCCGCCCGAAATGAAAGTGCGCGACGTGATCGCGCTTTCGCAACAGCATGGCATCTCCGGTTTTCCGGTCGTGGAAGGCACCCGGCTCGTCGGCATCGTCACGAACCGCGATCTTCGCTTCGAAACCCGGCTCGACGAGCCCGTACGCAGCATCATGACGCCGCGCGAGCGGCTTGTGACGGTGAAGGAGGGCACGCCGCTCGCCGAAGCGAAGGCGCTTATGCATAGCCACCGGCTCGAGCGCGTGCTGGTCGTGAACGACGCATTCGACCTGCGCGGCCTCATGACCGTCAAGGACATTACGAAGCAGACGGAGCATCCGGAAGCGTGCAAGGATGAGCACGGCAAGCTGCGCGTGGGTGCGGCCGTCGGCGTCGGCGCGGACAACGAGGAGCGCGTGACGCTGCTCGCGGCGGCGGGCGTGGACGTCATCGTCGTCGATACGGCGCATGGCCACAGCAAGGGCGTGCTCGAGCGCGTGCGCTGGGTGAAGAAGAGCTTCCCGCACGTGGAAGTGATCGGCGGCAACATCGCGACGGCCGACGCGGCGCGCGCGCTCATCGAATACGGTGCGGACGGCGTGAAGGTGGGTATCGGCCCTGGTTCGATCTGTACGACGCGTATCGTCGCGGGCGTGGGTGTGCCGCAGATCACAGCCATCGCCAATGTTTCGGAAGCACTGAAGGGAACGGGCGTGCCCGTGATTGCGGACGGCGGCGTGCGCTTTTCGGGCGACGTGTCGAAGGCGCTCGCGGCGGGGGCCGATGCGGTGATGATGGGCAGCATGTTCGCGGGCACGGAAGAGTCGCCCGGCGACGTGTTCCTCTATCAGGGTCGCCAGTACAAGTCGTATCGCGGCATGGGATCGGTCGGCGCCATGAAGGACGGCGCGGCCGACCGGTACTTCCAGGACAACTCGGCGAACATCGACAAACTCGTGCCGGAAGGTATCGAAGGGCGCGTCGCGTATAAGGGCTCGGTCAACGCAATCCTGTTCCAACTGATCGGCGGCGTGCGTGCAAGCATGGGCTACTGCGGTTGCAGCACGATCGAGGAAATGCACGAGAAGGCGCAATTCGTCGAAATCACGTCGGCCGGCATGCGTGAATCGCACGTGCATGACGTGCAGATCACGAAGGAAGCGCCGAACTACCACGTCGACTGACGTGCCGATGCCCCCGCCGCCGCGCGTTGCCTGTGCGGCGCGCGCCGGGGGCGGCCCATTGCGCCAGCGTGCCGGAAGTGCGCGGTATCCGGCGTCGCGGCGCAATTTATTTATCGACGTTTTCGTGCGGCGCCGGTCATGCCGGTGCGTCGCATTCGTTTTCCATTCGTACCATTTGAGTTTCGTGCCCCTGCCATGCATGACAAGATCCTGATCCTCGATTTCGGCTCGCAAGTGACCCAGCTGATCGCGCGCCGCATTCGCGAAGCGCATGTCTATTCGGAGATTCATCCGTACGACGTAGACGACGCGTTCATCCGCGAATTCGCGCCGAAGGGCGTGATCCTCTCGGGCGGGCCGAATTCGGTGACTGAGTCGGATACCCCGCGCGCGCCCCAGGCCGTGTTCGAACTGGGCGTGCCGGTGCTCGGCATCTGCTACGGCATGCAGACGATGGCCGAGCAGTTGGGCGGCAAAGTCGATGGCGGCCACGTGCGCGAATTCGGCTATGCGGAGGTGCGCGCGCGCAACCATACGAGCCTGCTCGAAGGGATCGAGGATTTCAGCACGCCGGAAGGGCACGGCATGCTGAAAGTGTGGATGAGTCACGGCGACAAGGTCACGGAGATGCCGGAGGGCTTCAAGCTGATGGCGTCGACGGAATCGTGCCCGATCGCGGCGATGGCCGACGAGTCGCGTCATTTCTACGGCTTGCAGTGGCACCCGGAAGTGACGCACACGGTGCAGGGGCGGGCGATGCTCGAGCGTTTCGTGCTGCAGATCTGCGGCGCGAAGGCCGATTGGGAAATGGGGCACTACATCGACGAGGCCATCGAGAAGATTCGGTCGCAGGTTGGCAACGAACATGTGATTCTGGGGCTGTCGGGCGGTGTGGATTCGTCCGTGGCGGCGGCGCTCCTGCATCGCGCGATTGGCGACCAGCTCACGTGCGTGTTCGTCGATCACGGGCTGCTGCGCTTGAACGAGGCGGAGCAGGTGATGTCGACGTTCGCCGATCACCTCGGCGTGCGCGTGATTCATGTCGATGCGAGCGAAGCGTTTCTTTCGAAGCTCTCCGGTGTGACCGATCCCGAGCAGAAGCGCAAGATCATCGGTGCCGAGTTCGTGGAAGTGTTCCAGACGGAAGCCGGGAAGCTCTCGGATGCCAAGTGGCTCGCGCAGGGCACGATCTATCCCGACGTGATCGAATCGGCGGGCAAGGGCAAGAAGGCCGCGCATACGATCAAGAGTCACCATAACGTCGGCGGCTTGCCCGAGACGCTCAATCTGAAGCTGCTCGAGCCGTTGCGCGAGCTGTTCAAGGATGAAGTGCGCGAGCTCGGCGTGAAGCTCGGGCTACCCTACGAGATGGTGTATCGGCACCCGTTCCCGGGGCCGGGCCTCGGCGTGCGGATCCTCGGGGAGGTGCGTCGCGACTTCGCCGATTTGCTGCGCCGTGCCGATGCGATTTTCATCGAGACGCTGCGCAATACCATCGATGAGGCCAGCGGCAAGTCGTGGTACGACCTCACCAGCCAGGCCTTTGCCGTGTTCCTGCCGGTCAAGAGCGTGGGCGTGATGGGAGATGGGCGGACGTATGAGTATGTTGTCGCGCTGCGGGCCGTGCAGACGCTCGACTTCATGACCGCGCATTGGGCGCATCTGCCGCATGAACTGCTCGGGCGTGTGTCCAATCGCATCATCAATGAGGTGCGAGGGATCAATCGCGTGGTATATGACATTTCTGGGAAGCCGCCGGCGACGATCGAGTGGGAGTAATTCAGACTGCTCTGCGGCAGTCTGCAGACATCGAAATCCTCCCGCTTTTCCCCACAGAATCAAGGGTTTATTGCCTAACGTGGTCTAATGGGGACCGATAACAGCTGGGCACTACCGACGGTATAGCATTTTGCTCTGCGGACGATCCAACGCGATACCGTCACGAGGCGTGACGGTATCAGGTAACGGTATCAGTTCACGGAGCATCGCATGCTTACCGATCTCGAATTGCGGGCACTCAAGCCCGCCGGCAGGATCTACAAGGTGGCCGACCAGCGCGGCCTGTACGTCGCGGTCACGCTGTCCGGCGTGATCAGCTTCCGCTTTGACTATCGCCTCAACGGCCGGCGCGAGACGCTGGTCATTGGCCGCTATGATCCCAGGCTCCCCGCAAGGGGAGTACGGGAGATGCAGGATCTGAGCTTCGGCATGTCGCTCAGCCTTGCAGAAGCGAGACTCCTTCTCGAACGGGCTCGCCGGGAAGTCGAACAGGGCGTCAGTCCGTCAAGGTCCAAGGTCGAGAAGCGTGTTGAAGCGGCTGAGGCTCTGACATTTGGCAAGTGGGCCGAGAAATACTTCGCTGAAGCCAGCCTCGCAGAGTCGACGCGTGCCATGAGGAAATCTGTTTACGACCGGAATCTCGCGACGGAATTCGGTCGCCTGAAACTTGAAGAGATCTCGCCGTCGCGCCTGATGGCCAGGTGCGAAAAGATCAAGGAACGGGGGGCCGCTGCTCCCGCCGTGCAGGCGCGCGACATCGTGCTGCAAATCTACTGTTTTGTGCAGGCGAGGGGGCTGAAGGTAGACAACCCGGCAGAAGCCATCCGGCCGTCGGCCATCGCACGGTTCAAGCCTCGCGACCGGGCGCTGGCGCCCGCCGAAATTCACGTCTTCTTCAAGGCGCTGGAAAGGACACCTACCTTGCCAACGCTCCGTCTGGCCGTCAGATTCCTGCTGCTCACAATGGTGCGCAAGTCGGAATTTATCCTCGCGACGTGGGAAGAGGTCGACTTCAATGCAGCACTCTGGACAATTCCGAAAGACCGGATGAAGGCCGGGCGTCCACACAACGTGTATCTGAGCCAGCGGGCCCTGGATATCCTGGTCGCTTTCAAGACGTGCTTCGGCGCAAGTTCCTACCTGCATCCCGGTCGTTACGAAACGGAGCTGCCGATCAGTGCCGCCACCCTGAATCGCGTGATCGACGCCGCCGTCAAGATCGTTCGCGAGAGCGGGCAGGAGGACTTCGAATCTTTCTCGGTGCATGACCTGCGTCGAACCGCCAGTACGCAATTGCATGAAGCGGGGTTCAACAGCGACTGGATAGAAAAGTGCCTGGCCCACGAGCAGCGCGGGGTACGCGCCGTCTACAACAAGGCTGAATATGCCGAGCAGAGGCGGTCAATGCTGCAGGCATGGGCCGATATGCTTGAGGGGTGGATCGAAACGGATCCTGAGACGGATACCACGACTCAACGAAGACCTGTCGAAGTTGGTCCGCGCTTGCGATCGAGCGAGAGTTTGCCTGTCGACGTCGAGCACTAAGTGGCGGCGAAGGCGACCCGAAGGGGATGAAAGTTTATGGTGCCAAGAACAGCAAGTTGGACAACGTCATTGTGCTTTGGCCGGCGACGGTTGGGGTAGCGTCGATCAAAAACGTCGACTGCAATACAACGCGGCCACCCGTGCGAAAGACCGTTTCCTCGGCTGGTACGGGGAGCGGCCCACCTGAGAGCCGCTCGGCAACGCGTGCCCGGGCATCATCCTCCGCTACACAAAGTCCGTGTGCAGTCCCGCAGTTCCCGTCGGTCAAGACGTCCTTCGCCTCGCTACCCGACAGTATGAATACGTCGGCTGTGCTCGGTCCAGTGGCCGCTCCGATGACGCGACCCCGTTGCCGCGCAGCGTTGGTGGCGACAATAAGCGGCGAGGCTATTCGCTGATGCCCAACAGTTTTACACTGTACGGCGGCAAACTGCTATTCCGCGAAAGTCAGATGGCAAGCTTTCGATATTGTGGCGAAAATCACTGAGGTGACAGTGAGGCGGCAATGTTGAAAGTACGAATGTAGTTGGGATAACGATCAGAAGAAGCGGGGAAAAGAACAATGAGGATCGCCAAGGTGGCTACCAGGATATTGAACACCTTTGAGGACGTCCGTCCGTATCTTCAAGACGTGGTAAACGCAGCTGACAGCGCCAAGGACGCGCTCGGATTCTTCGCTGCACGCGTTTTCGAGGACTATGCGCGAAAGGACTTGATCTTTGTTGCGCTAGTCAGAGACAGCAACGCGGAGGTCTACGGTGGTCATCTGCTTTTCGATGTCCGCTTTCCCAAAGCGAAAGTTCGCCAGATCTTTGTCGCAGAGCCGTTTCGTAGGCTCAAGTTGGGCAAATTGTTGGTCGATGCCTTGAAGGACCAACTTACCACGCTCCAATTCATCTCCATCAATGCGCGCGTTGCCGAGGATCTTGAGACTGCAAACCGTTTCTGGGAGCAGCAGGGATTCTATACACAACAGCTTGCTCAAGGTGGTGCGCGCCGGCAGCGAACCATCGTGGTGCGGGCTCACGAACTAGCAACACCCCAGCTGTTTCAGTCCAGCGGAATCACCGCCGCGGACCCGCTGGGGCTTGACTTCCAGCGTGACCATGAAAAGCCATTGTATCTCCTGGACTTGAATGTTCTATTCGACCTCGGCCCCCGCCGGGCCCGTCACGAACAGGCTATCGCGGTATTTCGAGCGGAGCGAAGCCAGACATGCTCACTGGCAATTAGCGAAGAAATCGAAGTCGAGTTGAAGAGGACGGCTGACAAGGGCAAGACCGACCCGATGCAAGCGTTGGCGAGAGCATTGCCCAGCTTTCCCATGGCTACGGATGAAGACTGGCACCGGCTCTCCCCCGAACTGGCCAAGTTGGTCTTCCCCGAACGCGATCGTGACGGCAGCCTGAGTGCCAACGATGTCTCAGATATCAGGCACCTGGCCACAGCGATCCATCATCGCCTACCTGGACTGGTAACAAGCGATGCTCGCGTGCTTGGCTGCGCGCGAGAACTCCGGCGTCGCTATGGAATCGAGGTCGTCTCACCTGCGGCGTTTGAAGCCAGCCAGTCTGATCACCAGGCGCTTGAGTTTTTTGGGACATCAACGGAAGAGCATGTCTTGACCCTTGGCTTGGTCACGAAGCACGATGAGCCGGATATAAGGGAACTGCTGACTGGACTTGAAGTTGGAACGGCAGACCAAACGACGCATTGGGCAGCGGTCGGAGGCGACGGTAGCACGAGCCTGCGCTTACTTGTCAGAGATGAGCAGGGTCTTGTCGGCTATGTCACATGGTCGCAAGTTATCAACGACGGACCCATCAATGCCCATGTCGCTGTTCTGGAAACAAAAGTTGCTGCGAAGGACGCATGCAGGCTGATGCTCAACCACTTGACGGGACTGGCGTCGAGGTCGGAATTCGCGCGGATACGACTGTTTTGCCCACGACGCCAGGCTTTGGTTCGAGAGGTTGCGGCTTCCCTCGGTTTTACGCGGTCATCTGCAGGCGGAAACGAACTGCAGAAGGTTGTCGTGACGCGGCTCGTCACCGCAACGAACTGGTCGTCAACCTCCCAGTCGTTATCGGCGGCGAGTGGCATTGGCTTGCCGGTCGACGCCCCAGCGTTCCGCCACGTGGACCAGCAGATCCCCATTGCAAGGCCGGACGGTGAGCGGGCATACATTTCACTTTTCACGCTTGAAACGCATCTGGCACCTGCTTTACTATGTCTGCCCGGACGCGGCGCCGTGCTGGTCCCGCTGCAGCGTAAATTTTCTGAACACCTGCTCATGCAGTCTCCGCAGGCATCACTGTTACCGCAGGCGAGGGCTCAGTTGCTGAGCCAGCGCCACTATCTCAGCGGGCCCGCAACGCTGAGGGTGTTTACGCGTGGTGACCTGGTTTTGTTTTACGAATCAGGCAAGGCCCACGGCGCGGGTGCGGTGATTGCAATAGCGAGAGTGCTTCGCTCCTATCGGCGTAGCGAGGAGGCACTCGCCGCAGCTGACTTGATACCTTCCGTCTTGGACAAAGATCGATTGGAGAGCATAGGAAGGGCAAAGGTCAAGACAGTGACTGCGTTCGACAATCTACAGCGACTGCCTCATCCCGTTCCGCTTACATATCTGAGAGAACTAGGGTGTGGAGATGCCCATCAGCTACAAACGAGCCGTCGACTCACATCGGAGCAGTTGCTCAATATTTTGAGCAGAGGAACGCAATGAGGGGAAGGGGGCATCTGCTCATATCGCTCGAAAGCCGTCACGCAGAAAACATTCTTGCTGGGAAAAAACGCGTTGAACTGAGACGTCGGCGGATGCATGTCAGCGAAGGGGACATCGTTTGGCTATATGTTAAAAGTCCCGTGGCGGCTGTGGTTGGTTGTGCTGTTGTGGGGCAGTGCATGACCGATGGGCCGGCCGCGCTCTGGAAGCATTGTGGCGACATATCAGGCTTGGTTCGCTCAGAGTTCATGAGCTACTTCAATGGAGTTACAGAAGCCTTTGCGATGGGAGTGCGAGACCCGAAATCGATCGAACGACCGGTTTCACTCGTAGACCTGAGAAAAGTACTCCCTAAGTTTCATCCGCCGCAGTTCTATTGCTGGTTGGACTCAGCGTCTGCCCTTCGGAAGCTGCTTGTTGTCCGGAGCAGGGTCTGATGGGCACGACCGTGAATTGACGTGTGCGGCAACGGCCACGGTGATGAACGTGCAGAAGGGACAATCTCGCCACATAGGCACCAACGTAAGTTTTTGGACGCACACGGCTAATGTGGTGAGGTGCCACTGTGCGCGGCGATGAACATGGCGACGGCCGACCGGCAATAGGATTCGATTTCGTTGTCGTCTTCTGCTTTGGCCTCATCGAAGCGCGCGATCATCAGAAGATCGGAGCCTTTGAAAAGCGCGGCAAACAAGCGGGCGGACCGGAGAGGATCGGGCACGTTCAGAAGCGCCTTCGCGTGCAACTGACGCAACAGGGCCTCGATTTGGGCGATGACATGGGCGGGGCCGGCTTCGTAATGGAGCTTGCTTAACGACTTCTGACTCGTCTTGTCGGCCATGACCATGGCTTCGAGGCTGCGGACGTCTGATCTCAACAGCGTACGAAGCAGTGATGATCCCACAGCCATGAGCTGATCTTCGACCGAACCGTCGACGCCTTCAAGAAGGGCCTGTGGTGCAAACAACTGTTGGCAGCCGGCCGCCATGGCCGCGCCGAACAGCGCCTCCTTGTTCTCGAAGTGCCTGTAGATGCTGAGCTTGGATATCTTCGCTCGCTGGGCGACCTTGTCCAATGTCGTCGCTTGAAAACCCAATTCCACAAAGAGTTCGGACGCAGCGTCGACGATTGTCTGGCCAAGCGCCTCGTTGACGGGCCGGCCCCGCCGGGTCTGGCTGTTCTTTTTGGTCACGAAAATATAGTCCTTGACAGTATCCTAATTCTTTAATTAGGATACCAGACAGTTTTATAAATATGCAAGTGCGCTAGGGCTAGCCCATCTCCCTCCATCCACAACACGGAGCCCATTACTATGAATGACGTCATCATCATCGGAGGCAGCTTTGCCGGCCTCGCCGCCGCTCTGCAGCTTGGCCGTGCCCGCCGCAAAGTCATCGTTCTCGACACCGGCCTTCAGCGCAACCGCTTCGCTGGCCGCTCGCACGGCGTGCTCGGCCATGATGACAAGCCACCGTCTGACATCCTGGCCGCGGCGCGGCAGCAACTCGCGCGCTACCCTGCTATCAGGATGGTCAATGCCCGCGCCGACAGCATCTCCGGTGCCATCGACAATTTCTCCGTCCTCACTGGCGATGGTGAAACCCTTAGCGCGCGCCGCCTGATCCTGAGCTATGGCGTTGTTGACCAAATGCCTGATGTTCCGGGTTTTGCCGAGAACTGGGGCACATCCGTCATCCCATGCCCCTATTGCGACGGCTTCGAAGTTGCTGACCAGCATTGGGGTCTCGTCTGGTCTGGCCCGCAGTCGATGAATCAGGTCAGGCTGTTTCACGATTGGACCGACAGGTTGACTGTCTTCGGCAATGGTCACGACATCACCCCCGACATACGGGCCGATCTGGCGGGCCGCCAGGTACCTCTCGTTGATGGCCGGATCACCGAAATCGCACGTCAGGGGAGCCATGGTGCCATCATCAAGATCGATACCGGCCCCGATGTCGCAGTCGACATCCTGTTCGCCCATCCGCGCAATAAGCCGTCCGCAAGCCTTCATGACGCACTGGGCCTTGCCACGGTCAATACACCGACCGGCATCGCCCTCAAGACCGACGAGCGCCGCGAAACCAGCATGCCAGGCATCTACGCCGCCGGTGACCTTGCCAACCCCGGCATCCCCTCGGTCACCACGGCTACATGGCAAGGCGCGATGGCGGGTATCTTCGCTCAGCAGTCGATGCTCACTTGAGTGCAAGCAGCATCGATCACGCCATTTTCAATTTCACGATAGATAGGAGCGCCACCATGACCGCGGCAAAACCATTCATACCTCTCGACGAGAAATTTCCGTTTGACCGCCAACTCGGTATCGCGGCCGCGCCTCTCGTGCTCATCAATCTCTTCACGGTCGTCGATCCCGCCGACGAAGAGGGTTTCCTGGACGCTTTCAAGGCGGCTGCCGAGGTCATAACGAAGCAGCCGGGCTTCATTTCCATGCAACTGCATCGAGCGATCGGCGATAGCCCGACGTACCTGAACTATGTGGTGTGGGAATCCACCGAGGCGGTCCGCGCCGCCTTCACTGATCCCGCGTTCCTCGCGAAACTTCCAGCATATCCGTCATCGGTCGAAGCCAGACCGCACCTGTTCCAAAAGGTCGCCGTCCCCGGCTTCTGCACGGCCTGACTCCGGAAATATGGCAAGGCACGACGGCGGGAATCTTCGCCAGCAGTCGATGCTGGTTTGAGAGCATAGATTGGAGATGAGCATGGCCGTCGAACCGGACAGCGCGGGTGTGCGCTTCCCTCCGCCCTTCGTCTATCTGGGAGCGCTGCTGTTGGGGCTGGCGGCGGAGCGGTTCGTCATCCTGTGCTCGTTCGGCATCGACTGGCGGTTGCTGGTCGCGACGGGCGCGCTGCTGTTCGTCGCCGGCGCGGCGATGATGCTTGCGGCGGCGGGGCTGTTCCGACGGCTGGGCACCAACGTTCCGCCGTCGCAGCCAACAATCCTCATCGCAACGGCCGGTCCTTATCGGTGGACCCGCAATCCCATGTATCTCGGCATGGCGCTTATCTATGCCGGCCTTGCGATCGGCTTCGACGGGCCGATCGCCTTTGCCTTGCTCCCGTTCGTGTTGATCGCGATCCAGACGCAGGTGATCGCCCGCGAGGAGCGCTATCTCGAAACGAAGTTCGGCGACGACTACCGCCGTTACAAGGCCGAAGTTCGCCGCTGGCTCTGACTATTCTGTCGCTGGTGCCTGCGGGGCCTTCTGATAAACCAGCACCGGCTTCCTTGCCGTGGGGGTGAAGGTTGCGAGCCGGTGTCACGGAAAATCGGCTGGCCGCCTGACACGCAGACATCCGGTGCCACTCCGAAATCAGGATCTGCGATGAACAACGACCTTCCCATTGTGCCCCTCCATGGCTCCGCCAGCGACCCCACTCTTGGGGCGCGCTCCGCGCAGGTCTGGAGGCGCGTGGCGCCAGGGTGTTGGCACCTGACATGCTCGGCTACGGACGGTCGCCGGCAGCTTAGTTAAGAACCATCAGAACGAGGATATGTCATGGCAGAGAAAAATGCCGATCAGATCGGCGACTGGAACGGCCAAAGCGGGGAGCGCTGGGTCGTCAACCAGGCCCGGCTCGACACCATGGCGGCGGTGTTCGGCGAGGCCGCAATCGAAGCCGTCGCACCCGTGACGGGTGAGCGCGTGCTGGACATCGGCTGCGGCGCCGGCGCGTCGACTCTGGCTCTGGCCGCCCGTGTCGGCACGAGGGGGCAAGTGATGGGCGTGGACATATCCGAACCGCTGATCGGCCGAGCGCGCGCCCTTGCGCCACAGGATCTGCCGGTCCTGTTCCAGGCGGCCGATGCGAGCAGCGCCGAGCTGCCAGAGGGCGCATTCGATATCCTGTTCTCGCGTTTCGGGGTCATGTTCTTTGACGACCCGACAGGGGCGTTCGCCCATATGCGACGCGCGCTCCGGGCGGGCGGGCGGGTTGCTTTCGTCTGCTGGCGCGGCGCGGCCGAGAACGATTGGGTGCGCCTGCCGATGGGCGCGCTCAAGGGCATTCTTCCGCCGAGCGCGCCGCCCGACCCCGAAGCGCCCGGCCCATTTTCGTTCGGCGACCGGGCGCGCGTGGCACGCATCCTGACGGCAGCCGGCTTCACCGATGTCGCTATCGCGCCCTTCGATGCTTCGGTTTCGTTCGGCGAGGGTGAGACGCGGGATGCTGCGCTCGACGACGCCGTGAAGATGACGCTTGAGGTTGGCCCGCTGTCGCGTGCGCTCGCTGATCAGTCCGACGACATCCGCACCAGCGCCGCAGCCGCAGTTCGTGCCGCCTTCGTGGGTCTGCCCGGCGAACGGTCGGTGATGATCGACGGCGCGGCGTGGATCGTCATGGCACGCAATCCGGCAGGCTGACAGGGATTAACAAGGGAGACGCCCGCGCTCGGTGGAGGCGGGCGTCTTTGGCCGCTCAGATTGACGTCTCTTCTGCTTTGGAGGCCGCCATTAGCGAGCTAGAGGCTTTGAGGGCAGGGCAACGTCCCCCCAAGTTTGCGCGACGCTCGAAAATGTTGGTGCACATGCCTACTTGATGGCAGGGATTGGCTCAGGCCAGCCCAAATGTTTTTCTGAGGCCCTTCTCGACCGGGCCGGCGGGCATGAAACGGCGGAGTTTGGCCAGAAGAGATGCCTCGCCTTTGGGCGTCCGGCGCATCCTCCAGGGACCCAAAGCGGCATCCACAATCGTGTCGGCTACGCCATTGGGCTCGTGTGCATGCTGGACGTTCTTCTCAATGGCCTTGGAGACGATGTCGAGCTCTTTGCTGTAGTCCGGGATCCTGCAAACGGCCTTCGGGGCATTGAGATCCAGGTTGGTTTTGGTGAAAGACGGTTCAACCAGTGAGACGCGAACCCCGAATTGGCGAACCTCGTGATCCAGGCTCTCGGATAGCCCTTCGACGGCATGCTTGGATGCTGCATACAGCGCCATGTACGGCGCCGGGAGGAAGCCTAGTACCGAACTGATGTTGACGATGCGGCCGGTGTGCTGCTCGCGCATGCGCGGCAGCACCGCCTTGATGGTGCGCAGGATTCCGAAAAGGTTGGTGTCGAACAGCGCCTGAGCTTCGACGACTGAGGTTTCTTCCGTTGCGCCGAGGAGGGTGATCCCGGCGTTGTTGACCAGCACGTCGATGCGTCGGGCGTGGGCGGTGATGGTCTCGACCGCCCGTTGCACCGAGGCTTCGTCGCGAACATCCATTTCGACCAATTCGACGCCCGATATTGCCTGTGCCTTTTCCAGGTTACGCACGGTGCCGAATACCTGGCATCCCTGCTTGGCAAATTTGATTGCAGTGGCGCGTCCGATGCCAGATGACACGCCAGTGATGACGACGACTTTAGAGTTCGACATGGCAGTTACTTTTCGCTTGAGGAGTTGGAGAGGGACGATCAGCTTTGCGCAGGAACTGGCCTGATCCTGAACCAGATGGAGTACATGGCCGGCAGGAATACCAAGGTCAAGATCGTTCCTGCGAACGTGCCCCCGATGAGCGTGTAGGCAAGCGTTCCCCAGAACACCGAGTGGGTCAGCGGGATGAATGCCAGGATCGCGGCCAAGGCCGTCAAGATCACGGGCCGCGCGCGCTGTACCGTCGCTTCGACAACCGCATTGAACGGGCTCAAGCCTTCTTGCTCGTTGTGGTGAATCTGCCCGATCAATATCAGCGTGTTGCGCATCAGAATGCCGGACAGCGCGATCAAACCGACCAGGGCATTGATGCCGAACGGCTGCTGGAACAAAAGCAGCGTCGGCACCACGCCGATCAATCCAAGCGGGCTAGTCAAGAAAACCATGACCATCGCAGACATCGAACGCACCTGCAAAATGATGACGAGCAGCGTGAGCCCAATCATGATCGGGAACAGCGGCAGCATCGCAGTGGTGGCTTTGGCAGACTCCTCAATGGAGCCAGCCTGTTCGATACGGTAGCCAGAAGGAAGCTGGGCAATGATCGGCTGCAACTGCTTCAAGATGGCGGTGGAGACATCAGGCGGTTGCAGCCCATCGGCGATATCGCCCCGAACCGTGATGGTCGGCATGCGGTCACGGCGCCGAAGAATAGGATCTTCCATCCGTACATCGACAGTGCCGACCTGCGAAAACGGTATGCGTTGTCCCGCCGATCCGACCAGGGTCAAACCGGCGATCTTTGCAGGATCAAGACGAATGTCGCCTGCTGCACGACCGACCACCTGCACTGAACGGATATCTTCGCGCACTTCAGTAAGCGGCACTCCGCTCAATAGGAATTGCAACTGCGAGGCCACTGAGCTGGACGTTAGCCCCATGGCTTGGAGCCGATTCTGATCGAGAGTGAAGTGCAGGGTAGGGACACGCGTGCCCCAATCCGTGTTGACCGTGCGCATCATTGGACTGGTGCGCATTACGTCACCGACCTGCGCGGCGATCGCGCGCAACTTGTCCGGGTCTGGGCCCATAACGCGATAGGCAACAGGAAATGGCGAAGGTGGGCCGAAAACGATCTGAGTGACGCGCACCCGCGCCTCCGGTGCCAATCCGTCGGCCGCCGCTTGGCGCAGCCTGTATTTAAGGGCCTCTCGTTCCTTCTCGTCGCCCGTAAGCACCACGATCTTGGCGAACGACGGATCGGGCAATTCAGGCGCCATCGCCAAGAAGAAGCGCGGAGCGCCCTGACCGATGTAGGAGGTTACGACCTTGGCTTCGTTCTGCTTCGCCAGCCAGGCTTCGACCTTGGCCGTCGCTGCACTGGTTTGCTCAATCGAGGTGCCATACGGCATCTGCACTTCGACAAGGACCTCTGGCCGATCGGAAGTCGGGAAGAACTGCTTTTTGACCAACCCCATGCCGAGGATGGCAAGTGCAAACGTCCCCACAACCGCGCCGGCCACCAGCCATTTACGGGCAATAACGCGCCCCAGTACCCGCCGGAAGCGGTTGTAGTTACGCGTGTTGTAGATGGCTTGGTGCCCACCCTCGACCTGCTTGATGTCCGGCAGCATCTTCACGCCAAGATATGGCGTGAACGCGACTGCTACCACCCAGGAGACGACCAGGGCAATGCCGACGATCCAGAACATGTTGCTGGTGTACTCACCCGCTGTAGAGCGTGCGAATCCATTGGGCATGAAGCCGATGGCAGTCACCAACGTGCCTGCTAGCATGGGCGCCGCTGTGTGGCTCCAGGCATAGGCCGATGCGGCGACCCGGCTAAAGCCTTCCTCCATCTTCACGACCATCATTTCGATGGCAATGATGGCGTCGTCCACCAACAGGCCCAGTGCCAGAATCAGTGAGCCGAGCGTGATGCGGTCGAAGTTTTTGCCGGTCGCCGCCATGATGATGAACACAGCCGCCAACGTTAGCGGCACGGCCGCTGCAACCACGATGCCGACCCGCCAGCCCATGCTGAGGAAGCAGACCACCATCACGACTAGCAGTGCGACGAAGAACTTGACCATAAACTCGTCTACCGCCGAACTGATGTTGACGGCCTGATCGGTTACTTTCGTCAGAGACATTCCCAGGGGGAGACGTTCATTGATCTTGGAGACTTCCGCGTCCAGCGCCTTTCCGAGGTCGAGGCCATTCCATTCGTCGCGCATCACGACGCCGAGCAGCAGCGCTGGTTCGCCGTTGTTGCGCACCTGGAAGGTTGCCGGGTCTTCATAGCCGCGCTCGACAGTGGCGACATCCGACAGTTTCAGCGTTTGTCCCTTGGCGGCGATCGGTGTCTGGCGAATCTTCTCCAGGTTGTCGAACGCGCCATCGACGCGGAGGAAGACTTGCGGCCCCTTGGTCTCGATAGACCCAGCCGGAGTCAACACGTTTTGATCGTTGAGTGCGGCAAAGATGTCTTGCGGCGTGACACCCAACGTGGCCAGGCGATCGTGCGAGAACGACACGAAGATGCGTTCGGGTTGTTCCCCGATGATGTTGACTTTCTTCACTCCGGGAACGTGCAGCAGTTGTTGGCGCAACGTTTCCGCGTCACGCACGAGCAAGCGCTGTGCTTCGCCTTTGGCTTTGAGGGCAAAGAGCGCGAAGGTCACATCTGCATATTCGTCATTGACCATCGGCCCGATGACCCCCGCAGGTAGCTTCTTGGCCTCATCTGCGAGCTTTTTACGGGCCTGATAGAACTCCTCCTGAACTTCGGATGGCGGAGCGCTGTCGAGCAGGGAAACCATCGTGAAGGCCAAACCGGGGCGGGTATAGGTCTCCGTCCGGTCGTACCACCGCAGCTCCTGCATGCGTTTTTCCAGCGGCTCAGCAACTTGATCCTGCATCTCCTGCGCCGTGGCGCCCGGCCAAGCGGTGACGATCGTCATCTGCTTGATCGTGAACGGCGGGTCTTCTGCGCGTCCAAGTTGGAAGAACGCAAAAATGCCGGCGCCGGTAATCAGCAAAATCAGAAACAACGTGATGGATCGCTCGCGCACGGCGAGCGCAGACAGGTTGAATCGGCCTTCGCTCACGGACGTGCTCCTTGCGCCGTGGCGGCCGTTTGTGCGCCTACGCGCACCTGTTCGCCTTCTTGAAGAAGGTGGGCGCCCAGCGCGACGATTTGGTCGCCTTGCTTGAGCGGCCCTGCAATCTGAGCGCTATCGTCTCCCAAATGCTCGATCGTCACGGCACGCCAAGACACCCTCTCGGGCTTGCCGCTGATGAGCCAAACACCTGGCCCCTTGCCAGCATCGAAAACGGAGCCGATGGGCACTTGCAGACCGCCCTGCGCCGAAGTCGGCCCTTTCGGAATCTGGATCGTGACCGTGCTGCCCAGCGGCGCGTTACCCAACTCGCCGTCGAGCACATACCTGGCCTCGAAAGTTCGAGTGAGCCGATCCGCGGCATCGGAGAGCTGGCGCAGCTTGGCCGGAGTGCTAGCACCCGTTTTGCCAAAGAGCGTGGCCTGCGCAGTCGAGCCGATCGCCGGGCGCAGGGTCTCCGGCAGTTGGATCACGGCCTCGCGCTGTCCGGCACGCGCTAGGCGCACGACAGTCTGCCCAGCGCTGACCACTTGCCCAGGCTCGGCGAGCGTTTCCATGACGACGCCATCGCTGTCGGCGACCAATTCCGCATAGCCACTTGCATTGCGGGCAACGAGGGCTTGGGCTTCGGCAGCGCTAAGTTGGGCTTTCGCGGCGTCCGCCGCCGCCTTGATCTGATCGTAGGTTGAGGCCGAAATCGCCCCGGTGCCCCGCAGGTCGCGGTAGCGAGCCTCATCTTCTGCGGTCTGCTGCGCTCGTGCCCGTGCTGCAGCAACTGTCTCTTGCTGCGCCTGGGCCGAGAGCTTCAGATCGACGGGGTCGATGCGCATGAGCGGCTGGCCGCGCTTGACGGTTTGCCCGGCATCCGCAAACCGCTCCAGCACCTTGCCGGCGATACGGAACCCTAGATCGCTCTGCACCCGTGCGGCGACGGTTCCGGTAAATGAGCGCGATGCGGAGGTTGCGCCTTCGACCGTGGCAGCACGCACCAATGGTGCTTCGGTGCGGGGGTCAGATGTCGCTTTGTCACCACAGGCGGCCAGCGCGAAAGGCAATGCACAGATGAAGGTAGAGGTAGCGAAGCGGCGCCAGAGCATGAAAGTCCCATCGACGAAGTGATCGAACTTTCATTTTGGTACTAGTGACGATTTCAGTCAATAGTCACTTTGTGTTTTGGTCATGCGTCATGGAGACAAGCTGCGGAGAACCAGGTTGGACAGGTGCATCGGCGCCTCCTCGGCGTAATCGAGGCTGTGTTGCAAAAGCAACGGGTTGAGGTAAGGACGCATCACCAGATAGATCGCCTTTGTAGTCTCATCCAAAGGGGTCTTCCGCTCGAAGTCTCCGGTCTGCCGACCTTCCTGCAAGATGTCCTGCAGCAGCTTCTGGGTGCGCTCTTCATAGGCAATCACTGCCTGCCAGTTCTCTGCGACGGCGGAGGCTGAAATCTCGTAGAGCTTGCGATCCTGGAAGGCCAGCTTCAGGGTCGCCTCGGTGGCAGTCTTGAACATCCGCCGCAATTTCTCCGGCGGAAGATCGGTCTCGGCCACGGCTTCCCTCACCTCGGTTTCGATCTGGCACAGGCAATTCGCGCAGATCATTTCGCCAATGGCCTGCTTGGACTCGAAGAACTTGTAGATGTACGCCTTGGAAAAGCCAATGGCCTTGGCGAGATCAGATACGGTCGTCTTCTCGTAGCCGTAGCGGCTGAAGTGTTCCGTGGCGGCCGTGACGATCTGGTTCCGCACCTCGTGGTCGGCCGGGCCTCGGGCCGAAACGGGATAAGCGCTTGATTTCTTCATGGACTCCAGCTTACGCCAACCACAAATGTTGGACAACGGGTGACTGTTTGGTATTATGGTCACACTCTGCTTTTTGTGGAAGAAGTCCATGTCGCCCAAACTCACCCTTGCCGCGCTTACTGTCGCCGGCCTTCTGGCTGGCTGCGCTGTCGGCCCAGACTATGTTCGGCCCGATGCACGCATGCCTGCGCAATTTCATGGTCAGGCTGCAATGGATCTTCGACATGCGGCCACAAATGCCGACCTCGCCACTTGGTGGACAGGTTTCGGCGATCCGCAACTGACGCGGTACGTAACGATTGCCCTCGACCAGAACCTCGATCTCGCACAGGCATCCGCCCGAGTCACGCAGGCGCGTGCAGGTCTCGGCGCGGCGAATGCTGCACTGTTGCCATCTGGCAATGTCGGCGCGCAGGCAGCCAGGGCCTACCAATCCGTTGAAACGCCGTTGGGGCAAGTCCTGAACTCAGCGCCTGGCTTTGACCGTTACGGCAGCACCTACGAAGCCAATCTCACTGCGAGCTGGGAACTGGATATGTTTGGGGGGCTACGCCGTGGTCGGGAAGCTGCGCTTGCCGAGTACCAGGCTTCGGAGGCCGGTGAGGCCGCCACGCGGCTGGCAGTGGCCGCGCAAACCGCCGACATTTATATCAGCATCCGCGGGTTGCAAGCCCGCCTGGATGTCGCGCGGCGTCAAGTGCAAACACAGCAGGAACTGCTCTCGACCATCAAACTTCTTAACGGCAAGGGCCTGGCGCCTGACCTTCAAGTGAGGCAGGCCGAAGGCGCGCTGGCCCAGGTACGGGCATCCGTCCCCGTTCTTGAAGCGGGCCTGGATACCGCCATGAACGCTCTGGATGTGATGCTCGGCACACCACCCGGCACACACCGGGAGGAACTGGCTAAAACTGCCGACATCCCGGTGGCTCCGCAAATTGCAGCCACTGGATCGCCGGGTGACCTGCTGAGGAGGCGGCCGGATCTGATCGTTGCTGAGCGCCGCTTGGCTGCGTCGAACGCGCGTATCGGCGTGGCTGTCGCAGAGTACTACCCCAAACTTTCCTTGAGTGGACTGATCGGCAGCGCCACGGCGATATCCAGCGGCAATCTGTTCACCAGCGGCGCCAGTCAAGCCTCCGGCGTGCTCGGCTTGCGCTGGCGCTTGTTCGATTTCGGCCGCATCAATGCGCAGATTCAGCAAGCCAAGGGACAAGAGGCCGAAATGCTGGCGGCGTATCGGCTCGCAGCGCTGCACGCAACCGAAGACGTAGAAAACGCCTTTTCGGCCCTGGTCAAGCGTGAAGAACAAACTGCCGTGCTCTCCCAAGGAGTGGACTCGCTTGGTCAAGCACGAGCAGCTTCGTTTGCGGCATACCAGAAAGGCGTCGTCAGCTTGATCGAGGTCTTGCAAGCGGATGAGAGCTTGCTGCGTGCGTCCGACGCGCGAGTGCAGTCTCAGACTGAGTCCGCCCGTGCCGCAGTCGATGCCTTTAAAGCGCTGGGCGGTGGGTGGCAGCCTGATGCGCCTACCGCTGTAGCCAGCAAATAAGACAGATGAGCGTGCCTAACATCGGCAGCGACAGAAGATTGAATGCCGCGGCGGACGCAATCAGAAGGCTCGTCACGGCGATCAGCGAATGCTCCTCGCTGCCGGTGAGGCGCCGCGGCTTCCCGGCGGATATATTGCCGATCCCGAGCCTGATCCCGAACGCCGTCACGCGCATTCCAGGTCGGCGGCATCGGTGGCGGCGCGGGCATCGGCGGGCCCGCTGTCGGCCACCTGAGCAATGACGTCGCCCGTCGCTGGGTCGGTCACGGCGAAGCGCTTGCCGCTCCCGGCAGAAACCCACTTACCGTCGATGAAATTGTCTGAACGGATCAGATCGTGCAAAGCGTAACGTTGGGTCATATAAATTCCTCAGCAATCGATGCCCGTTACCAGCCATAGAACCGCGGCCAGGTTTCGACATTGCCGTCAGGGCTGACGGCCTGATAGGCGGGATGCTGTGCGCCGGTGGCACACGCATGATTGGGCAGTATCCGAAGGCGCGTCCCGATCGGAAAACGTTTCTCGATCTCGTGATCCGGTGTACCCGCCCGCGAGACGATTCCGTGCTCCTGGTTTGCACCGCTCATCACATACTCCCCAAGCACCTCTCCGTCTTCGCGGCACACGAGCCCGTAACCAAAGTCGCGCTTCTGGCGCTGGGTGCCACGGTCTCGGCTCATGGCCATCCACCCCGCATCGACGATGGCCCAGCCTTTCTCGCTCTGATGCCCGATGACGGTGGTCAACACGCTCAGCGCAATCTCGGACGTGTCGTTCACGCCGACATTGTGCATGACCAGATCGAACGTGACGTAGACGCCTGCGCGAACTTCGGTCACGCCCTCCAGATGTTCGGCGGCCAACGCGGTCGGAGTCGATCCGATGCTCACGACGTCGCACCGCAGGCCTGCTGCCCGAATGCGTTCAGCGGCACGCACGCAGCGCGAGCGTTCCTGCTCCGCGATGCGCACGAGCTCGTCATGGGTATCGTAGTCGTAGCTCGAACCGGCATGGGCTAAAACGCCGCCGAGATGCATGCCTCCGTTGGACAGGATCGCTGCGACAGCGAGAAGCGCGTCGTCATCGGGTGCGATACCTGAGCGGTGACCATCCACGTCGATCTCGATCCAGACTTCGAAGGCCTCTTCATGCGCTCGACCGAAGGCAGCGATGGCCTCGGCGCAGGCGACGTTATCGGCAACGATCTTCAGATCGCAGCCTTGTCGGCGCAGTGCCAGCGCCCGCGCGAGTTTTGCCGGGGCTATGCCCACCGCGTAGACGATGTCGCGAATGCCGCTTGCGAAGAATTGTTCGGCTTCCTTAAGCGTGGATACGGTGATGCCGCGTGCTCCGGCGTCCAGTTGTGCCTGGACTATCCGCTCGCATTTCGTCGTCTTGACGTGCGGGCGGAACCGCACGCCGAGCGCATTCATGCGTTGCTGCATCCGTTCGATGTTGCGGTGCATACGCGCGACATCGATTACTGCAGCGGGTGTAATCAACGACTCCAGATTCATCGGTGGCTCCTGGCAATTCCCGGCGCGGTCGGTGTCGATGCCGTGTGGCGCACGAGAAGAAGCCACTATAGAAGTTAGCCGAGAACTTGTGCTTAACGAAGAATAAAGTGACCGTTAAGCCACATCAACTGCCGGGTGGCCACCAGCAGCGCGTACGCGAGAATTTCTGCGCCATGTGCTGACACACCACATCGAAGATCCGCCCGCCCACAGCGGGAGCGCGCCGTCTTGCATCGCAGAAACTGCCGTGAGCCCCCTCAAAAGCGCATGAAACTGCGCTTTTGACCTCCCAATTCAGCATAGGCGGAAAGCCGTTGCTGATTTAATTTCGATTAGATAAACGAACCATCACCCGCCAGATCCGCAGGAGCAAAAGTGACCGTAGCATTCGTATTGCACCGTGCCGACGGTGCGCCTGTATCAACCGCCTTCCGGCGAGCGGCATTCGGCGCCAACGACCCGTTCGCGCAACATCGGGAGATCGCTTGGGAAGGACCCGACTCGATGGCCGCGGGCCGTGTGAGCTTTATTGGCGAGCTCGACGTAGCGCGCTTTCCGCACACCGAGACCATCGTCGTTGTCGAAGGCCAGCTCACGCTGGAGGCGGCCGGAATGGCGCCGTTGGTACTCGGCCCGCAAGCGGGTGTCGTGATCGGCGGCGGCACTGCGCTTCGCGTCAGGGCCGAATCGCGCACGGTTTTCGTGTCCTGCACGGCACTTAGCAACGGACCCACGAAGACCGGGCTATTCCCCTTGCGCGTTGACGCTGACTTCAGGCCGTCCGCAACACTACCAGCCGAGGTGCTGCTGGGTTCCGCCCCGCAGTGCCGAAGTGCCAATGTATTCACTGATGAAGGCGCGGAGTACTGCGCGGGCACGTGGGATTCGACGCCTTACCATCGGATCGTTCGCCCGCATCGCGTGAACGAGTTCATGCATCTCGTGGCCGGGGGCGTGCGGTTCGCGGAGCCTGATGGCAGCGTCCTGTCGCTTGGCACCGGCGATGCGATCTTCGTGCCCCAGGGCGCGCCGATCGGATGGGAGAGTAGCGAGCGCGTAGCGAAATTCTACGTGACGCAGAACGTTCAGACTTCAACCGACCGAGGCTGATCATGTCGCCCCCGCTGCAGCAGATTCAAACTTCGCCCACGCTGCCGGCCGCTGCCGACGTGGTGGTGATCGGTGGAGGCATCGTCGGTGTGTTTGCCGCCTACTACCTGGCCCGGCGCGGAGTGTCAGTTGCCTTGGTCGAGAAGGGGAGAATCGGCGCCGAGCAGTCGAGCCGCAATTGGGGCTGGTGCCGGCAGCAGAATCGTGACGCGCGCGAATTGCCGATGGCGAGCAAGAGTCTCGACCTCTGGCAACGATTTGCGAGCGAAACGGGCGAAGACACGGGTTTTCATCGGTGCGGGCTTCTATACCTCAGCAATGACGACGCCGAATTGTCCCGTTGGGCCAGTTGGGGCGACTTTGCGAAGACCGCGGGCGTGACAACTTACATGCTGGACAGCCGGCAGGCTACCGAGCGTGGGCGAGTGACCGGGCGAACCTGGAAAGGCGGCGTCTTTTCCCCCACCGACGGCACGGCCGACCCCGGCAAGGCCGCGCCGGCCGTGGCCGCTGCGCTCATTAAGTCAGGCGGCAGTGTCATCCAGGCGTGCGCGGCCCGCGGACTCGAACTGCAGGGCGGGCGGGTCAGCGGCGTCGTCACCGAAGCTGGCGTCATCAAGACCCGGACGGTGGTGCTTGCGGGCGGTGCCTGGGCGTCGTCGTTCTGCAGGCAGCTCGGCATCCGTTTTCCGCAGGCATCGATTCGTCAATCGATCCTCAGCGTCTCCGCCGTGGAACGTCGTTTGCCCGATGCGCTGTTTACCTCCGGCGTTTCGGTTACTCGCCGAAATGACGGACGCTACGCACTAGCTATCAGCGGGCGGGCGCGCGTCGATGTGACGGGCCAGTTTCTGCGTTTCGCGCCGCAATTCGTGCCGATGTTCGCCGCGCGCTGGCGCAGCCTTCTTCCCGGGGGGCTCGAGGGCGTTCGAGGCGGGCACGAAACGCTGAAGCGCTGGCGGCTCGATGCACCGACGCCTATGGAGCGAATGCGCATCCTCGATCCCAAGCCCGATCGCGCGACGGTTGCTGAAACGCATCGCCGCGCAGTCGAACTGTTGCCCGAACTACGCGACGCGAAGATTACTCATGCATGGGCCGGCTTCGTCGACAGCACGCCAGACGGTGTTCCAGGAATTGGCGAAGTACCGGGCGTACCGGGGTTGATCCTGGCAGCGGGCTTTTCCGGGCACGGCTTCGGAATAGGCCCTGGCGCAGGCCACCTGGTCGCCGATCTCGCCACCGGTGCGGACCCCATCGTGGACCCCACACCGTATCGACCGAGCCGATTCGCCTCGTCTGCATGGGGCAAGGTCGCTGATTTTTAGAGGGCGCCGGGGCGCGGCGCAATGCATCCGTGGCGCGAGGCGGCGCCTGGTTGATTCAACCGCGCCAGGGCACGGGATTGAAGGCTCGCTTCGCGGCTTCCAGGAACACACGCTGCCGAATGGTCAGGCCTTGGCGCGTAGACGTCAGGGCCATGACCGGTGCAGGTTCGAGGTGCCATGCCGGCAAAATGCGCTTCAGCTTCCCCTCTGCGATCAGCCGCGCGCAATCCCATTCGGATCGCGCAACGACGCCGAGGCCGTCGACGGCCCAGTCTCTGACGACAGTGCCATCGTTCGAAGACAACGCGCTGCTCAAGCGGACCGTCACGCCCTTGCCGATGCGTTTGCCTACAGCATCGTGCTGAGCAAAACGCAGACGCGTCACGTCTTCATCGTTTTCTCGTAAGGTCAGGTAAGGATGCCGGGTAAGTTCGGAGGGATGCTTGAGCTTTGACAGCGAACGCGCAAGGGCGGGGCCTGCGCAAAGAAGGCGGTCGTTCGGCGCCAGGAAATGTCCCACCCAGGAAGAGTCTTTGATGTGGCCGATCGAAACGACCGCGTCTGCGCCCGACGCGGACGCGAGCGGACTTTCGACCAAAATCAGCGAGATCGCCAGATTGGGGTGTGAGCGATGCAGTCCGCGGACGAGCGGCGCGACATATTCCCTGCCGAAGCCGAATGGAGCCACGACGCGCAAATGACCACTTACACCGGCGGACGCTCCGGAGACGCGCGATGGAATGGACTCGATCCGCTCCAGGATCTCGATGGCTTCCTGAACAAGGCACTGTCCTTCGTCGGTGAGCGAAATGCCTCGTGCTGCGCGCGTGGCAAGACTCCCCCCCATCCGCTCCTCGATGCGCTGAAGACGTACTGTGACCGCGGGCGGCGTCAGGTCTAACAACCTCGCTGCCGCGGCAAGCGACTGGGACACGCCGAGCGCACGCAGCAGCTGCATGTCTTCAAGCTGAAGCATTAATGGCCTGTTAACGATGGATTCATTGGAGATTAAACACGATAAAAATATTTTTTCCTATAGTACGTCGCACCGGCTTGCCAACAGCGTCGGTCGATGCCGCCGCAGGGGCTGGCGAAGCGCCCCGGACATTCAACGACATGCTCTTGCCTGGAGTGCCCTTGATGGACCAGAACGAACACGGTACGCAGAAACCTCGGACAACGAACCTCGACGGCCTGGCAACGCCGGGTGGGCACTACAGTCACGTCTCGATCGCAAGTGGTCTGATCTTTGTGTCGGGCCAACTGCCGATCGACTCGAGCGGACGAAAACTTGCAAATAGCGCTTTCGAAGAACAAGCCGAGCAGGTACTGGCGAATCTGGCTTCGGCACTCGCCGGCGCTGGCAGCGAAATCAAGAAACTGGTCCAGGTCCGCGTTTATATCGACGATGTCGGGCATTGGACGAAATTCAACGAGATCTATGCGCGTTGGGCCGGCGACGCGAGACCAGCTCGGGCGGTCGTGCCGGTTCCTGCGCTGCATTACGGCCTGAAGATCGAAGTCGAAGCGGTTGCAGCAGCGTAGCCCCGAGCAGGTTGCGCTTCAGGCGAGACGGAAGCGCGGGCTGATCCTGCGACAGCAGATGGCCACGTTGATGGCGGAGATCATGGACGGCGCGCCGATCTGAACCCGTGGAAAGACTTCGACTGACCTGCCATTCCCGGCCACTTTGGCAAGCCGTGGTTTTTGCCGTTCGTTGGGGCATGGTATCGAATCAAGGACGCGCTGCAATGACTTCACCTGTTCGACATCTGCTGCAAGCTGGACGACTCGACCGGTTTTACATCGACGGCGAGTGGGCCGCTCCCGATGGCAGCGATCGAATCGGCGTTATCTCGCCTTCCACCGGGGACGCAGTCTGCGAGATTGCCGTTGGCAACGCGCGCGACGGCGAGCGGGCAGTGTTCGCCGCGCGTAAGGCTTTCGCAGGTTGGTTGGCAACTTCGCCGCAAGAACGTGCCGCGCTGCTCGACCGCGTTCATAGGCTGATGCTGGAACGCGCTGAACTGTTCGCCGCTGCTTTATCAACGGAAATGGGCGCGCCCATCAGCTATGCGCGCGCCGCACATGTGCCGCTCGCAGCCGAACATATCCGGGTCGCGCGGGACAATCTGGCTGGCTATCCGTTCCGGACGCAAAGGGGGACGACGGCAGTCGTACGCGAGCCGATCGGCGTCTGCGCGCTGATCACGCCCTGGAACTGGCCGATCTATCAGATTACGGCGAAGGTCGCCCCGGCGCTCGCAGCCGGCTGCGCGGTGGTGCTGAAACCCAGTGAGCTCGCGCCGCTGAGCGCCTTGCTGTTTGCTGAAGTCATCGCGGATGCCGGCGTTCCGGCGGGCGTATTCAACCTCGTGAGCGGCACCGGCCCGGAAGTCGGGACGTTGCTGGCGTCACACCCGCAAGTCGATATGGTGTCGATCACCGGCTCGACGCGTGCGGGCGTGCTCGTTGCGCAGGCAGCTGCGCCGACGGTCAAACGCGTGGCGCAGGAACTCGGCGGCAAGTCGCCGAATATCGTGCTGCCCGATGCGGATCTGCCGCGTGCCGCCTCGCTGGGCGTTGCTGCCGCGTTTCGGAACATGGGCCAGTCGTGCAGCGCGCCGACGCGGATGATCGTGCCGCGTGGCGTGTTGCGGCAGGTCGAAGCGTTGGCCGTCGCGGCAACGGAAAGGATGATCGTCGGCGATCCGTTCGCCGACGCGACGACCCACGGTCCGTTGGCCAATCGTGCGCAGTTCGGCAGGGTGCAGGAGATGATCGAAGCGGGCATGGACGAACGGGCGCTGTTGCTCGTGGGTGGACCGGGAAGGCCGGCCGGCCTGAGCCGAGGGTTCTACGCACAGCCGACGATCTTTTCCGAAGTCGATACGAAGATGAGGATTGCTCAGGAGGAGATCTTCGGGCCAGTCCTTGCCATCCTTCCCTACGACTCGGTCGAAGAAGCGGTTTCTATCGCGAACGACACGGTTTATGGGCTCGGCGCCCATGTTCAAGGCACAGACAAGGCACTGTTGCACGCGGTCGCGGCGCGCATTCGTTCGGGCCAGGTGCATCTGAACTACCCGGCTTGGGATCCGCAAGCGCCATTCGGCGGATACAAGCAGTCCGGCAATGGTCGAGAGTACGGGATCGAAGGCATGGAAGAGTACATGGAAGTAAAGTCGATCATCGGGTTCTACGATTGAGACGGCTGCCATGCCCGACGCGAATGACACCCGGCGTCGACTCTATTCGCTTTTGCAGGTGCCGAAATTGAATACCTCCGCAACGGTCGACTCTTCGTTGGACGCGCATCGTTCGCATCGTTCGCATTGCGCGAAGTTGCGACGCGGTGCGGTCGTCTTTCGTTGCCGCAACAGATCATTTCAAAAAGAATAGTTGATTTGGAAGCGATCACACTCTAATATCCGGCCGTGGCTGCACCCGGGAACACAGAAGTTGCCACGACTGCGGCCTGTCCGCGCGAAATCGGGCGACTGAATTTTTCCGTTGAATTTGGAAACGATTACACTCTATTTAGGTGGCTCAACCATGGCGAGACAACATCCTGCGGCGTCGGCGCATCGGGAACTGTCTTCGGGACTCATTCTGGCGATGGCGACGGCAAGCGCATTGCTCACGGCGAACATGTACTACGCCCAACCGTTGGTCGGACTGATCGGATCGTCGTTCGGGCTGTCGCCGGCCGGGGCCGGCCTGGTCGTCACGTTGACTCAGCTCGGATACGGATTGGGTTTGCTATTGATCGTTCCTGTAGCCGACATCCTGGAGAACCGTCGCCTGATGCTGCGCCTGATCGGGTTTTGCGTTACCTCGTTATTCGCTGCCTCGATGGCAAGGCATGCCGGCGTGTTTCTGGCCGCATCGTTGTGTATCGGCGTGTCGTCGGTCGCCGTGCAGATCTTGTTTCCTTACGCGTCTCATCTAGCCTCTGACGCGAACCGCGGTCGCATCATCGGCGTCATGACCAGCGGCCAGATGCTCGGCATCATGCTCGCGAGACCGGCTGCGAGTGTGGCTGCTCATGCGGCTTCATGGCGCCTGATCTTCGTGCTCTCCGGTATTTGTCTGCTCGCCTCCATGGTCGTCGTCTGGCGCGTATTGCCGCCGCGGATGCCGCAAGCCGGGGTCGGATATCGCGCATTGCTGCGCCTCCATGGCGGACCTCGCACGCACGACAGGGTTTCGCCATGCCGGTGATGGCGGTCCTTGGTTTTTCGACCGAGTTACCGATGCGAAATCGCGACGACGCTGTGCGGGCGATTCGCTCGCAGGAAACCGATTTCTGAGTTTTTAACGTAGGAGTTTTCATGAATCGCAATGTGATGAAAGAGCCCGTTGATGCTGTATTTACGCCGTTCGATTCCGAACGCTTCTGGAAGCAATTCCGTCACGGCACCGCGTCGGTAAATGGCGTCCGTCTGCACTACGTGGAAGGCGGTCACGGCGCGCCCGTCCTGCTGATTCCAGGCTGGCCTCAAAGCTGGTATGCGTGGCGAAAAGTGATGCCGCTGTTGGCAGACGCGGGCCGTCGCGTGATCGCTCTCGATCCGCGAGGTATGGGGGACTCCGACAAGCCCGCGTCGGGGTATGACCTCCAGACCGTGGCGGCTGACATACACGGCTTGGTCGAAACCCTGGGCCTTTTGACGGACGGCCCCGTCGACGTGGCGGGGCACGATGTCGGCACCTGGATCGCCTACGCCTATGCCGCCGGATGGCCCCAGGAGGTGAAGCGTCTCGCGGTGTTCGACGCCGCGCTGCCCGGAATTTCTCCGCCACCACCGGTAGGTGTCGCTTCGGAAGAGATGAACATGAAGACCTGGCATTTTCCGTTCAATCGGCTTCCCGATCTGCCTGAAATTCTGTTGCAGGGGCGCGAACGCGAATTCCTTACCTGGTTGTTTCGGGCCAAGGCCGTTCGCTCCTGGGCCATCGATGCGGGCGATCTGGACGAGTATGTGCGCGTCAACGCGGCTCCGGGCGCGGTGCGTGCCGCAATGTCGTACTACCGTCATCAATTCGGCGAGCAGGGGCTGGAGCAAAATCGACAACGCGCGAGACAAAAGCTCGGCGCGCCGGTGCTTGCCTATGGGGCGGAGTCGGGCGTCGGGACAGCGCTGCTCGATACCATGCGCCTCGTGGCCGACGACGTTGAGGGCGGCATATTCGACGAGTGCGGGCATTACATGCCTGAAGAGGCGCCTGACGCTGTATCGCGCGTGTTGCTGAGGTTCTTCGGCGCAGATGCGCCCTCGCCAAGAACGCGCTTGTCGTGATCGCAGCCTCCGGGCCCTGTCCTGACCACGGATGCGGGCCCGTTTACGCAGGCCCGCGTAAACGGTAACTGCACGCCACTCCGTATGCGCTGCGCGGAATCTACACGTCAGCGCGCCTGAGCAGATAATCGAGGCCGCCGACGCGGTACCACCGGTATCCATACGGTTCGAGCACCACCGTATGCCGGCCGTCATCGCCAGCCTGGCTGTGGTCCTCGGAGAGAAGGTTGACGAGCCGGTCGCCGCCCGGTCCCTCGTAGCCCGAGCGGAACCTCACGGTGCACGCCTCGGGGCCGAAATTATGCATGCACAACACCGAGTTGTTGCGCCAGTCGTAGCGCAGGGCAAGGACATCGTTTCGCGGCGTGCGCAACACCTCGAAATCGCCCCAACTGATTTCCGGGGTCTCGCGACGCATGCGGATCATCCGCTCGGTCCAGTTCAAAAACGAATTCGGGTCGCGCCGCTGGTTCGCCACGTTGACGCGCTCGAAACCATAAGCCCCGCCGGAAATCGTGGAGACGGGCGGCCTGGGATGTTTCGTGAAGCCGCCTTGCGGCTCCCCTGACCATTGCATGGGCGTGCGCGTGCTTTCGCGCTCGGGCCGCCGCAAGTCGTCGCCCATGCCGATTTCATCGCCGTAACGAAAGACCGGCGTGCCAGGCAAAGTCAGCATCAGGCTGTAGGCGAGTTCGAGCCGGCGCCGGTCGCCAGAGAGCATCGGCGCGAGTCTGCGGCGGATCCCGCGCCCGTAGAGTTGCATGTCCGGATCGGGGGCGAATGCGGCGAACACGGCGTCGCGGGCTTCCGGGCTCAGTCGGCCCAGATCGAGTTCGTCGTGATTGCGCAGGAATACACCCCATTGCGCGGTTGCCGGGCGCGGCCTGGTAGCCAAAAGGGCCTTCTTCAGTGGTTTCGTGTCGCCCGTTGCCAGCGTGTAAAACGTGTTCTGGTTCAACTGGAAATTGAACATCATCGGTAGGCGTTCGCCCGCGTCGCCGAAGTATTCGAAATCCGTATCGGGCAGCACATTGGCTTCCGCGAGGATGATCGCGTCGCCCTCGCGCCACTGCAGAAACTCGCGAAACGCGCGCAGCATGCCGTATTGTTCGATATGCCGCCGTATCTTGGGGCCCTTGGTGGCGATCACGAACGGCACGGCGTCCATGCGAAATCCCGATACGCCAAGCTGAATCCAGAAGCCCATGATCTTCAGCAATTCGGCATGAACGTGCGGGTTGGCCGTATCGAGGTCCGGTTGAAAGCTGTAAAAGCGATGGAAATACCAACGCCTGGCTTGCTTGTCGAAACTCCAGGTGGATTTCTGCACGCCGGGAAACACCACGCCGTCTTTCGCATGGGGTGGCTTGGTGTCGGACCAGACGTACCAGTCGCGATATGGGGAGCTGGGGTCGCTGCGCGCAGACTTGAACCACAGGTGCTGGTCCGATGTGTGATTCACTACCAGATCGATGATCACGCGCATGCCTCGCTCGCGGCACGCGTGCGTGAATTCGGCGAAGTCGCCGAGCGTGCCGTATTTCGGCTCGACGTTGTAGTAGTCCGAAACATCGTAGCCGTTATCGCGCCCCGGCGAGGGCTGGAAGGGCATCAGCCAGATCGTGGTCACGCCGAGCCCCTGCAGGTAGTCGAGCCGGCGTATGAGGCCCTGGAAATCCCCCACGCCATCGCCGTTCGCATCCAGGAACGTACCTACCGACAGACAGTAGACGATGGCGTTCTTGTACCAAAGGTCGTTGAGCATGGGATCCGTTCAAGGTGCGAGCCGGCGCAAATGTCCGACGCTCCTGCGGATCGCAGCAAATGCCGGACCACGTTCGTCGATCGGCATTCGACAGGGCTGCTAGACTGAGCGCCGAATCATCTCCAATCGGGCAAGCAGATCGAAGAGGAGCATTTGGTATGAGCAACATGATCACCAGCGTCGAGCAATTGGAAGCGATCTACGGCAAACCCAACGAGCGATCCATCTGGAAGGAGATCGGTTTTCTGAACGAGGACTATCAGGCCTTCGTCAGGGCTTCGCCGCTGGTCGTGTTGTCATCGGTGGGAGAGGAGGGCACCGATTGTTCGCCGAAGGGCGACGTCGCGGGCTTCGTCAAAATTCTCGACGAGCGCACGCTTGCCGTTCCCGATCGGCCCGGCAACAACAGGATCGACAACTTGCGCAACATCCTTGCCGATCCGCGTGTGTCGCTGCTGTTTTTCATTCCGGGCGTGGACGAAACGTTGCGCGTCAATGGGCGCGCCGAGATCTCGGTTGCCCCGGAGCTGCTGGCGGCATTCGAGGCGAACGGCAAACTGCCGCGCACTGTAATCGTCATCAAGGTCGAAGCGGCATATTTCCACTGTTCGAAAGCGCTCGTCCGCTCGCGCCTTTGGGACGTGGAAAAGCACATCGAACGCAGCAGCCTGCCGAGCGCGGGGGCGATGCTCAAGCGCCTCAGTCAGGGGACGTTCGATGCAACGACGTACGACCGCGAGTTGCCGGAGCGCGTCAAGGCAAGCTTGTATTGATCGAAGCGGCACGGCTCGCCTGGCGTCGCGACGGACCGGCCCCGTGCGGCGGCGGCCGCGCGCGAGGCCGTGCAAGCCGTCATCGTATTCGACCGTCGTGCTCGCACGCAATTCAATGGTTCAATGCGACGAGACGTACACGGCGCAAGCGTGGGCGGGCGGAACGGCAAAGTCGTCTCTCATGCGTTTCACCTCCGCCATGGGGCTCCGGCCGAAGAGCCGTTTGAATTCTCGGCTGAATTGCGAGGGGCTGTCGTAGCCCACCTCGGCGCTGGCCGCCGCTGCCGTCATACCGTTTCGCACCATGAGCAGCCGCGCCTGATGCAAACGCGTGGATTTCAGGTATTGCATCGGCGAGGTGTTCGTCACGGCCTTGAAATGCGCATGAAAAGTCGGCACGCTCATGCGTGCCTCGCGCGCCAGCTGCGCGACGTCGAGATCGACGTTGAACGAGGCGTGGATGCGGCGAAGCGCTCTTGCCACTTTGCCGAAGTGGCCCTGCATGCCGAGCGCGGCTCGCATCGATGGCCCTTGGTCGCCGGTGAGGATGCGGAAATAGATCTCGCGTACCAACGCCGGGCCGAGTACTTCCGCTTCCAGCGGCCGTGCCATTGCCTCGAGAAGGCGCAGCACGGATTCGCCGAGCCGGCCGTCCATCGGTGTGGACATCATGCCCTTGGGTTCGGCAGGCGGCTCGGCGCTCCCGCTCTGGTCGATCTGCAGCATCAGGTCGGCAGCCAGCTTGAAATCCAGGTGCATGTAAATGGCCAGCAGCGGCGCGTGCTCCGTGGCGTCCGTCTCCATCGTGAACGGTACCGGCACGGATACCGCCAGGTAGTGCTGCTCGTCATACACGTAAACCTCGTCGCCGAAGAAGCCGCGCTTGCGCCCCTGGCAGACGATCACGATCCCGGGATCGTATAGGACCGGTGTGGACCTCAGTGGCCGATTCGAGCGCAAAAACCTGACATCGGGCAGGGCCGTCAGGTTGTACCCCTCGGTGGGTGCGAGCTTTTCGAGCAGCGCGACCATGCGGGTGCGCAGATGCCGAGGGTTGCTGTCACTGCCATGATTGGGACGGGGTTTCATTGCGCTTTCGCCTGCTCGTCGATCGGTTGCGTGTCTCAGGGTGAATCGTTGCGCCATATCGTTGCGCCATAGGATCAGGCAATAAATGCAGACCGTATGCCATCGCCCAATGCGCAGGGCGATCCTATCATTCCACCCGTTTCAGCAACGGAGTCGAAAAAATCATGATCAAGGTATTCAATCCCGCGGATGGATCGGTTGTCGGTGAAGCGCCGGAAATGACCTTGGCCGAAGTGAAGGCCGCGGTCGACCGTACCTGCGAAGCATTCGCTACCTGGTCGCGCAAGCTGGCCCGCGAGCGGAGCGCGTTGCTGCGCCGCTGGTTCGAACTGATTCGGGACGACAAGCGCATTTTTGCCGAAATCATGGTGAAGGAGAACGGCAAATGCCTCTCCGAAGCCATGGGCGAGATCGAGTACGGGCTCGGTTTCATCGAATGGTATGCGGAGGAAGCGAAGCGGGTATACGGCGATACCATTCCCTCGCATGCCGCCAACGCGCAGGTGCTCGTTTTCAAGGAACCCGCGGGGCCGACCGCGGCGATCACGCCTTGGAATTTTCCCTTCATGATGATCACGCGCAAGATTGCGACGGCATTGGCTGCCGGCTGCACGATGATCATCAAGCCTTCGGAAGAAACCCCGCTGACGGCCTACAAACTACTCGAATACGCGCGCAAGGCCGGCATTCCGGAGGGCGTATTCGAGATGGTGACCGGCACGCCGAATGAAATCGGAGAGATATTCACCAGCGATTCGCGCATCCGCAAACTCTCGTTTACCGGATCGACCGCTGTCGGCAAGCGGCTCGCCTCGGCCGCCGGCCGCGATCTCAAGAAGATGACGCTCGAACTTGGCGGCAATGCGCCGTTCATCGTATTCGACGACGCCGATTTCGACGATGCCGTCACGGCAGTTGTCGGCGCCAAGTTGCGAAATTCGGGGCAAGTCTGCATCTCTCCGAACCGCATCTACGTGCAGGCGGGCATTCACGATCGATTCGTCGCCGCCCTGGCGGAAAAGGTTGCGTCGATTCGCGTGGACGACGGCATGCAAGACGAGTTCGTGGTCGGGCCGATGATCAACCGGGCCGGTTTCGACAAGGTCGTCGAATTGGTCGAGGCGGCCAGGAACAGCGGAGCGAAGGTGATACTGGGCGGCAAACCGCATCGCAAGGGCGGGCTCTTTTATGAGCCGACCATCCTCGCCGAGCTGCACGACGGAATGCGATTGGCGCAGACGGAAATTTTCGGTCCGGTGTTTCCGGTCTATCGCTTCGAGACCGAAGAGGAGGTAACAGCCTGCGCCAACCGTACCGAATACGGCCTCGTGGCTTATGCCTATACGCGCGACGTCGGCCGCGCGTTTCGCCTGTCCAGAAATATCGAAGCCGGTATGGTGATCTTGAACTCAGGGTCGGTCGGTACGGCGTCCGTGCCGTTCGGGGGCGTCAAGCATTCCGGATACGGCCGCGAAGGCGGCTACTACGGTATCGAGGAATACGTCGAGGTCAAGTACGTATTGATGAGCGGGCTCGACAAGTAGCACGTCACGCCGCACGGATGGGCATGCCTCGGGCGTGAATTGGGCGTGAGCTGGGCGTGACGCCGGAAACCGAGGCCGAAGCGTTCGCCTGGGCATTACAATCGGGACGGACGCAAAACACGGACGGGGGACGAAACGCCTTGCCTGCCGATGTGGATCTTCTGCCCGGCGCGCCGGGCGTTCGCCTGCCGTGAGTAAAACCATAAACGACGAGGTCACGATGGACGAATGGAAATTGCCCTGGCAAGGCGGATGCCGCTGCGGACGGCTGCGCTTCGAAATCACGGCACCGCCCTTGCTGACGATGGCCTGCCACTGTACGGGCTGCCAAAAAATGAGTGCGAGCGCGTTTTCGCTTTCCATGGCGATTCCGGAGAACGGCTTTCGCGTGACGGCGGGCGAGCCGGTCACCGGCGGCATTCACGGAGAGCAGATTCATCACCGTCACTGCGATTGGTGCAAGAGCTGGGTGTTCACCGAGCTCGAACCGAGCATGGGGTTCGTCAACGTGCGACCTTCGATGCTCGACGATTCTTCCTGGTTCGTCCCCTACATGGAGACCTATACGAGCGAAGCGCTGCCGTGGGCCAAGACCGGCGCGGCGCACAGTTTCGCGAAGTTCCCGTCGATGGACGACTACGGTCCGCTCGTCGGGTCCTTCGCGGGCCATGGCGCCCGCCCGGGGCGCTAGCACTGCTCAGATCACCGCACCCGGGATTTGTTTCAGCATGTGCCCGAGCGCGAGCGCTTTCGCCGGGATGCGATCCGATGGCGGAAAGACGGCACGGATTTCCGCCATCGGCGTTTCCCAGGCCGGCAGCAATCGGAGCAGACGCCCCGCGTTGACGTCGGCACCAATCGAGAAGTCCGTCAGCACCGCGAAACCGCCGCCGGCCAGCGCCGCTGCGCGGCAGGCTGGTGCCGTGTTCGCGGTGATCGCGCTGTGGCAGCGGATGCGCTTTTTCGTGCCCTGCGCATTGACGAGGTCGAACCATGTCGGATGCGGTAATGCCGCGGCAGCGACGAAAGGCAGCCTTGCCAGGTCCTCGGGTTTTCGCACGGTACCGTGTTCGGCGACGAACTCGGGCGTCGCAACGGGCCAGCAAACGTATCGGCCAACGCGGATCGATCGGTGGGTCGAATCCGCCAATCTGCCCAGCCGAATGGCCACGTCGATGTTGTCGGCGATCAGATCGACGTAGCGATCGTCGCACAGCAATTCCACACGCAGTTGCGGATGCTGGCGCCGCAGCGCAACGAGCGCCGGCGCGACGACGAGCGAGCCGTAATCGACCGGCGCACTGACGCGCAGCGTGCCGCGCAACGCGGCATTGTCGCTCGCGATGCCGTCTATGGCCGCCTCTGTCGCCCGGAGAATATCGCGGGCCGCCTCGTAAAAGCGCCTTCCCGCCTCGGTCACGTTGAGTCGCCGCGTCGTGCGCGTGAGCAGGCTAACGCCGAGCTCGGCTTCGAGCCGCTGAATGTGTGCGCTAACCATCGTCTTCGCCATGCCGAGGGGGGCGGCAGCCGCCGTCAGCGACCGGGCGTCCACCACGGCCACGAAAACGACGAGCCGGTTCAGGTTGATATTGCGAAGGTCGGCCATCTTGACTGTTCACTTTAAGTGGACTGTGAAATCGAGATTATCCATCTTATGCAAGGCGAGGGCCTGCGATACGCTCTGTACATGGTCTCGGTGTCCGGGACCGGATCTTCGATACGGAGCGAACCGAGATGTCCACCGCACGAGTGCAACCGCAGCGTCCTATTCGTTTGTACACCACGCCGCTTTCCGGCCACGGGCACAGAGTGCGCCTCTTTCTCGAACTCCTCGCCTTGCCCTATGAGACGACGCTCGTAAACATGGCGGCGGGCGAAAATCGCCGGCCCGGATTTCTCGCCAAAAATCCGTTCGGGCAGGTGCCGGTGATCGAAGACGGCGATCTCGTCCTCTTCGATTCGAATGCGATCCTGGTCTACTTGGCAAAAACGTATGGCGACGCCTCGTGGCTGCCCATAGACCCACGCGGCGCCGCCGAGGTGCAGCGGTGGCTGTCGCTTGCAGCGGGCCCGATCGCCTATGGTCCGTGCGCGGCCCGTCTCGTGACCGTGTTCGGCGCAACACTCGACTGGGATGGGGCGAAATCTGTCGCGATCAAGCTTTTCGACGTCATCGAGCAGGAATTCGCGTCGAAGACGTTCGCTGCCGGGGAGCATCCGACGATCGCCGATATCGCCGCGTATGCCTATATCGCCCATGCGCCTGAAGGCGGCATATCGCTCGACCCTTATCCGAACATGCGCGCGTGGCTGCGCCGTATCGAAGCGCTGCCGCGCTTCGTCGCGATGCCAGTTACACGGGCGGGCCTTCTTGCCCTGGCGCCGCAAAATTCGTAACCCATTCACGGAGTGAACCATGAGCGCGATTGCTCCTGCCTCGCACGGCTGGCCCGGCCCCCACTCGCCGTTCCACGAGGGCGAACGGGCGGCGCAAATGCGTGCCGGTTTCCTGGAAGCCGCCGACGCCGCCGGCCGCCGCGGCATTCGCGACCACATGCCCGAGCAGCATCGGGCGTTCTACGCGCGATTGCCGTTTATGGTCGTCGGCGGCCTGGACCGAGCAGGGCAGCCATGGGCGACCATGCGCATCGGACAGCCAGGCTTCGTTTCGTCGCCGGACGCGCGCACGCTGATGATCGAAGGCGCGACGCTGCCGGGCGATCCGCTCGACGGTACCTGGCAGCATGGCGCATCGTTCGGCGGGCTCGGTATCGAGTTGCCGACGCGCCGTCGCAACCGGGTCAATGGTGTCGTGACGGACATCGGCGAGGCGGGCATGACGGTCAGCGTCACTCAGACCTTCGGAAATTGCGCCAGATACATTCAGAGCCGCGCGCCCGAGTGGATGAAGCGCCCTTCGTCGGAAGCCGCACCAGCACATTCGAGCGCGCCGGCGTTATCCAATGAGGACCGTGTTCTTCTCGATGGTGCCGATACGCTTTTCGTCGCGTCGGCTCATGGGGTGCCGGGGGGCGGGGCGGCGGGCGGCGTCGACGTATCGCATCGCGGCGGCCTGCCCGGTTTCGTGCATGTGTACGATGCCTTCACCTTTGCGATTCCGGATTATTCGGGCAATCGCTTCCTCAATACGATCGGCAACCTGGTGGCTTCGCCGGGCGCAGGTCTGCTTTTCATGGACTTCGAGCGCGCCGATCTGCTATACGTGGCCGCGGACGCGGAAATCCTGTGGGACGGCCCCGCGCTGAGCGAATTCGAGGGCGCCGAGCGCGTCATTCGCTTTCATGTACGGCAGACGAGGCGTTCTCGCGCGGTATTGCCCTTTCGCTGGACGTTGCCGCAATTTGCACCGCAATTTGCACCGAAGTCCGGCGCTGGAAAAGGAGCGCCGCAGCAAAGCGGGTAGGCTGCGCAAAGGATGGTCGGCGCGGCCCGGTATAGGGCTCGTTGCTCGCATCCGGTCAGTCCTGCGCCCCCACGAGCGCGAGCGCGGCGATCAGATCGCTGAACCGCTCGCCCTGTACGACGATATGCGCGCGCAGAGCTGCCGCCGCTTCTTCGCCGTCGCCGGCTCGCAGCGCGTCGAGCACACGCTCGTGCTCGGCGAGCGATGCCGAAAGGCGCCCCTTTACGCGCAGTTGCAGCCGCCGGTAGGGCCGTAGCCGCCGATGCAGCGCGATTGCCTGCTCGCACAGGAAGACGTTGTGGCTTGCCTTGTAGATCAGCGTGTGAAAGTGCTCGTTCAGGCGGTAGTAGTCGTCGGGATCGCTGGCTGCGGCGCAGGCACGGTGCGCGGCATCGAGTTCGTCGAGTTCGTGCGCGGTCATTCGGCGCGCCGCCTGCCGGCCGCACAGGGCTTCGAGTTCGGCCATCACCTCGAACATTTCGATCAGGCGCGGCAGGCTCACCTGGGCGACGACCGCGCCGCGGCGCGGGCGCATCTCGATCATGCCGGTAGCCGCGAGCTGAAGCATGGCCTCGCGCAGCGGCGTGCGCGATACCCCGAAACGCAGCATCAGTTGCGCTTCGTCCAACGGCGCGCCGGGCGCCAGATCGCCAGTCGCGATCGCCTCTTCGATGGTTTCGCGCAACTGATCCGTTCGCGTTGCTTTCAGGCTCATGCGCCTTATCTTACGCAATCGTGCCGGTGAATCAATGCGCAAGTGAGGCGCCGGCATGCTGGTAAACGAGCATAAAAGATACGCAGACATCATCTATATATACGTTGGTCGCGCATAAATATATCGTTGCGCGACTCGAGGCGCGGCGCGCGACGAGCGTGGGCATCGGCGCCGGGCGGGGAAATGCGGCGAGCCAATCGGCGCGCGCCGTGGCCGCCATTTCCACAAAGAAGTCGAATCCGTGCCAGCGCGTAGCTGGCCGCAACGGGGCTGCTCCGTAGCCGAACCGGCGACGGAAATCGGGTCTTGCCTTGATCGAGGGCAAACGATGAAGACGTCCTGCCTGTCTTTCCTGCTCAGTGCATCGCTGCTCGCATCGCACGGCTACTGCAGCGATGCCGTGCCCGCATGGCGGCCGCATGCCGCAGGCTACATCCGTCAGTTCCAAGTGCTATCGAGCGTGCCCGCGTTCGGCGGCGCGACGCCCGCTGGCGCCGCGGGCCCGTACCAGGTCATCACCGCTACCGTCCACGGCGAACTCGATCCGAACGCGCCGGCCAATGCGGGCATCGCCAATCTCGCGAATGCGCCGCGCGATGCGCGCGGCTACGTGGCCTATTCGACCGACGTCGTGATCCTGACGCCGCAAAACCCGGCGAACGGCAAGCGCGTTGTCTTCTACGACGTCGTGAACCGCGGCAGAAAACTCGGGCAGCAGTCGTTTATCGGCGGCGGTGCGCTCGATACGGGGATGCCGCCCGACGGCTCGATGCCGTCGCTGCTGCAAGACGGCTACACGGTCGTCTGGAGCGGCTGGCAGGGGACGATTGCGCAGACGGGAGATACGGCCATCGCCTCCGCCGGGCTTCTTGGTGTCCGCTTTCCGGTTGCCAGGCAGCGCAGCGGCGCAGCGATAACCGGCCAAAGCCGCGAGGAATTCATTGCCGACTATGCCGGCGGCCCAGCCACGACGATCCCGCTGACGTACCCCCCGGCGGACCCTTCGGATACGTCCGCTCCCACGCTCACGGCGCGGCAGTCGTGGCTCGATCGTTACGGCCGGATCCCCGCCGGCAATCAGACGTACGACGCGCCGTCGGTGCCGGTGACCGACTGGCGGTACGTGAAGGCGGACGATGGCAGTTATTCGGTGAGCTTCACTCCACCCGGCAATGTGCCAGGCCCGGACGGCAGCAGCGTGCCGGCCGATGCGGGCACCATCTACAGCTTCGTGTATAAGGCGGCCGATCCCACGGTGAACGGCATTGGCTTTGCGGCCGTGCGCGATCTGATTTCATTCCTGCGTTACCAGCCCGCGGACGCGGTGGGCAACCAGAACCCGCTCAATGGATTGAGGAAGGCCGCCTGCGTGAGTCCGCGTTGTGCGAGTCGATCGACGAACTTCGACGTGGCGATCGGCGAAGGCATTTCGCAGTCCGGGCGTTTCATGCGCGATTTTCTGTATCAGGGCTTCAACGCCGACGTCGAGGGTAGGCGCGTGTTCGATGGCATGATGCCGATCATTGCCGCCGGGCGCCGGACTTGGACGAATGCGCCGTTTTCGCAGCCGGGACGGTGGTCGAAGCAGCACGAAGATCATTTCATGCCGGGCTTTCAGTTTCCGTTTGCCTACAACGTGATAACCGATCCGGTCAGCGGCGCGACGGACGGCTTGCTCGAACGCTGCAGCGCAAGCCGGACATGCCCGAAGATCATGCAGCTCGACGGCTCCTTCGAATGGTGGGGAGGAGGTGCGTCGCTCGTCACCACCGACGGTGCGGGGCATGATCTAACGCTGCCGCCGAACGTACGCTACTACCTCGTGCCGGGCACGCAGCACGGCGGCGGTGCGGGCGTGACGACTGGCTTGTCGACCGTACCGGCCGTAGGCAGCCTGTGCCGATTCCCCGGTACGCCCGTGGAGGAAACGGCGGTCGAGCGCGCACTGATCCCGGCACTCGTGCGCTGGATCGCGCGGGGCGAGGCGCCGCCGCCGTCGCGCTATCCGACAGTCGCGTCGGGTAACGCGGTCGCCCCTGGCGCCACGGGTTTTCCGAATCTCGCGAACATCACGGTGCCGAGTGGGGCGAACGCGACGCCGACACCGCTGTCGCTCGTCTTCAACGGCGAGTACAACCAGGTGTTCGTGACCGATTACAGCGGGGCGATTCCACACGTGAAAACGTCGCAGGCTTATACGATTCTCGTTCCGAGCGTGGACCGCAACGGCAACGAGACCGCCGGTGTCATGGTGCCCGACGTCGCGGTGCCGCTCGCGACTTATACGGGATGGAACTACCGGGGAGACGGCCACGCCGAGGGAGAAGGCTGTATTTCGAGCGGCGCGGCGATACCGCTGGCCGTGAGCGATTCGACGAAGGCCACTGGCGATTCGCGCATGTCGCTCGCCGCGCTCTACACGGGACGAAGCGACTACCAACGCAAGGTTGCGGCGGCGGCAAACGCGTTGGTCGCCGAGGGTTATCTTCTGCGTTCCGATGCGCAGAACATCTTCATCGGCAATGCGCGGCAGGTTTCGCCATTGCTGATTCCAGGGCCGTGAATGGCTGCGGGCGGCGCACGTTCACGTGCGGTATGCGCGGTCTCCGAGCAAGCGATCGATGGAGATCGGCCCCGGTCCCCATGCGGCGATCCCGAGCGCCATGGCGGCCCAGGTGAGATGCACGGGCCAGCCGTCGGGCACGGTCAATTCGATGATGGCGGTCATCAGGAGCAGCCCTGCCGCAGCGAAGCGCGTGCCGAGGCCCAGCACGAGCAGGACCGGGAATGCAATCTCTCCGCATGCCGACAGGAATGCAAAGACGGACGGGGCAGGGAACGGATAGGGCCCGCCCGGCAGATGCAACTGGAACTCGCTCGTGAAGAGGTCGACGGCCGTGTCGTTCAACTGCAGGAAACCGTGCCACTTGAGGATGCCCGAGCGCCAAAACGGCACAGCGAGCGCGATGCGCAGCGCCAGCTGGACGAACGAGGGTTGGGCAAACCATTCGACGAGGCACCGCGCGCGCACGATTGCGCTCGCAACGATGCAGCCGAAGGTGGCCCGGGGGGGAGCTTGTCGATCGTGCATGGCGGTCAGTCTTCCTGCTGAATGGCGATGAACACGCCGGTTGAAATCATGGCGGCGAGATTGGCGGCGAGATCGAACGAATCGGCCTGCGCGAACGCCGTTTCGGCTGCGGCTCCCAGCGGTGAGCCGCCGATCAGCGCAAGCAGAAACGCCGCGCCGCCGGCGGGAAGCTGCGAGACGATCACCTCGTGTCCGGGCCGCGTGACGAGTGCGTCTTGCGCCTCGCTCGAGCGCAGCGGCGAGACGGGGCGCTCCACGCGATTCATCGCGAAGATCGAAACGGCCGGATAGCGGGAGCGCACGATCCGCGCGGCCGGGTGCGCGATGAAACGAACCTGGGCCAGCGATTCGCGTGCGACGTTTGCCAGGGCGCCGGCCGCGAGCGGCGTCGCATCCGCGGCATGGTAGGCATCCAGCCATGCGCGCTCGATGCGTGCCGTATCGGCGAGCCACGGCATGGCACGCGCATATTCGTATGTCTCGATGAACGCCGGGAAATCCCGTCCATATTCGAAAAGAAGCGGCGACGAAGGCGGCGTTGCCCGCACGTGGAAGCGCGCCATGGCGCGGAAGAACTCGCTGCCCGTGATGCGTCGAACTGCGGGATAGATTGCCGCGAGAGCGTCGATGAGGCTCACCGTCACGTTGTTGCGATAGACGTCGTAACGCTTGGCGGCGCCTTTCGTGCGCGAGGCGGAGACGTCCGGCGGCGCGGGCACCGCCGGGTTCGTCAGCCCCGGTGCGAATGCGGCTGCGTAGCCGAAGGCAGGAGAAGGGCGATCCGGCTTCATGGGCGAAAGGCGCCTGTCTCGCTATGTTGCGCTACCTCGTCCGCCGACGCGATGCGTCGTGCCGCGAGCGCCTGCGCTCTGAGTTCGGGCCACGGCGGCAGGCAGCTATCCCATTCGATCAGCGTCGGCACTGACCCGATGCGCGCGGCAACGTGCTCGTAAAGGCGCCATACGGGGTCGGCCACGGCGCGATCATGGCTGTCGATGAGCAGCGGCGCGTGCGCGTCGTCGTGCTGCTCGTCATGACCGGCCAGATGTATTTGCTGGACGTATTCCAACGGGAAATCGGCAAGATACGCAGGGGCGGAGTAGCCGTGATTGGTGGCGCAGACAAAGACGTTATTGAGGTCCAGCAGGAGCCCGCAGCCGGTGCGTCGGGCAACCGCGCGAATGAACTCGGGCTCGCTCATCGTCGACGAAGCGAACGTCAGATACGTGGCCGGGTTTTCGAGGAGCAGCGGGCGGCGAATGGCATGCTGGACTTGCTCCACGTGTTCGCAAACCTTGTCGAGCGTGTCCTTCGTATACGGCAATGGCAGCAGATCGTTGAAGAAGGTGCCGCCGTGCGAGGACCACGCCAAATGCTCCGAGACGAGCGTGGGCTCGTACCGGTCGACGAGCGCGCGAAATCGCGAGAGATGGCCCATGTCGAGGGCGTTGGGTCCGCCGATCGACATGCAAACGCCGTGCAAAGAGATCGGATACCGTTCGCGAAGAGCGGCGAGTGCGCGATGCGGCGGGCCGCCCGCGCCCATGTAGTTTTCCGCATGTACTTCGAAGAAGCCGCCTTGCAGCCCGTCTTCGAGAATTGCGCGGAGATGCTCGTGCTTGAAGCTCGTGCCGACGAGCACGGCCGAGCTGCGAGCGCCGTGCGCGGGACGGCCGGGCGCATGGGCCGCCGCGGATCGAGGGGATGCATTCATGGCCGTCCCGGTGTTGACGAGAGATCGCCGGGATCAGGTGTTCTTCGGTGTGAGCGAGCCGTGGCCGCCGCCGGGCACTTCGATGCTCGTGCAGGTGCCGCCCTGGACGAACTTCCACGAGTTGCCCTGGAAATCGGCTGTCGACGTGCCTTGACATGTCGTGCCCGGGCCCGCCGCGCAATCGTTCTGCCCTTTCAGCGCCACGCCGTAGCACTTCTCCTTGTGGGCCGCGATGGCCGCGCTCGCTTCGGCTTTCGTGAGCGGTGCCGCGTGCGCCGCCGAGGCAAGGAGGCCGGCAACGGCGCTGGCGAGCAGGGCGGAACTGACGTTGATCTTTGCGGACATGGGATGTCTCCAGTAGAGGGATGGAAGGTATCCAAGGCGGATACGCAGGGTAATTCGCCGCGTGCCGTACGCTGGTTACAGCGGGGAAGAAGTTTTTTGTGCGGCAAGCGTGGCCTTCCATACCGCTTGGGAACGGCGCCTCGACGTCCGGTCGGGCGCACTCTGCCGGCTCGGCTCGAGCCTGTTCGGTTGCACCACACGGGAAATCCGATCGCGTGTCTGGAACAGGCGATAACCGCGCAAGGCGTCAGGCGTAAAGAGGATTGGCGGGCATCGTCGTTCGTTCGTCGGCGACACGCCCGTTGTCGTGGTGACGCGGCTCGATGACGGGGCTTGGCCGCATGGGGCAATCGCTGCGCACTCGCGACGGAGCGGCTGCCCCGTTGCCCCGCTCAGCCCTGCAGGCGCTTGGCTACGTCCGACACGCGCTTGGCATAGCGCCTGACGGTTTCGAGGTCGCCCGCCGGCACTTCTTCGACGGACGAGTCGGAAGGGGACTGCACAAGCGCGCCGACCGATCCGCCGAGGTTGTTCACGTCGTCGCGCGTGGCGCTCTTCGTATTGGCCGGCAGCATGCCCAGGCTGACCCAAATGCCGCCGTGCTGTGACGCGAGCGTCTGCAGATAGATCAACGTCACTTGCTTGTCGCCATTCAGGCTCGCGCTGTTCGTGAATCCGCCGAAAACCTTGTCCTGCCATTCGCGCGTGAACCACTTCTTCGACGATGCATCGGCAAATTTTTTGAATTGCCACGGAACCGAACCCATGTAGGTCGGCGTGCCGAAGATGATCGCTTGCGCGCGGGTCAACGTGTCCCATGCGTGCTCCGGCACGTTGCCGTCCGCGTCGATCGCGATCAGTTGGGCATCGGATGCTTGTGCTGCGGCCTCGGCGATCACCTTCGTGTGACCGTAACCCGAGTAATAGACGACGACCGTCTTTGCCATGTAACGCCTCCAGGAGTGGACAACCGAAATTGAGCAGTGGATGGTATATTTTCGAAACCAGTACAACAAGAGGTAACCAAGGCGTTAGCTGGTTACCTCGAGGATACCGCCCGAAAATGTCGCTCGAAGATGCCGTCGATACCGAAACCGTGCTGCGCCGCCTGCCCGACGAGCCAGCCGGCTACAGCGTCTATGCGCGTGGCTGCCCCGCGCGGCTCGTGTTCGATCGGCTGGCGGACAAATGGTCGCTGCTGATCGTCAAGCTCCTTCGCACGGGCGCATACCGTTTCAATCAGCTCCGACGCGAAATCGACGGTATTTCGCAAAAGGCGCTCAGTCAGACGCTTCAACGGCTCGAGCGCGACGGCCTGGTGAACAGGAATGCGTTTGCCACGGTACCCGTCACGGTCGAGTATTCACTCACGGAACTCGGGCATACCTTGGCAACGCTTATCGATCCGTTGGCGGTGTGGGCCGAAGCGCATATCGAGGAAGTGCTTCGCGCCCAGGAGTCGTACGACGCGCGCCGCTGACGTAGCCGCGGCTCGCTTCGTTGCCAGGGGGGGCGTGAACAGCGCGGTCAGGCGTGGGCGCGCGCTTGCCCGGCCAGGCTATCGAACCACCCGAGCGCGTTTTCCCAAAGCGGTTCGGCCGTCTGGCGGAAATAGCCCATATGTCCGATCTTGCCGCCGATGCTCCGAGGGTCGACGTCTTTGCGCGTGAGCGGCGCGTTGCTGTACCCCTGCATGAAGGCGTCGCGCGATTCGGGCGACGCCCACCGATCGTCGAGCGCATTGGCGGCGACGATCGGCGTTTTCACCTCGGCGTACGTGTGCTCGATGCCGAGCATGGCGGGGTCGTCGAAGAAGTAGCGGGGAAATCGGCACCAATGCCGCCATTGGCGGTAGGCGTCGACCGGCAGGTCCTCTCCGAGGCCGAGCATTTCCCACGGGCAATATCCTTTCCACCACGTCAGCACCGGGAGCACGAGGTTCCACATCGCGAGCACGCGTAGTCGTTCGGCCCGCGGCATATAGCCGTGCCAGCCAGCACCAGTGCCGAATACGTAAAAGCCGGCAACTCGCGCGTGATTGGGCAGCAGCCCGAACGCATGCCCCCCGTACGAATGCCCGATTACGAAGAGCGGCGCGTCGCCGTGCGACATCGCATCGATCGCCGCAGCGAGGTCCAGCCGCCCCCAGTCGAGCAGATTCATTCTGAAGCCTTTGAGCGAGGCGGGGCGAGACCGTCCGATACCGCGATAGTCGAAGGTGAGGGTATCGAAACCGTTCGACGCGGCGAACAGCGCGAAGCGCCGGTAAAAACCTTGAGGAACGGCCGTCGCGCCTGCGACGACCAGCCGGGCCTTCACGGCGCCTTGCGCAGCGTAGCGTGTGGCGCTCAAGGCATAGCCGTCGGCGGCGGTCAACGTGAGAAGGGCCGTTTGGGCAGTATCCTGGCTCATGGCGCCATCGCATTGTGCCGCGCCCAGCGCAGTATCGACGCGTTCGACAGGGTCGCGGCGGAGCTGGACCGTCTCGTCGAAGGCGTGTGAGCGTCGCGCAGCGCCGATCGGCGCCCACACGCGGGCGCGTTCAGCCCGCCGGCGCGACCGAAGCCCCCGCGATGCGGTGCCGTCTCAGCGCATCGGCAACGAAGCCAGACGCCTTCATCTCTTCTACGAACGCGCCAAGCATGGCTGCGGCCGCGCTGCCCCGGGTCTTGGGCGTCCCCATCGCCTGCTGAATGACCATGAAGCGCTCGTCGAGCAGCCTGAGCCCGGTCGCCTTTGCGGCATCGGCTTCGAGTTGCTGCTTCACGCCGGCCGCAACCTCGAGTTGCTGCTCGAGAAACGTCGAGACGACGGCTGGGGAGGTTGGCGCCCGCACGATTTGCGCGGCCTTCAGTTCGCGTGTGAGAAAGAGGTCGTAAGCGCTGCCTTTGCCGACGGCGACGCGGTTGTGCGGTTGATCGACATCCGCGTTCGTTCGTATCGGCGACTCGTCGCGCACGAGATAAAAACCTTCGATCAGCACGTACGGTGCCGTGAATGCGATTTTCTCGCCGCGCAGCGGATCGACCGCGAAAAAGCCGAAATCGGCCCGTTCCTCGTTGAGGGCTTCGACCGACTTGCCGGCCGCATCGAACACCACGAGTTCGAGTTCCACCGCCAGTTTTTCGGCAAAGGCTCTTGCGAGGTCCACTGACACGCCGAACGGCTCGCCCGACACGGGATCCTTGTTGGCGAGAATGGGATTGCCGAGGTTGATCGATGCGCGCACCTTGCCGGTGGGCGCGAAAGCGGCGACGACGGATGGATCGATAGTCATGGATGCTCCGATGGGGCCCGTGCTCGGGGCCGCGGGTCTCAAGGGCTCTTTGCCGACTCGGCGGGACGACGCTGCGTGAGCGCGATAGCGCGCATTCGGGCTGGTCCTCGACTGCCGCCGTCGCTTCGATCGGCTCCACGTCTCCGTTTTGTCGAAGGAGACGTACGGAGACCTTGCAACGTAGCGAAAGCGCGTCGGCTGGTGCGTCGAACTGGAGCTTATCATCGGCGTGCGGATCGAGCGCATCTGGACGGGTGCCGGGTGCGGAGCGCGCGCCCGTACGCCACCGCCACCCTGTTAACGCCTATACCACGATAAGCTCCCGGCTTTTCCCGGCCGGCGCGCACGCACAGACTGAGCGCCATTCTTCACTGGAGATCTTGTTCATGCGCGTATTCGTTACCGGCGCTACCGGGTTCATCGGCTCGGCCGTCGTACAGGAACTGATTGCCGCCGGCCATCGGGTGCTGGGTCTTTGCCGCTCCGATGAAAAAGCCGCGGCACTCGAAGCAGTGGGCGCCGAGGTTTATCGCGGCTCGCTCGAAGATCTGGAAGGCCTTGCGCGCGGGGCCGCGCAAGCAGATGGCGTCATCCATCTCGCCTTCAACCACGACTTTTCGACGTTCGCCCAGAACTGCGAGGACGATCGGCGAGTAGTCCAGGCGCTCGGCTCCGCGCTGGCCGGCAGCGGCCGGCCGTTGATCGTGACGTCGGGCACGGGCATGGCGAACGCGGTGCCCGGGTTGCCGGCCACGGAAGACGGGGCGACGATTGCGGCCGATGTGATTCCGCGCGCCGCTTCCGAAGAGGCGGCCGCTGCCGTGGCGGCCGCGGGCGGCAACGTCTCCGTCGTGCGTCTTTCGCAAGTGCACGACCCGGAGAAACAGGGACTCGTCTCGTATGCCGTTGCACTGTTCAGGGAGAAGGGCACCTGTGCCTATATCGGCGACGGGCACAATCGCTGGCCCGCGGTGCATGTGCTCGATGCGGCCCGTCTTTACCGGCTCGCGATCGAAAAAGCGGAACCGAATGCACGGTATCACGCGGTTGCCGAGGAAGGTGTGACGCTGCGAGATATCACGGAGGTTGTGGCTCGGCGTCTGGGCCTGCCGGTCAAATCGATCGCGCCCGATGAGGCGCCGGTATTTTTCGGCTGGCTCGCCGGGTTCGCGGCTCACGATATGCCGGCCCGAAGCGAGCAAACGCGCAGAAAGCTCGGATGGCAGCCGACCGGCCCGGGGTTGCTTGCCGATTTGGCGCAATTGAGCGTCTCTTGAAACGAGCGAATCGGGAAGGAGGCCCTCAGGCCCGGCGGCATTGAGGTTCGCTGGCGGCCACCGGCTGGGTGGCGGTCACTCCAACGGCGGCACGACACCTTCCTCGAGCGTCTTCAGCAAGCGCGCCCGGCGACGCTCCAGTTCCGCGATTTGCCGCTCTATCGAGGCCAGCCGCTTGCGCTGGGCATCGGAGGTCTGCTCGCAGGCGGCTGCACCTTCGATCACGAGCATGCATTCGGGAAAGGAGCGAATTTCCTCGAGGCTGAATCCGGTCGCGACGAACCGGCGGATCTGCTTGACCTGTGCGACGGCGGCTACCGGAAACGCACGGTAGCCGTTGCTCGCGCGCGCCGATGTGAGTAGACCCGCGTTGTCGTAATGCCGGATCGAGCGCACGCTGGCGCCCGTTGCACGCGCCAGTTCGCCGATCGACAGCGTTGCTTTGCGCGAATGATTCGGTTCATCCATGGCCGATACCGTAGCAGATTTCGCTTGACCCTGACACCCATGTCAAGGTCGACACTCAGGACATTTCCTCAACCGCACGGAGTGTCCATGCCAAACTGTCTTTTCCGCCACATCCGCCACACCGCCTGTCTGCTCGTTGCGTCAGCGGTGTCGTTTGCCGCCGTACCGGCTGCCGTTGCGGCGAACGTCGGCAGGACCTATACGGTGACGGCACCCGACGGCGTGACGCTGGCCGTCGAGGAAGCCGGCGACCCGGACGGCCCTGCCGTTATCTTCATTCATGGGCTGCTTGGCAGCACGCTCGACTGGGATGTCCAACTGAAAAGCGCCGAGCTGGGCCGATACCGGCTCATCGCCTACGACATGCGCGGCCACGGTTTGTCGGGCAAGCCCGCGGGTACCGATGTCTACGCGGATGGGCGCCGGTGGGCCGACGATCTGGCGGCCGTCATCGACGCTGCCCATGCGCGCAATCCGGTGCTCGTGGGGTGGTCGCTCGGCGGCGCCGTTATTTCGAACTATCTGGCCGCCTATGGCGACGATCGAATTGCCGGCGCGGTCTATGTCGACGGCGTGATCGAGTTGAAACCCGAGCAGATCACTGCGCATCCGCAGCTCTATCGCGATCTGATATCACCGGATCTACGCGCGCATCTCGACGCCGAACGTGTATTCCTCGGCCTGTGCTTCGCGACGCAGCCGCCGACGCCCGCGTTCGAGCGCCTGCTCGCCAACGCGGCCATGGCCTCGTGGGACATGCAGCGTGCGGTGCAGTCGATGACGGTCTTTGCCGAACGCGGGCTGAAGCGGATCGACAAGCCTGTGCTGCTGATCTATGGCGGGCGCGACGCGCTCGTGCAGGCGAAACCGGCGATTGCGCGCGCAACGGTTTTGAACCCGCGCGTGCGCAGCAAACTCTACGCCGAATCGGGGCATGCACCGTTCATCGAAGAGGCTGACCGCTTCGATCGCGATCTCGCGACGTTCGTCGACACGGCTGTGCGGCACTGACTTCGTGCGGGCGGGCACCGGCACCCGCCGGGCACTCATTGCAAGGCGACCCGGCACCACTGGTAAGGAAACACGCCTTGCCCAACGTAGGCCCGATACGCCTGGCAGGAACGCTGATCGAGCGCCAGCCCATGGCGAGCGAATATCGGCTGCGCCCGCTCGACGAGCCGGGCGTTCTCCCCCGCGATGTCCCGCACGTCGTCCGCGCGCAGACCGAGGTTGCATACATGCCCGGGCTTGCCGCCGGGCACGGTGCGCACGCTTGCGTGAAGGCGGAGCCTGAGAACCGCGGTCTGGAGCAGAGCGCAGCCTTTGTCGCTCGCCGTCAGGCCCACGGCACTTGCAATGCGGTCCATCTTTTCGACGCTATCCGCTCGCCAGTTGTAATGCCCTTCGATCACGGCGTAGGCCGGCCCTTCGCGGCGGCGGATCATGTCCGCGATGCGCTGATCGTAAAGTGGTGTGTGCGGGAAGCTCCCGTTGATCTGCGTGAAGGCGACGGTATCGGGAAAGAACTGCACGATCCAGCCCCACACAGGATCGCCGCCCAGGGTCACGACGGTCGTGGTCCCGGGGCTCGACAGCGCCGGCACGTCGGCACGGAAGGCCTTTGCGGCCCAGCGTTCGTGTCCCCAGGTTTCGACGCCTCCCGCGAGCACGACGGCGGTCGCGCCGCCCAGAACCCAGGCGGCGAGGCGCCGCGCGGTGGCGTAGGGGGCGAGACGCATCAGCAGCAGATAGCAGGCCAGCGGGGCGAGGACCTCGATGGGCACGATATAGCGATAGATGCTGAAGACGAACATCCAGGCGAGGTAGCCCAATGCCACGAAGACGAGCACGAAAGCGGCGCGGGAGTCGAGGCGAGCCGGTCGGTGTGGTCGCCTGCCGTTCAGCCTCGCGAGACTCGCGGCGGCCAGCGCCCCAAAGAGCAGGTACACCACCGGCCAGATGACTTGATGAAGCGTTGCCTGTCCGACCCGCTTCGAGTCGAGCGAAAACACGAACGGCCAGAGCGCGTATTCGAGCACGCTTTTGGGCAGCCACGTCGTATCGGATACACCGATCGGCGGCGTGAGCGGGTTGGGAAAGAGCGAACTGAACTGCGGGAAGAATGGATTGCCGAAGGTGTGCCACATGACGGCCATCCAATATCCTCCGGCAGCGAGCAGCCCGCCGAGCGCGGCAACGCCGAACAGGATCGCGGCTCGCAGGCGCCCCGGCGCGCTCCCGGGCGCCAGCAGACAGGCGGCGCTGAGCGCGAGCGCGTACGTGGCGTTCGTGAGCTTGAGCCCCATCGCGATGCCGGCGAGCACGCCCGCGCCGGTCAGCCCGAGCAATGCGTGCCGGTCGAGCGCGGCCAGCCGTTCCCAGCGCGAAAGCAAGACCAGCACCGAAGCGAGTACGAACAGAGCGGTCGTATCGTCGCCCATCGAGTTGCCGAGGCCGGACAGGAAGTTCGCGGTCAACACCCCCGCGGCGGCAAGCAGCAAGGGGGTCCGGTAGCGGTCCTCCGCGGGCAGGCCGGGAAGCACCCGTTTGACGACGGACAGCAGCAGGACAAACATCGTGCCATGCAGCGTGCCGAGAAGGAAGCCGACGAGCGGCGGCGGCAAAAGCTGGTTCAATCCGTAGTAGAAGACGTCCAGCATCGGATTGAAGTAGGTTTGCATGCCGGCCGGCGCGAAATCGACGAGCAGCTTGCCGTGCAACAGCGCGAACCCGTTGTACTGGTGGTAATTGAAACCGTCCCAGTTGCGGTCTTGCCCCAGGAAGACCGACCAGAGCCCAAAGAGTACGGGCACCCAGATGCGCGCCTTGGCCGTCAGCCGCGGATCGTTGAGATCGATGCCGGCAATGCGTTGCCGCAGCGTACGCTTGCGCACGGAACCGTCGCAGGCGAGTGTGTTTCTTGTTTTCATCGTGATTTGAACACCCAGAGCTTGGCGCCGGCGAAGTTGACGGCAAGCCCGGCAACCGAACCCAAAGCGACCGAAACGAGCGGCAGCAGCCGCATGCCCGCCAGCGCGAGAACCGCGGCGCTGTAAGTGGCGTAGTTCACCGCGCCCCCGGCGGACATCGCGGCGAGGTAGCGCCACCATTCGGCCCATATCGAGCTTCGCCGTCCGGCAGCGACGAACGTGAAGCGTCGATTGATCTGCCACGTGCAGAACACGGCGCACAGGAACGAGACGAGCCGGCCCGAGAAGTAGCCGAGTCCGGCCCAGAGGCAGATATAGAGAACGCCTGCATCGACGACGAAGCCGGCGCCTCCCGCTATTCCGAAGCGGATGAACTCGCGTAACCGGCTATTCACGATGATCCTGGCCCGTTATCGCTGGAATCGAGAGATAGGCGAAGCGTTTGGCCTCGGTGCGTCCGCGTGTCACCGTATCGAGCACGAGCCCGCAAACGAGCAGCATCGTGCCGAACAGCATCAGTGCTGCGCATAGCAGCGCGGTCGGCAGGCGGGGAACGAGGCCCGTGCGAACGTAAGTGTCCAGGAGTGGCAGGGCGAGCAGCACCGACGCCAGGGCGCAGGCGAAAAATCCGATCGAAAAGAACAACAGCGGCTTTTCGGCCTTGAAGAGCTTGAGGATCGTCAACAGAATCCTGAACCCGTCGCGGTAGGTGTTGAGCTTGCTCGCGGAACCCTCGGGCCGCGACGAATACTGCGTCTCCATTTCGGCCACGGGCATCCGCAACTCCAATGCATGCACCGCGAGTTCGGTCTCGGTCTCGAAGCCGGACGAATGTGCCGGAAACGACTTTACATAACGCCGCGAAAAGACGCGGTAGCCCGAGAGCATGTCCGTGAAAGAGCGGCCGAAGATCGTGGCCGCAAACTGCGTCAGCATCAAGTTTCCGAATCGGTGCCCGGCGCGGTAGGCGGCCTGCTCGTCCGACACCCGGGCGCCGACGATCATATCGAGCCCTTCGGATACGAGTTTGCGCACGAGCAACGGGGCATCCGCGGCGTTGTAGGTGCCGTCGCCGTCGACGAGCACGTACACGTCGGCTTCGACGTCGGCAAACATGCGCCGAATGACATTACCCTTTCCCTGATATCCGACCGTCCGGACAATGGCGCCCGCGTTCAGCGCCACTTCGATCGTGCCGTCCTTCGAGTTGTTGTCGAAAACATAGATCCGGGCGCCGGGCAAATGGCGCCGAAAGCTTTCGACCACCCCTGCCACGGTGGCCGCTTCGTTATAACAAGGAATCAGAACGGCAACACCGTCCGCATTGGAAAGAAGCATCGGCCTGTCGATGGGTTCGCGTGAAAGAGCGGCATTTTACTTGATCGGTGGGCGGCGCCGGATGACCGAAGCGGCGACGATTGCGCCGGCCATGGGGCCACCGGGCGCCCTGTTGGGTGAGCCCGTGCGACGGCCGGGCGGTGGACGCCCGCGCGCCATGGGTATATAAGGACCACATGGGGCTTGGCTCCGTGGCCGCACGAAACGCAGGCGCGCGGCCGGCTCGAACGAGGAGGAATCAACGCATGACGCCTGATCCGTCGAACAAGACGCCTGAAGATTCATCGTCCAAGCAGTTGGACGAGCTCGATGCCGCGCTCGCGCACGTCGATACGTCGCTCGATTCCGGCAGCATCGCGGCGGGCGCCGCCAAGGGCATTCTCTACAGCCTGATCGAGACGCTCGGCGCGCTCGTCGGGGACCCGGATCTCCCCGAGCACAGCCGTTCCGGCTACGAAGCGCTGCTCGAGACGGCGCGCGAGCTGCGAGCCCGGATCGGCCGCTGACAGCGGTTTTGCAGGGGCTGGCACCGGTACCGAGGAGGGGATCTAGCGTATCTCGATGAAATCCAGTCTGGCGGCCTGCTAAAATGCCGGCGCCGTCACGTAGTGGATCGCCGATGAAATTGCTTGATGCCTTGGTCGAACAGCGGATTGCCGCCGCCGCCGCGCGCGGGGAGTTCGACGACTTGCCCGGTGCCGGTGCACCGCAGAATCTGGACGACGATCTACTTGTCCCGGAAGAGGTCCGGGTCGCCAACCGGATCTTGAAAAACGCCGGTTTCGTGCCGCCTGCCGTCGAGCAGTTGCGCTCGCTGCGGCATTTGCAGGACGAATTGCGCGCCGTCGGCGACGACGCGGCGCGTGGCCGCCTGCAGGCGAAGCTGCTGGCGCTCGATATGGCGCTCGAATCGCTGCGCGGGGAGCCGTGCATCGTGCCGCGCGACTATTGCCGGCGTATCGCCGAGCGCCTGTCGGAACGGGTGCAGGCCGAAGGCGCGGGCGACCGGCCGGGGCTTTCGTGACCACTGCAGCCGATAGCGCGGGCGCTCCCGTGGATGCAAACGACGTACAGGCCGAGCGCGACCACCGCTTCATGCGCGAGGCACTCCTGGCCGCCGAAGCCGCGCGTGCGGCCGGCGAAGTGCCGGTAGGCGCCGTGCTCGTGCGCGGCGACGAAATCATCGCCAAGGGTTTCAATCATCCGATCGGCGCGCACGACCCTTCCGCCCATGCCGAAATGGCTGCCTTGCGCGCGGCTGCGAAAGCGCTCGAGAATTACCGCATGCCCGGATGCGAACTGTATGTGACCCTCGAGCCTTGCCTCATGTGTGCGGGTGCGATCATGCACGCACGTCTTGCGCGCGTCGTTTTTGGAGCGCACGACCCGAAAACCGGGGCATGCGGCAGCATCGTCGATGCCTTCGCCGACGAGCGGTTGAACCACCACACGCGCGTGACGGGCGGCGTGCTCGAAACCGAGTGCAGCGCGGCCCTCAAGTCGTTTTTCGTGCAGCGGCGCGAGGCCATTCGGGCCGCGCGTGCCGCGGCGACGCAAGCCCAGGCCTCCGCGCAGCTGTCCTCTTCGTGACTCCGCTCATTGCCCGTCCATCATGCGCACGAATGCCGCCCGTACCATCGAACTGATCGCGCCCTCCGGTTATCCGCCCGATGCGGCCGCCGTCGAGCGCGCCTGCGCGCGTCTGCGCGCGGCCGGTCACCAGGTGGTCAACGAGGAGGCTGGGCAGCGGCGCCACCAACGCTTCGCCGGCACCGACGCCGAGCGCGCGGCCGAATTGAACCGCCTCGCGGATCCGGCACGCGTGCTGCCCGACATCGTCATGGCGGTGCGCGGTGGTTACGGTGCGGTGCGGCTGCTCGACTCGCTCGATTACGAAGGGCTGCGCCGTCGGCTTTCGGGCGAACCCGTGGCGCTCGTCGGCCATAGCGATTTCACGGCCATCCAGCTTGCGCTGCTCGCGCGCGCCGGGCTGCCGAGCTTCAGTGGGCCGATGCTCGCCATGCATTTCGGCGCCGAGGCGCCGAGCGCTTTCACCCTCGAGCACTTCTGGCGGGCGATGGAGGAGCCGTCGCTCGTGCTGGAGGTCGAATCGGCGCAGCGGGAATGCTGCGATGTACGCGGCATGCTCTGGGGCGGCAATCTCGCGACGCTCGTTTCGCTCGTCGGTACGCCGTATCTACCCCGGATCGATGGCGGCATCCTCTTCGTCGAGGATGTGAACGAGCAGCCGTTTCGGCTCGAACGCATGATCTATCAACTGCATCTGTCGGGCGTGCTTGCCCGCCAGCACGCGCTCGTGATCGGTGAATGCTCGGGCATCCGGCAGTTCGACTACGACAACGGTTACGACCTTGCGGCGATGATCGAGCACATGCGTGCGGTCATCGGCATTCCCATCGTCACGGGGTTGCCATTCGGCCATGTGGCCGACATCGCCACCCTGCCTGTCGGCGGGCAGGCGCATCTCGCCGCTGATCGCGGGGGCTTCCGGCTCGAGATGACAGGCCATCCTCGGCCGAGGGCCTGAGGCGCGCCGCCGCTCGGCAGCCTGCGTCCGCCCGCCGGTGGCGCCCCTCGCCGCCGTCATCATACAGGGCCGCTGACCCGCACTATCCACCCGGCCATATGTGCGCCTGCTGGTGTTTTGGTTACACTGGCCCGGTTCCCGATGCCCGGTCCGACACGGCCGAGAGCCGGCTCGATGGGCCTCGGGGCTCCGCCGGCGCATCGGCTCCCTTGCCGTAGACCTTCGCGAGACCATGGCGTTCGATCCTTCCTACCCGCGTGACCTGATCGGCTATGGCCGCCATCCTGTTCAGGCCGATTGGCCGGGCCGCGCACGCGTGGCCGTGCAGTTCGTACTCAATTACGAGGAGGGCGGAGAAAACTGCGTGCTGCATGGCGACGCGGCCTCCGAGCAGTTTCTCTCCGAGATCGTCGGGGCCGCGGCGTATCCGGCGCGCCACATGAGCATGGAGTCGATCTACGAGTACGGCTCTCGCGCGGGTGTCTGGCGAATCTTGCGCGAGTTCGAAAAGCGCGGTTTGCCGTTGACGGTATTCGGCGTCGGGATGGCGCTCGAGCGGCACCCCGAGGTCGCGCGCGCCTTCGTCGAACTCGGCCACGAAATCGCATGCCACGGTTGGCGCTGGATCCATTACCAGGACATGCCGCCCGAGCGCGAAGCGGAGCATATGCGCCTCGGCATGGAGGCGATCGAACGCGTGACGGGCGTGCGGCCCGTCGGGTGGTACACGGGACGCGACAGCCCGCACACGCGGCGTCTCGTGGCCGAGTACGGCGGGTTTCTCTACGATTCCGATTACTACGGCGACGATCTGCCGTTCTGGACTCGAGTCGAGGTGACGGGCGGCGAGAAAAAACCGCAACTGATCGTGCCGTATACGCTCGACACCAACGACATGCGCTTCGCGACGCCGCAGGGCTTCAATACGGCGGAGCACTTCTACACGTACCTGCGCGACGCATTCGATGTGCTCTACGAGGAAGGCGACGAAGCGCCGAAGATGATGTCGATCGGCATGCACTGCCGGCTGCTGGGGCGTCCTGGCCGTTTCCGCGCGTTGCAGCGGTTTCTCGATCACGTCGAGAAGCACGAGCGCGTCTGGATTGCGCGGCGTGTCGACATCGCACGGCACTGGCGTGCGCGCCACCCGTTTCAGCCTGCGCCGGGCGTGGCTTCGGCATGACCGCCATGCGATACACGCTCGACCAGTTGAATGCGGCACCGCGCGAAGCATTCGTGGCCGCGCTCGCCGGTATTTACGAACGCTCGCCCTGGGTGGCGGAAGAGGCCGCCCACGCGCGGCCGTTTGCGAGCGTGAGCGCGCTCGTCGAGGCGATGGCCGGCATCGTCGCGCGCGCGGGGCAAGCGCGCCAGCTCGCGCTCATCAAGGCGCACCCGGAGCTCGCGGGCAAGGCGGCGGTGCGCGGCGAGCTGACGGCCGAGTCCACGCGCGAGCAGGCCGGCGCTGGCCTCACGCAATGCACGCAGGAAGAGTTGGACACACTGCGGCACCTGAATCGCGCCTACCGCGACAAATTCGGCTTTCCGTTCATTCTCGCGGTACGCGGGTATGAGCGAAGCGCGATCATCGCGAATTTCCAGGCACGGCTCGGCAACGGCCGCGACGAGGAACTGCGCGAGAGCCTCGCTCAAATCGATCGCATTGCGCGATTTCGCATTGCCGAGCTCATAGAGGGCTGATGGCCGCCAGATCTTCGCGCGAAACGCACGGGGCACAACAGCCCCGGGCTTCTCGATTCACGGTTGAGACGCTCACACGCTAACAAGGACGACACAATGGCTCTACAGATTTCCGACCCGAACGCGCCCGAATTCACGCGGCGCTATGCCAATCTGGCCGACCCGCGCCTTGGGGCCGAGGCAATCGCGGCAAGCGACGAGTTTTTCGCGCCGAAGGAGCGGATGCTGAACCCGGAGCCGGCCGTGTTCGTTCCCGGCAAGTACGACGATCACGGCAAGTGGATGGACGGCTGGGAAACGCGGCGCAAGCGCACGGCCGGCTACGACTGGTGCGTGATCAAACTCGCGCGCGCCGGCGTGGTGAAGGGCGTCGATCTCGATACGAGCCATTTCACGGGCAACTTTCCGCCGGCCGCATCGATCGAAGCCGCGAACGTGCCGGATGGCGGGGTGCCCGATGCATCGACGCGATGGACCGGGATCGTCGCATCGGTATCGCTGCAAGGAAACAGCCATCATTACCTCGATGTGCAAGATTGTGCGGTGTACACGCACCTTCGCCTGAACCTTTATCCCGACGGCGGCATCGCGCGCCTGCGGGTCTATGGCCAGCCGAGCATCGACTGGGCGGGCGTGGGGCCCGATGCGCTCGTCGATCTCGCTGCGCTGGAAAATGGGGCGTATATCGTAGCCGCCAACAATCAGCACTTCGGCGCTGCGTCGAATCTGCTCATGCCCGGCCGCGGCGTCAACATGGGCGATGGCTGGGAGACGCGCCGGCGCCGCGAACCGGGTAACGACTGGGCCATCGTCGCACTGGCGCGCCCCGGCACGATCAAGCGCATCGGAGTCGATACGGCGCATTTCAAGGGGAACTATCCCGATCGCTGCTCGCTGCAAGCCGCCTACGTCGCGGGCGGCACTGACAGCTCGCTCGTCACCCAGGCGATGTTCTGGTCCGTGCTGCTCGACGAACAGAAACTGCAGATGGATCATTTGCACGTGTTCGAAAGCGGGCTCGCGGCGCTCGGGCCCGTCACGCACGTGCGCTTCAACATCGTTCCCGACGGCGGCGTGTCGCGGCTGCGTCTGTGGGGCACCGTCGAGTAAGGAACCGTTTGCATGAAAGCACTGGTGATCGAACCGTTGACACGCGAGGGCTTCTCCCCGTTCGGCGACGTGATCGAACTCGAAGGGGCTCGCCGTATTCCCATCAACGGCGGAACGACGATGCGGTACCACGATCTGGCCCGGATCGACGTTACGGATGACGGCGGGCGGCCACTCATCAATCTCTTTCGCGGCGAGCCACGCGCATTGCCGTTCGAAGTGTCGATGCTCGAGCGCCACCCGCTCGGATCGCAAGCGTTCGTGCCGTTGGCGCCGCGGCCCTATCTGATCGTCGTGGCGCCGGCCGGGCCCCTGGCGCCGCAGGCGGTCCGCGCGTTCGTCGCGCGCGGATGGCAAGGCGTGAATTACGCAAAAGGAGTCTGGCACCATCCGCTGCTTGCGCTCGGCGAACCAAGCGACTTCATCGTCGTCGACCGTGGGGGCGAGGGCAACAACTGCGATGAGCAGACGTTGCCTGAGCCGCTCTGGCTTACCCAGGAAGCGCTCGAACGCACCGCGACTGCGCGATAACCCCACGCGCTGTCAGGGCATAAGCACTTTTTACCGGATCGAACGATGCGCCCGAAGCCCGCGTCCAGCGCGGGCTTCGGCGTTTACGTCTGCCTTTTGGCGTGCCCGCGTAGGAAAACGCTGACACGACGGCCGGTAGGTATTACGAGAGCTTCAGCGCAGGCTGATTTGAATCGGAATCGGTCTGACCGATACTTTCCTCACAGCAAACGGAGATGCGACAAGTTGCCGCGGACCCGAAGCGATAGCAGCCAACCTCAAGGAGACATCGAGATGAGCCGCATTGCCAAAGACATCATCGAACTCAAGCGCCTCAGCGAAGGCGGTGCCGGCGCCCTCACGCAGCATTTGCTGCGCGAACTGGCCGCCAGCCTGATCGCATTGGGGGTTGCCGACCAACGAGGCGGCTGCTGACGAAATTCGACGCCGTACCCGGCGGCTCGCGCAAAAGACGACGAAGCCGGGGCGGCGCGACAGGCGAACAATCAGGGATTCAACGAAATACGGGGTTGGTGAGCAGGACACTCAAGCGGAAGGGGATACCATGAACAGCTGCGATACTTCTGAATCGATTCGCGAGATCAACATGTCTTATCTCTCGCTCGTGCAGCGGATGCTGCGTGAAAACCGCGAGAGCGGCATCGAGGTGCTCGGCATTTCGGCACCCGTCGCCGATCTGCTTACGGGCCTCTCTCAGGCCCAGGCGCTCAAGCTCGCGTCGCGCGACCAGTTGATCTGTTTCTTCCGCTTCAACGACCACGCGGTGCTCGGCGGTCTCGGCGCGCCTGCCACGGCGGCTCCCGTGGTTCAGGATGCGCTGCTCGCCGCGGCTGCATGACAGTTTTGTCTCCTCCTTCCGTCTGACGACGGAATTGCTTCGGCCCGCCTCCAATGGCGGGTTTTTTTTATCTCGATGCGCCGCTTTCGAACCAGGTCGCCAGCTTCACGCGTTCCGCGTCGGTCATGTGCGTCACATTGCCGAGCGGCATCGCCTTCAATTGCACGGCTTGCTGGTAGATGCGTTGCGCGTTTTGCGCGATTTCATCGTGTGTATCGAACATGACGCCGGCGGGGGCGCTACCCATGAGCGTGGGGTGTGCGGAGTGGCAGGCCGCGCAACGCTGCTGCAAGACGGGCGCGATATCGGCGACGCTCAGCTTCGGCGCATCGGCTGCCGCCCCGGGCGGGACGCCGGCGGGCTTCGGTAGCGTCCAGGCGAACGCGGCAGCGAGCAGCGCGACGCCAGCTCCAGGCAGATACCAGAGCACCTGCCCGCGATGGCGCATCACGAAGAATTGACGGATCAGCGCTCCGGCCAGCATGAGGATCGCGAGCACAGCCCAGTTGTAGCGGTGCGTGTACGTCATCGCATAGTGATTCGACAGCATCGCGAACACGACCGGCAGCGTAAAATAGGTGTTGTGCACCGAGCGTTGCTTGCCCCGCTTGCCGTAGACCGGGTTCGGCGCCTCGCCCTTCAGCATGGCGTCCACGACCTTTCGCTGGCCGGGAATGATGACGAAAAACACGTTTGCCGACATGATCGTCGCAAGCATCGCACCGGCGATCAGATAGGCGGCGCGCCCGGAGAACAAGTGGCAGGCGAGCCATGCCGCCGCGAGTACATAGGCACCGACGCACAGGCCGAGCAGGCGATCGTTGCCGCCCAGCAGCCGGCATAACGTGTCGTAGACGAGCCAGCCCGCCGCGAGAAAGCCGAGGGCCGTCGCGATCGCGACGGCGGGCTCCATGTCGAGTACGTTCCTGTCGATCAAGTACGTGCCCGGCGAAAACAGATAGAGAACGGTGAAGAGCGCGAAACCGGACATCCAGGTCGTGTAGGACGGCCACTTCGACCAGTGCAGATGTTCGGGCATCTCGGGCGGCGCGACCATGTACTTCTGCATGTTGTAGAACCCGCCGCCGTGGACGTGCCACAACTCGCCGAACACGCCGCGTGCCGCGAGCGCCGCGTCTTTGGGCTTTCTCAGGCCGTTGTCGAGCGCGACGAAATAGAACGACTCGCCGATCCAGGCGATCGCGACGACCACGTGCAGCCAGCGAATCGCCAGGCTGAGCCAGTCGATGATGAATCCTTCCATGTATTGCCTCCTCTCGGCGCGGTGTCGGTGCGGTGAGCGCTCAACTGCCGCGGTAGGTGCTGTACGCCCAGGGCGAAACGAGAAGCGGTACGTGGTAGTGGGCCGTGGCATCGGCAATGCCGAAGCGCAGCACGACACGATCGACGAAACGGGGGCTCGCAAGCGCGACGCCGGCGGCGGCAAAGTAATCCCCTGCATGAAAGACGAGCTCGTACTCGCCGGGTACGAATTCGGCTCCCTCCAGAAGCGGTGCATCGCAGCGCCCGTCGCGGTTGGTGACGGCGGTCTTGAGCAGGCGCCGGGCGTCGGCTTGCAGTACGTAGAGCTCGACGGTGATGCCGGCACCGGGGCGTCCGTATGCCGTATCCAGTACGTGGGTCGTGAGTTTTCCCATTCGAGGTGGTTCCTCCGGTTGAACGCGTGCCCGCGGGCAGTTCAGTGCGATGCGAGCGTCGTTCCGGCATTCTAAGAAGCCGCAATGCTGCGCGCACGAGCGATAGGAAAGATAATGGCGGGCGCATGAAGCGGGGCCCGACGCGGGCTGGCCCCACCCGGGAAGACGAGGACTATATCGTAGCCGTGAAGGCGACTATCGCTGCCGGACGCATTGCCAGCCGGTTTTTGGCCCTCGATCGTTATGGCTGCACCTGATGGCTGCAAACGACACATGGAGAACGCATGACAGGCGAGCAGCAAGCCGGGGCGGCCAGCCGAAGGAAGACGCTGCTCGTGAAGCATGCGGACCTTGTGGTCACGATGGACGGAACGCGGCGCGAACTGCGCGATGCGGGACTCTTCGTCGAAGGTAACCGGATCGTGGCTGTCGGTGCCAGCAGCGAGTTGCCGGACACGGCCGACGAGGTGCTCGATCTGCATGGGCACCTCGTGATGCCGGGCCTCGTCAACACGCATCACCACATGTACCAGAGTCTTACGCGCGCCGTGCCGGCGGCGCAAAACGCCGAGCTCTTCGGCTGGCTGACCGCTCTTTATCGGATTTGGGCCCATCTGACGCCGGAAATGATCGAGGTGTCGACGCTCACGGCCATGGCCGAGCTGCTGCTTTCGGGCTGTACGACGTCGAGCGACCATCTTTATCTTTATCCGAACGGCAGCCGGCTCGACGATAGCATCGGCGCGGCGGTACGCATTGGCATGCGGTTTCACGCGAGCCGCGGCAGCATGAGTGTCGGCGAGAAGGACGGCGGCTTGCCGCCCGACGCGCTTGTCGAGCGCGAGGACGCGATCATCGAGGACACGCAGCGCCTCATCGAGACGTATCACGACGAGGGGCGCTACGCGATGCTGAGGGTGGCAGTCGCGCCGTGCTCGCCGTTCTCCGTGAGCCGGGACTTGATGCGCGAATCGGCGGCGCTCGCGCGTGCATATCGGGTGCGGCTGCATACCCACTTGGCGGAGAACGCGAACGACGTCGCGTACAGCCGCGAACGCTTCGGCATGACGCCGGCGCAATACGCGCAGGATGTCGGCTGGGTCGGCCCCGACGTCTGGCATGCGCACTGCGTGCAGCTCGATGCGGCCGGCATCGGACTGTTCGCTCGCACGCGCACAGGCGTTGCCCATTGCCCGTGCTCGAACATGCGGCTTGCGTCGGGTATCGCGCCGATTCGTGCGATGCGCGATGCGGGCGTGCCCGTCGGGTTGGGGGTGGATGGCTCGGCGTCGAACGACGGCGCGCAGATGGTGGCCGAGGCGCGTCAGGCGCTGCTGTTGCAGCGCGTGGCGTCGGGGCCCGCGGCGATGACGGCAAGAGATGCGCTCGAGCTGGCGACGCTCGGCGGCGCGGCGGTGCTCGGGCGCGACGACATTGGAGCGCTCGCGCCCGGCATGGCGGCCGATTTCATTGCCTTCGATCTGCGTCAGCCGCAGTTCGCGGGCGCGTTGCACGACCCGGTTGCTGCCCTCGTGTTGTGCGCGCCGTCCCAGGTGGCATTGAGCGTGATCGACGGCAAAGTCGTGGTCGAAAACGGGCGGCTGACGAGGCTCGAGGTCGCGCCGCTCGTCGAGCGACACAACCGGCTCGCGCGCGAGCTGGCCGAGGCCGCGCGCTGAGCGGTGCGCCTGCAGCGTGCGGCGGCAGGCGTGTCGGGAGCCGCATGCGCCGGATGCAGCGGCGGCACGAGGCCGATCCGCCGCCGGCTGGCTAGGCCGAATCGGAAGCGTGCTCGACGAGCGCGCGCGTGGCGTCGGCCACGAGCCCGCGCAACCAGCGCACTTCGTCCGAGTAGTGCGAGCGTTCGTGCCAGAGCTGGTAGTACTGCATCGGCGGAAAGTCGAGTGGCGCGGGCAGGACGGTGAGCGGAAGGAGTTCGGCGTAATGGTTGGCGAACAGGCGCGTGGTCGTGAAGATCAGATCGGACTTGACGAGTACGTAGGGGGCGAGGTTGAAGTAGGGCAATGTGACGACGACATGCCGCTTCAGCCGCTCGCGCGCGAGATGGACGTCGATGGCGCCGCGCTGGCCGACGGAGTAGGGCGTCGGCGCGAGGTGAGGTGCGTTGAGATATTGATCGAGCGTGAGGCTGCCGCGTTTGGCGAACGGATGCGTATTGCTCATCACGCAGACGATCTCGTCGACGAAGAGATTCGACAGATGCAATTGCTCGGGCGGCTCCGGCCAGTTGCCGATGACGATATCGAGCTTGCCGTCCTCGAGCGCGAGCTCGTAGTCGAAAGCGGGCCCGAGCGAATGGAACTCGAGCTGCGCATTCGGCGCGGCCTGCCGGAAGCGCTCGACAACCGTGGGCACGAACAGGACGTTCAGATAATCGGGGCAGCCGATCCGGTAGCAGCGGATCGACGTCGCGGGGTTGAAGTTGTGCTGCTGGAAGCGGATCCGCTCGATCTCTCGCAAGGCGTTTTGCACGGGCTCGAGCAGCCGCAGCCCGTATTCGGTCGGCACCATGCCTGCTTTGCCGCGCACGAGCAGGGGGTCACCCGTGATGTCCCGCAGGCGCCGCAAGGCCGCGCTGATGGCGGGCTGCGACTGGTTGAGCTTGACGGCCGCGCGCGTCACGCTGCGCTCCATCAGCAACGTGTGCAACACGCGCAGCAGGTAGGTATCGATTGCTTCGCGTTGCTGGCTCATGGTCTCTCCGAATATATGGAACCGCTGATCGAGCACGGGTGGGGATATCAGGCTTTTAATATGTGCATAAATCGACGTCAAGAAGGGGCGAGCCGGTGACGCGCGAACGGAACAGTGTTTCGGCGGCCGATTTTGTTGGCTCGACGGTGCGTCGTGATTTGGGTATCGTCGGGCCACGGCGGGGCGGCATGCGCCCGTTTCGAGCAAGAGCAGACAACTGATTGTTATGAGCGACATTCCATTGAAGGGCGGTCCCGAGACTCGCGCGGCGCGCGTGCCGCGTCTTGCGCTGGCCGGCATCACGAAACGGTATCCGAGCGTGCTCGCCAACGACGCGGTGGATCTGACCGTCGCGCCCGGAGAGATTCATGCGGTGCTGGGTGAAAACGGCGCCGGAAAAAGCACGCTGATGAAGATCATCTACGGCGCGGTGCGGCCGGATGCGGGGGAGATCAGCTGGGAAGGGCACGCCGTCGAGATCACCAGCCCGGCCGCCGCGCGCAAGCTCGGCATCGGCATGGTGTTTCAGCACTTTTCGTTATTCGAGACGCTGACGGTGGCCGAGAATATCGCCCTCGCGCTCGACGAACCGTTCGATCTCGGGGCGCTGGCGCGCCGCATCGGCGAAGTATCGGCCGAATACGGGCTCGAGATCGATCCCCTGCGGCACGTGCACAGCCTGACCGTGGGCGAGAGGCAGCGCGTCGAGATCGTTCGGTGCCTGCTGCAGCACCCGCGCCTCTTGATCATGGACGAACCCACTTCCGTGCTCACGCCGCAAGCCGTGCGCAAGCTCTTCGAGACACTGCGGCGGCTCGCCGCGCAAGGATGCAGCATTCTCTACATCAGTCACAAGCTCGATGAGATTCAGGCGCTTTGCGATACGGCCACCGTCATGCGCGCGGGCCGCGTCACGGGCAGCGTGACACCGCGCAACGAGACGCACGCGTCGCTCGCGCAACTGATGGTCGGGCACTCGCTGCCGGACTACACGCGCCGGCCGCATACACCCGGCGAGGTCCTGCTTTCGGTCCAGCACCTGACGGTGGCGAGCGACGATCCGTTCGGCACCTCGCTCGCCGATGTTTCCTTCGACGTGCACGCGGGCGAAATCTTCGGTATTGCGGGTGTCTCGGGCAATGGGCAGGCCGAACTGCTGGCGGCGCTCTCGGGCGAGCGGCGCGGCAACGCGGCGCGCGAGTCGGTCTCGATCTGCGGCGAGCCGGCGGCGCACCTTGCGCCCGACGCGCGGCGCCGGCTCGGCTTCGCGTTCGTGCCGGAGGAGCGTCTTGGCCGCGGCGCGGTGCCCGCGATGACGCTGGCCGAAAATGGCCTGCTGACCGCGCACCGTCAGGCGCGCATGGTGCGCCATGGCTGGATTGGCGCACGCGCGATGCATGCATTTGCCGCGCGTTGCATCGAACGTTTCGACGTGCGCTGCGGCGGCACCGAGGCGCTCGCGCAATCGCTGTCGGGCGGCAACCTGCAGAAGTTCATCGTCGGGCGCGAGATCCTTCAAGCGCCGAAGGTGCTCGTCGTCGCGCAGCCCACCTGGGGCGTGGACGTAGGCGCATCGGCCTTCATCCGCCAGCAACTGCTCGATCTGTCGGCCAGCGGTGTGGCAGTGCTCGTCGTGTCCGAGGAGCTCGACGAACTCTTCGATATCTGCGACCGCATTGCGGTACTGGCCGGCGGCCGCCTTTCGCCGGCACGGAAAACGGGCGAAACGAACGCCGAGGAGATCGGCCGCTGGATGGCGGGCCTCTTCGGCGAGCGCGGTGCCGTTGCGGCCGCCGAGGACCCGCTGCACGCATGAGCGAGCCTGCCGCACAACGAGCTCGATGCCGCGCGCGCGAGTACGCATACGACCACAAAACGATTGCCGCCAACGTTTGAATCAGACCATGCAATTCCCCTATCGACTCGAGGCGCGATCGACGCCTTCCCGCATGATGCGCTTCTCTGTTCCGCTGATCGCGGCGGTGCTTACGCTCGTCATCGGCTTCGCCATCTTCGGGCTCGTCGGCCGGGATCCGGCCGAGGCGATGTGGGCGTTCTTCATCGAGCCGCTGTCCACGGTGAACGGCTGGTCGGAGCTGCTGCTCAAGGCGTCGCCGCTCTGCCTGATCGGGCTCGGGCTGGCTGTCGGCTATCGCGCCAACGTCTGGAACATCGGCGCGGAAGGGCAGATGCTTGCGGGTGGGATTGCCGCGAGCGGTATCGCGATCGCGTTCGATCAATCGAGCGGCGGGTGGATCCTGCCGCTCATGATGGCGGCCGGGGTCGCAGGCGGGATGGCTTGGGCGGCCATTCCGGCATTCCTGCGAAGCCGTTTCAATACGAGCGAGATCCTTACAAGTCTGATGCTCACCTATGTGGCCACGCAACTGCTGATCTATCTCGTGAGCGGTCCGTGGCGCGACCCGCAAGGCATGAACTTTCCGATTTCCGAGATGTTCTCGGGCGATGCGCTCTATCCGACTTTCGGCGGCGACTGGCGCTGGAAGCTGTTGCGCGGCACGCGTCTGAATGCGTCTCTTTTCGTTACGCTCGCGTCGATTCCCGTGATGTGGCTCTTCATGCGCAAGAGCTTTGCCGGATTCCGTATGAACGTGGGCGGGCTTGCACCGCTTGCCGCGCGCTACGCCGGTTTTTCCGACAAACGGACCATCTGGACGTCGCTGCTCTTGAGCGGTGCGCTCGCCGGGCTCGCCGGCATGGGCGAGATCGCCGGCCCGATCGGACAGTTGCAGGCCACGTGGTCGCCGGGCTATGGCTTCACCGCGATCATCGTCGTGTTCGTCGGCCGGCTTCATCCGATCGGCATCGTGCTCGCGAGCCTGCTGATGGCGTTGCTCTATCTCGGCGGGGAGGCGGTACAGACGTCGCTGCAGCTGCCTCAGGCGTTGAGCGGCGTGTTCCAGGGGCTGCTGCTCTTTTGCCTGCTCGGTGCCGATCTGTTCGTCAACTACCGCGTGCGGCGTGTCGCGGCTGCCGTGCACCGTTGAACGCGGCGAGGCACCGAACGCGCGGCGCTTCGCGCCCCCACGATGAATAACTCGTAAAGACCGACCGATGAACGTTGAACAAGCCAGCACACTCGCCTCGAGCGCCGTCGTCGCCGCCATCCCGCTGATGTACGCGGGGCTCGGCGAACTCGTGACGGAGAAATCCGGCGTACTCAATCTCGGCGTGGAAGGCATGATGCTGATGGGCGCGGTGACCGGCTACGCGGTGACGTCGGCCACGGGCAACCCGTGGCTCGGCGCGGCCGCCGCGGTGGGCGCGGGCGTCGCAATGGCGTTGCTCTTCGGCTTTCTCACGTTGACGATGCTCGCCAACCAGGTGGCCACGGGCCTTTCGCTCACGATCTTCGGTATCGGCCTGTCCGCCTATGTCGGCAAGCCGTACACATCGGCCGCGGTTCCGGCGACGATCGGCGCGTGGCCGATACCGGGCGTGGCGCACCTGCCGGTGCTCGGGCCGGCGTTCTTCTCGCTCACGCCGCTCGGCTATCTGGCCTTCGTCATGTTCGCCCTCGTGGCATGGTTTCTTTATCGCACGCGTGCCGGGCTCGTGCTGCGCTCGGTGGGCGAGTCGCCGGACGTCGCGCACGCGGTCGGCTTTTCGGTCGTGGGCGTGCGTTACGGCGCGACGCTTTTCGGCGGCGGCATGGCCGGTCTGGCGGGCGGATACTACTCGATCGTCTATCTGCAACTCTGGCAGGAGCAACTGACCTCGGGCCGCGGATGGATCGCACTCGCGCTCGTCGTTTTCGCGACGTGGCGGCCATGGCGGCTGCTGGTCGGCGCGCTGCTCTTCGGCGCCGTCATGAGCCTGCAGTTCTATGCGCAAGCTGCCGGAGTCGCCGTACCCACGCAGTTTCTCGCGATGTTGCCGTACGTCGCGACGATCGTCGTGCTGGCCGTGATTTCCCGCAACCCGAATACGATCAAGCTCAATGCGCCCGCGTCGTTGGGCAAGCCGTTCTTTGCGGCGAGCTGACGCGTGCGCCGCCCGTCGAATCGAAAAGACCTACCGATCAACCCACACCACTGGAGAAGTTCGATGAAAAGAAAAACGTTGACCTCGCTCGCCGGAGCCGCGGCCATGGCCCTTGCTTGCGGGTTCGGCCCGGCCGCGCGCGCGGCCGACGCACCCGGCGTGGCGTTCGTCTATATCGGCAACCCGGGGGATGCCGGCTGGACTTATGCGCACGACCAGGGTTCGAAGGAGGCCGAGACCAGGTACGGTGGCAAGATCAAGGTGACGCGCGTCGAGAACGTGCCCGAATCGGCCGATTCCGAGCGCGTGTTCCGCGATCTCGCGAACAAGGGCAACAAGGTGATCGTCGGCACGAGCTTCGGCTACCAGGATTTCGAGCTCAAGGTGGCGAAGGACTTTCCCGATACGGTGTTCCTGCACGCGACGGGCTTCAAGAAGGCGCCGAATTTCGGTACCTACGACGTTCGCATGTATCAGG